>JBFXJF010000009.1:0-90849 GCA_050175155.1 Vulcanibacillus sp.
CGATATTCTTCGCAAGCTTTGATCTTAATCTCTTTACTAACTTTTGGATATCTAGACATTAAAAACCTCCAAAATAGATTATCTAATTTTTATTAATTAGAATGTCTACTTTGGAGGCATCATATCAGTTCCACAAGCAGGGTCCATTATTAAATCATTTATTGTAGGCTCTATTAACCCAACCATGAATTGTCTTATGTGGTCTGGAGTTCTATATAGTCCTATATCCTTTGTACCGCCTGTTTCAGAAAGTGCAGATTCGATAGCATCTCCCAATAAATCAGTTTTAATAAGCATAGCCTCATCGATACTTGAAACCTCAGCTATTACCTCCTGCAGGTTTCCACCAATTACATTATTAGTAAAATTGGAATTCGCAAAAACACTTTGAATTAATACAAGTTCATCCATAACTTTAGGTGAAAGCTCTGTACTTTTAATTTTCTTACTAACTTCAGTTACAATATTACCATAAAAGGGGAAATGAATTGAATTTAGCACAGAAGTTATTGATGTGCTATCTATTGTTTTCAAATAAGTGAATAATCTCTTTTGTTCTTCTTTCCCAATAAACAATT
This sequence comes from Vulcanibacillus sp., assembly GCA_050175155.1. GTDB lineage: Bacteria > Bacillota > Bacilli > Tepidibacillales > Tepidibacillaceae > JBFXJF01. Next base: position 579 of record JBFXJF010000009.1, read on the forward strand.
GACGCAATATGGCAAATTCACCGTCGCGTCTTAACTTTACTTCAAATATTCTTAACAATAATAATTCAATAATGTATTCTACTCTTTGTACTGGAGTACCAGCAGGTCTTAATAATTTATGTAATTTCTTTAAGCTGTTATTTGTTTTATTATCTGTATAATGTACCGTAGAACGTCCCATTGTCATTTTTCCCCCAAGTCTTTCTTGTATTCCACAATATCACTTATATCGCAGTTTAATTCTTTGCATATCTTTTCAAGCACATCCATAGAAACATTTTGATCTTTGGAAAGCTTAGCAAGTGTGGTTGGAGCAATACCTATGGCATCACGTAAAGCAACCCTATTCATTTTTTTATCAATAAGTAATTTCCAAAGCTTGTCATAAGAAAATGTCATTTATCCTCACCTCAATATTTAAATTTCTTAGCAACATAACATTATATCATATTATCAATCAAAATCCAATACTTTTGGTATTAGTTATCATACTATTAATATTAAAAAGCAGAAACAACATTCTCTATCATGTCATTCCTACTTAATATAAATATCTCATTGTCTATTGCTATTCTAAACCAGTTAACCATTCCCATCTCTTTATATTTTCTTTATCACCTTGTATTAATACTCCAAACTATTTTTTGTTTAACTTTTACCTCCGAAAAATTATTCTTCGTTTTTAACTCTACTTCTTTACTCCTCACAAGGTACCTTTATGTCTATTACTCAATTCAACTGTAGGCATTTTTTTTTAAATACCCCGTTTTATATTAATGTATTTGAATTTTCTATACCCAATCAAGCAGTATTTTATAATCTTTATGTCGAATCCCTTTTTTGAGTCTTCAAAATCAAGAAATCAGTAAAAAAATACCTAGAATATTTTGATAGAGATAAATATAGCAATGAATTCAGAAGTAAGTTTGATGAATTAGAGACCTTATAATTTATTAATAATAAAGAAAATATAATACTAATCGGAACTCCTGGAGCAGATAAAAGTCATTATTCAATAGGGTTAGGAGTAAAGGCTTGTATGGAGGGGAGAAATGTACTATTTACTTCTGTACCAAACTTAATAACTGAGCTTAAAGAAGCAATGAGTTTAAATAAGCTTAATTCATATAAAAGAAAGTTTGAAAGATATGATTTAGTAATTTTAGATGAGCTGGGTTATATTTCATTTGACAAAATCGGTTCTGAAATCTTATTTAATTTATTATCTAATAGAAATGATAAAGGATCTATGATTATTACAACTAATCTTACATTTGATAGATGGGAAGAAATATTTAAAGACACTATGTTAACTGGTGCTATAGTTGATAGACTTGCTTACAAAGCTCACATATTAGACATTTCAAGAGAAACTAGTCATAGATTCGAGGAGACTATATCGTGGCTTAAAAGTAATAATTGATGGACCATTTTTCAATTGACAAATACACTTGGAATGACAACTTCGTTAATCGTATATGATAAGCTATATAGTCATCTTTAGCGAAGCCTTTGTAAGGCAAGAGCTGAGCGTTAGATGATTATATAGCTTAGATTACACTATTGAGTAATAATGACGAAATTCCTCTCTTTATTCGGAATGACAACACTTTATTCGAGATGACTTCCTTACTAATAAAACCTCGTTAATCGTATATGAAAAGATATATAGTCATCTTTAGCTCAGCCCTTGCAAGGCAAGAGCTGAGCGTTAGATGATTATATATCTTAGATTACCTTTTTTAGATTCGTCGCTATATTCAGAATTATCACACGTTATTCGCATAACGTTAAATAAATATTAATTCCCATGAACTTTTGCAATATTTAATACAAAGTCTTGAATTATTTTTACGCTATTTAGTGCCTGTAGCATATCCTTTTCCTCAAGTATCAACTCCATAGGGTACCTCGGTTGGACACCATAAGCTGTTAGGTCAGAGCAATGGTCAGCTATATCTTTAAAATCATCAAACAATTCAGAACATAGCTTGCACAATTCATCTAAGTCATGAATCTTAGGCGGGTTAATGCCTTGCAAAACAAGATAACTCTTAAGATATTTCTCAGCAGATTGTTGACAATGATGACAAATGATTCCAATAGGAACTGGGCACATATTTAGAAGATACACTGCACTGTTTAAATCCAATTCCGCAAATTTTTGCCATTCCAATGCACGTATTTGGTTATCCATAAAGCACAATCCCCTCCCGCACTATTTGTCTTTCAATGGTAGGGTCTAATTTACGCAGATTAAACTTATTTTTTTTGCTGACAATCACATCCACAGGCATTGTTTTTTTATCCCTAATCGCTTTGCGAATTAATCTCATTGCATCAATTTCCCTAATATCTGCATTCTCAGATATCACCACATAAATATCCAGATCTGATTCAGTATGCGGAATACCGCTTGCGTAAGAGCCGAACAAGAATATCTGCTCCACAGGAACAGTGTCCACTATAATGTCTTTTAGAATGTTCAACTCTTCCTGTATTCGTTTTTCCATGTCAACACCTCCATCACCATATACCAACAATTTCAGTATTACCATCTATATTGTAAACATTATATCATAATTTTTGGAAAAATGATGGAAATTTTATGTTAAGTTAAAGTAAAATATACTTGGAATGACAACTTCGTTAATCGTATATGAAAAGATATATAGTCATCTTTAGCGAAGCCTTTGCAAGGCAAAGAGCTGAGCGTTAGATGATTATATATCTTAGATTACACTATTGAGTAATAAAAACAAGATTCCTTGCTTTGCGGAATAACTCCTTTCCGTTAAACGAATACTAATTTCTCCCTACTTAAATATTTTTATGCTAATTTGCACGAAAAAGACACCGTTTTTTCTTATGGTGCAATAATCTATTAACCTTAATTTTGTCTTGCCTTTTCAATAAGTTCATCTATTATTGAATTAAGCTTTTTGCCTTCACATTCCATATTATTTACAGCCCTTAAATAGAGTTCCTCAGAGCTAAACTTTTCTTCTTTTAATAATTGAGCATAACCAATTATTATTGTTAGTGGTGTTTTGAGTTCATGTGATACATTGTTGAAAAACTCCTCTTTATATTTTTCCGATATAATTATGCTATCTTTCTTTTCAATAGACATTCACGTATCTCCTAATCTAATAACCTACGCCTGATATTATTCAAATTAATTATTTTGCATAAGTAACCTTTTTTTGATTTAACGTCTTTTTAATAATTCTTAATAATTCATTCATATCAAATGGTTTCGTAATATACTCTATAGCCCCTAATTCTAATCCATAGGCTCGGTCTTTTACACTGTTTCTTGAAGTTAACATAATTATCGGGAATAAATACTTACCCTTTATTTCCCTGCAAATATCAAAGCCTAAAATATCAGGAAGTGTTATATCTAGTAATAATAAATCAGGAGTAAAACAGGGTATTGTGTCAAGTCCTTCCTGACCCGTTCTAGAACATTTAACTTCATAGTCTTCTTTCGATAGTTTGTAAAACAGAATCTCTGATATTAATACTTCATCTTCAATGATAAGTATTTTAGTTTGACTCATATAAATCCCCCCCCCCCAATGAATTATCTTTTTTGGAGGGAAATTAAAAAGCACATATACAGGTTTTACCCTACACATGTGCTAATGTTATTAATCAATTGAGAAAATGCCAAATATAGTATATAATAACATCGTTGCTATGGAGACGATAGTCTCACGTGTAGGTGGTGATATCACCTGCATGAGCCTTTGAGTGCTACCAACACTCAAGGGTCATGGCAACTTTTTAATTTCCCTTAGAAAATTATACCATTTAATGTTGAAAATGCAAACTATAATTACGAATTTTTCCATTGTGTTTGAGATAGTGTGAGAGTATTCACTCCGGAAACGTTAACGATTTGCCTTTCTAAACATAAATATATTAGGAACATATCAATGCTTTTTTTTGGGTTTACGCTAAGTTTGATGGCATTCTCGGTACGAGGGAATATATATCAATATAACTATTTAAGATTGTTCTTTTCAGTATATAAGGATAAATCTATGAAGAAGTGTTTCTATATGGACCCCCCCATTAAACGCTAGAGTAACCTCGAATTTAAATGGGTTTTATAACAAACCACATTCTACTTTTACATCCTAAATGTTAACATTCCTATCTCGCTACTTCTCTTGATAATTTTTCTTCAAAAATTTGTTTTCCTTCGTAAACGTGGCAACCATATGACTATCTACAACCATCTTAATTAATTTAGCTCTTTCTTCGTTCTCTATTTTGTCTCTATTCAATGTTAAAACATATTGGAAATTTTGGTATTTTTCTTCTTGTTTAGCTAAGTAATTCAAACATTGAACAAGCGTATCCTGATCGACATCAAAAATGTTATCGTGAACCAAAAATAAAGGGTGGCGATTTCTCGTGTGTTCATTAAACATTAATGCCATATCGTATATGAACACTTTTGTTCTGTTAACACTATGACTGCCATCATCAAAAATTCGCATACTAATTTCAACAGGTATTTTGTTTTTAGCCTTATCGACAGTCTGCACACTAAATGAGCATTCTTTATTGCCCATGATATCTTCATGAATATCTAATATTGTTGCAATGAAATCCTTTATAATTGATTTATTCTTTTCAAGCAACTCATCAATTTCCATAATTTCTTGAGATTTTCTTAAAGATAAGGTCTTTTTTCGCTTGTTGTTTTTTTCATATTCGTCAAATAGGAATTTTGTATGAGCACATGCATCCTTTTTGTTTTCATATATTTTCAAGCTAGTCTTTAAGTTTTTTAGAACACCTTTTGTATCTATGATTTTTAGTTTTTCAGAATACTCATTATCAAGAACTCGTATTCGCTCAGCAATTTCATTTAATTGTGCTTCTAGTTCATGCGCCTTTTGATTAATAAGCATTCTTTGAAATTCTTCTACTTTGTTTTTGAATCCCACAACCTCATTTAAAGATTTTACGATTGCACTTCCTAGATCGCTTTTGAACTGATTGTATACTAATTCAATTTCTATGTCGTCAATTTCTTCTGGCTTTGGCAATCTTTTTATTTTATCATACTCATAACGTAGCACTTTCTGTTTTTTTCGTAATTGATCCAGTGCATTTTCTAATTCCAATAAATCCTTTTCTATTGAATCAAAGGCTTCATTGCTTTTAAAACTTTCAATTGCAGATTCCATTTTCTCTAGTTCATCATCAAGTGAATTTAATTCAGCTTGTACATCTGCTATTTTCTTCTTATTACCATCAGTTAAATCATTTTTATTTTTGGTAATGACTTTTGTTAAAGTTTCAATTTCTTTAATAGTCTTAACAGTTTTCTGATATGACTCTATTGAGAGTCCCAGAATAAATAAGTGCGATGTTAAATCAATAGGTATTGATTTTGTCAATTCATGACACTTTAAAATATCTATAAACTCTGACCGCTCATCTCTCATCAAGATAGATAAAATATTTCTAAAACTAGGTACATCATTACCATTTAAATTATTAAATACTAGTTCAGCTAAATAATTGCGTGCATCACTTAATTTTTCAAAAGATACTTGTTTACCGTTCCTTACCAATTGCGGTGTAGCTTCATTTTTTCGATTTCTCTTTATCGTAATCTGGTTTTGACCAATTTCCAAATCTAATGCTATATCTTCTTCCATAGGAACAATATTGTCAGGGATTTTTTTTATTCTAGAATCATTGTAATCATTCAAAAAACAAAAATCCAGAAATTCTATACTCATAGATTTTCCCACACCATTTGTTTTTCTTCCTACCACAGTAGCATCATCAAATTTCTCACCTAATATTAGATTTACTCCATCATGAAAAATAATCTCATTAAATATATTGCTTTCTGAGTATAGACGATTAATACGAATTCTATTTATTTCTTTATCCATACATTCGCCTCCTCAAATTCAAGTATATCCACAGAAAATAAAAAGGATAATCCAAGTACCAGTTGTCTACTACTTAAAATGCCTTTTTTCTTTAATATGCTAGATATATCATATATTGATACTTTTTCTTTATTTGTATATTTAATTCCATTCAAAATAAGATAGCCGATGTACATTGTAGACATTTTAGCATTTCTACTATTTGTTATCATTGTACTCGCCCCTTTCATTTGGAAACACATTGCATTTAATCATTTCATTCACTAGATAAAACTTAATAGCAGCTCTATCATACTTTATTCCATTCTCACTCATTTTTTCCTCAAAATAGCTAACGAGCCTGTTTAAAGCTTCTATGGGATCGTTGTTAGTCTCGTCTAAATATTTTATACTAATATCCTGTAGGTACAATATAGTAATAAGTTCTTGAGCCTCATCAATATCTAGTGTATCATTTACAACATTAAGTGCGTCTCCATATACTGTAAGCAAAGTAATGTATTCTGATACAATTCTTTCAGTAAATTCCTTAAATCTCTTATTTATTTTGTACTCTGGATCAACAACAGCATCCAGTTTCTTTTTTAACTCTCTATTTTTAGTAATATATTCAATTAAAGCAATAATGGTATAAACTTCACTTGATTGTGTTTTCTTTACCTCCTGTATTTTATCAGCAAATTCTGAGAATACAAGATCTCTTATTCTCTTTAATTCTATTGTTTCTTTGCCCCTAATATTTTTCATCAAATCTGTATAGTCAATAATATCATTTGTGCTATCAAAGGCAAATCTGTTTTCTGTATTAAAGGAAGTTGTATATTTTTTCTTTTTGATAAGCATTAATATAACTAGTCTATCGTATTTCAAATAGAGTTCATTTTTAATGAACTTACGTATTGTATCTTTTATCTTCTCACTTGAATTATCTGATGTGACCTGTATGGAAAGTCGATTTTTCATATCTCCTAAATCAATTGCAGTTGCATTCTTTTCTACCACATTGAGATTCACTAAGTTATATCCAAAAATCAAATTCAGCATTTCTGCATAAAAATCTTCTACAATAATATTGATATCATAGAAACTTACACAATTATAGATTTCTACTTGCTTACTCAAAAGAGCAAGTATGTCAGCAATATCTTTTAAACATGATTCCTTATCCAACATCTACTTTCGCTCCTTGAATCAATATAGTCTATATAATGTGTGTGATATTAATAGTTTTATGATTTATCCTGTCAATAAAAAGCAGATACTTCTCCACACTAAACGCAATAGAAATCTTTTGAATATTGTCTAATGCAGTCTAATGCAATACTTCTTTTTTCACATTCTAGAACATTTATCTTTACTCAGAATGATGACCTATTTTGTTATTGTCGGGTAATTGGTTATAGATTGGATTGATTTATATAATGGCTTTAAGTTTTTGTACATTTTTAAGTAGACATTTTTGTATAAATCATCATACATTTTAACCGCAGTAGGATTTGGGTGAAAAACTTTTCCTACCCTAGTCATATTCTTTACCGCTGTATCGATATCAGGATAAAAGCCCACTCCAACAGCAGCCAGTATTGCTGCTCCTAGACCTGATGACTCATAGATTTCTGGTCTATATACGGGGATACCTAATATATCAGCCGTAATCTGCAGTACTTCATCACTCTTTGAACCCCCGCCATTAATATATATTTCATTAATTTTTACTTTACTTCGTCTCTCGATTAGTTCTTTCCCTTCTCGAATCGAATAAGCCAAACCCTCAATTATAGCCCTGTAAATATGTTCCTTCTTATGAACATCTCCAAAACCGATAATACTACCTTTTGCCTCTGGACTAGGGAAAATAATTCCCGGTGACCAATATGGTTGTAGGGTTAACCCCATTGAACCAGGCGGAACCTTTTTAATCATCTCTTCTAAAACAACTTCAGTAGGAACTCCTAATCTTTTTGCTTCCTCTCGTTCCTTTTCCGTAAACTGCTCAATAAACCATGTCACCATCCAGAAGCCTCTATATATCTGAACTTCAATGTTATATGTTCCATTTTTGCCACTCGGATAAGCTGGTAACAAAGGTATAGGTTCAATATATTTACCTGAATTAATATTGATTGTAGCAGTGGTACCATAACCGATACATCCTTGATTAGGATATAAGCAACCTGAACCAACGACTTCCATTGCTTTATCAGAACCAGCAGAAATAATTGGCGTACCCTCAGGTAAACCTAATTGGGCACCAATCTTTTTACTTAATATATCAATTACTTCTCCTGGCGGTATTAGTTTAGGAAGTTTCTCTCTACTAACTGGTAGTGCTTTCCATTTCCAATGGTTATCTTTAGACCATGCAAGATTCTTATAATCAAATGGCACATACCCTACTTGACTACTTACCGAATCTAAAATTTTCCCAGTCAATTTGTATAATAAATATCCTGACAAAAATAAGAAATGTTCAGTATTTTCCCATATCTCTGGTTCGTTCTCTCTAATCCAATTCACTTCAGCTTCTGCCTGAAGAGAGTGTAAAGTTCTATTTAGACCAGCCACTTTAAAGATACTATCCCATAGTATTCCTAGACTTGGCAAATCTTTAGCCCTTCTCTGATCTAACCATACCATTGCTTTTCGTAAAGGTTCTCCATTTTTATCTAAATTAATCACTGTGCCCCTTTGAGTAGTCATAGACATAGCCTTAATAGATTCTGGAGATACTTTATCTTGCTTCCAAAGAATGTTACAAACCTCACACAATTTGTCCCAGTAATATAAAGGGTCCTGTTCTGTTAAGCCAGGACTAGGTGATAAATACGGACAATCATAAGTTATTTTTGCATAATCTACAATTTCACCTTTTAAATTAAATACAATTGCACGTATGCTTTGAGTACCGACATCAATAGCTAGTAAATATTTTTCTTTCATCCATACTCCCCCCCCAAGGCTCAAAACTGCACAAATATACTGAGCCCCATTGTTGTTACTTAACTATTTTATTAATCTAATTTTGTCATAATTCTAATCTTTTGCAAGATTTTTATTAATCTAATAAAAAATCTTGCTTAGATAGAAAGATACCATGTTGTTATAACCGCTGGTAATACAGCATACATGAAGGGAAATGTTAGACTCTTTTTATTCTTCAAAGATTTCATATTTGTTACTTTAAAAAATATAATTAAATTTGTTAGATATCTGAATATATTACTAGTTCGGATAAAAAATTCTTTTCTTACAATAATAATTATTATCCCTATAATTCCAGCGTAAATAATTGAATACATGCTGCAATAAAGTACAAACTCAATTCCCGTCAAAGAGCCTATTGCGGCAAATAGTTTGACATCACCAGCTCCTACTGCACCGATTAAATATAGCAGGATAAAAACGACAAATCCAACAGTAATTCCAGCTAGTGAAAAAACCAAACCACTTAAACCATTGATTATTAAGTGATAGCCTAATCCAACTAACATTGCAGAATAAGTTAATTTATTCGGTATCTTTCCTTTTTTTAAATCTTGATAAAGAGCTATAACTATTAATAAAGCCAACAGAATATATTCTGTTTCCATCTAAATTGCCTCCCCATTCAATTACTTCCCAGCCTTGTCCTTTCTGTCAATTACATAGGACTCCATGCTATCTTTAGATAGCACTTCAAAATCTGCACTTGCTTCCATATTATCTACTGTTATTATTGCTTGATAGATTCCCTCATTTGAATGACCACCAATCTGTATGTCAGCTATAAGTACACCTTGATTATTAAACGTTCCTTTAATTTCTTTAATAAAACCGCTCTGATACATTATTTTAATTGTGGCTGTTCTATTGCTTGGTCCTTCAGCAATAATCCTTACTTTATGTCCACGTTGAACAGGAGAAGATATTGAATCAATTATTAACATTGTTTCTTGATCATCATCTGGAGATTCATCAATTACATCTTGTTCATCTTGATTATCCCCTTGTTCAGAGTCACTAATAGTTTTTGTAAAGCTAAGATCTTCCCCTAACCAAACTCTCTCATACGCCTGTTTTTTAAAAGTTATTAATCTATCAAAAAAGGGGACATTTAAACGCATATCATAACGAACTTCAATGCCAAAGTAAGGTTGCTCACCATGTATCAAATCGGGCAAAACTACTTTAGTAACCTGAAAATTTTCAAGTTTTATTATTGAATCATCTACATAATAGTCAACTATTGGTTGAAAAATAACACTTAACGTATTATCATAGGTTTCTTCTATGCCTTTTTCAAATCTATCACTAATAGCTAGTAGATTTTTAGCCTCATTAGGCAATAGAAATGAATATTCAGCAAGAAAATTTTTAGTCTTTTGTAACTTATCTATTGAATCATTTATTGTATCTATTGTAATCTCAGTTGCTTCTCCAATCTCAGTTTCGCTAAATTTATCATATAAAAGTCCAACAGGGTACATATGTGTAGATACTTGCTTTGTTGCTTCTGATACAGCATTCGTTAATTCAATCTCAACAATAGAAATTTTTATCATCATAATAAGAAGAAGGAGAAAACTTAAAAAAATTGGTAGAACCAAAGCTGCTTCTACCACCATACTACCTTTATTTTTTTTAAAAAAACTCATTTTATCACTCCTGCTTAAAAGGACAATAGTCTTAAAAATGATTATTTCTCTCTTTAATCAACAACCTTCATTGAAATTGGGTTATTGTTTTTTTAATATGAGAAGGCGGCAATTTTAGAAAAGATGTAACGATTTTTATCTACTTGTCCATCAAGTATACCAACGTAATTTAGGGCTTTCATAACTCCTGGTATAAACCATAATTGTATGGATACGTCGACATTACCCTTAACATACGTTGGAATTATAGTTAAGTCTTTTCCACTTTCATAGTCAACAACTGCTTGAATTCTAGATAATTTCTCACTTTCTTTTCCTCTAATCAGATATAATAACCCAAGATAATTTTCATAGCCAAAATCTAATTGTTGAACTTTTTTTGTAAGAGGTACTTCTTTTCCTTGCATAATATTTGTTAGATCTACTAAAGATGCTGATACAGAATAGATAGTTGCTTCCAACAGTATTACTAAAGGGTTTGTAGCTGCTAATACTTTAGGATTTGTAAAGGCCTCAATCATATTAATTGCTAACCTAATATAAAAGATATCTCTCAAAGCCGAAGATAGGTTTCCTCCAGCATTATTAATCCCATAGATTACGTATTCAATCTCCTGGTTTGATATATCTAATAATTCTGCAAGCGCATCTCCATCTAGTTTAATATTATTATAATTAAAACTATTACCGCTAAATGATAATAAATCATTAAAATTACTAGGTTCAAAATAATTGAATCTAGAAAATAAATATTCATCTATGTAGATTTCGTTTCTTATCTCTTCAAGAACGTTAGCTAACTCGAGAAAGAGTCTGTCAGTATTCTTTATTGCATCGTCAACTGCTACAGTAGGAGAATTATTAATTGAATTAGATATATCTTTCGTATCCGAACAAAGATTATAATCTTTGTATTGATTAAACTTTTGATCAAGTAGGGTGAATTCATCATTTTTGGTCTTTATCGTTTTAATTAAATTTAACAATTCATTAACCTTATTTAGGTTTAATTCTCCTTCTCTTTCCAATGCTTTTTTCTCTTGCTTAATCTCTGCTTGACTATTAGTTAACTCATCTTCCTTTTCCGATATTTTATTGCTCGGATTTACCAGGTCTCCATATAATCTATTATATTTACTAAATAAATCTTCTGTTTTATTAATTGAATTCTCAAGACCATTACTATAATTATTAAAAGCACTTGCAACTAAAGCCCTTAACGAGTCAAGACTTGATTCAATGGTTCGATATTGTTGTATTTGCTCATTTATATCAATTCCAAAACGATTAAAATAATCTTCTGAAAGTGCCAAATCTTCATTCTTACTAATATTTTCGTTGATAGTCTTTATATTATTTATTGCCTCGGTATTATCACTCTTAACACCATCTATATTAACGCGATCATACTGCTCATTATCAATTTTCGAATCAGCACTATTGATAATTCTTTTCATTTCGTCATTAGCAATAATGGCATCTTCTAAGCTTGCTTCCGCATTTTCCAGGAAATTATTATAATAAACTGATTGTGAATAAAACTGATTATATATTTGATTTGCTTGATATATTGCATCTTGCTTATATTGTTCAATATTATTTACTAGCTCTTCCCTCTCGGTACTTTCTTCATCATTAGCATCAACTGGTAAATTCTCTAGTTCTAATATACTAGTTTTATAATTATTGTAATTCGCGAGAATCTCATTTAAAACATTATTATTAATGTTATTAACTATTTCTGCAGCTTCTTTTTGATAATTAATTGCATCCAGTAGGGACTGATTTCTAATTTCAAATTGGTCGTTAATATCTGAAAGGATTGATGTTGTATTTGAAGCCTCTTTCATACTTGAAGATATTGACGAAAATTGCTCCATTATTTCTAAGGTAAAATCTATTGGAGCCTTATATTTCATCTCTTCTAATATTTGTTGTTCAAAAACTTGATGATAAGCTAACTCGTGACCTATCTCAATTGAAGAATTACTATTTTCAATATTGATCTTCACAAAATTAAAATAGCCCGAAGAATTAGTTAGATAATTATTTACCACTTCATTAAAAATCCCAGTTTCATCCCCACTAAATCCAAATATCCCATAATTAGAATATAAACTGTTATCATAAGAAGAAAGAACTGATCGAGTAGCTGCTTTCACTGCCTTTTCAGTTTGATATTTAGCAGTAATAATTCTCGCATAATCGATTAAAACAGTATTAAAGAAGAAAATTACAGTAAAAATAATTATTAAAAAAATAGAGACTGAACCTTTTTCAGATTTATATAAATTCTTCACATAGGTACACCTCGAAAGTGTTATTCGTGTTATTTGTTTTGTTCTTTTGCTTGTTCTTTTTTTAGAATATTGGTTACTTTTTCTTTATTCTCACTTACTATATAAGAATAACCCATCAAAAAATCTATTGTGCGAATAAATTCGACTGGTTCTGTCACAGTTGAATATGCCCTCTCAACTATCTTTTGACCAATTAGTGCGGTAACAAAAGAAGGTACTTTCATTGAACTTTCAAGTTCAACAATAATCCCTCTTTGTATACTGTTTTGATAGATTATTCTACCACTTAAATTTTTTGGTATATTATCTGCAAGCAGCATCATTTTTTTTCCAGGAAGTGAGTAGCCAAGCCCATAATCTTCTTTAATTGTAACTTCAATTGGTTGAAAATCGTTTGAAAGATTTAATAAAGAATCAAATATTCTGTCATCAGTCAAACGCCAATATAAACTACTTTCATACTCCCCCAAAGCGAATTCACCTGTAGATAGATTCTTAAAACTATTATTCCAGTTGTAAGTTGCCCTTTCAGCAGTGCAAGAGGCAATATAATACAGAGATGCCTTCTCATAGATAACAATACTGACAAAAACTAATGATAGCACTAGTAGAAAGACTATTGGAAAAACCATGGATGCCTCGATTGTGAAACTTCCTTTATCGCTTCTTAAAGAATCTTTAATTTGCCTTAACTTGTGTAAACGTTTATTCATCATTTTTTAAAACTGTTCAATCTGAAGGTCAGCCTTGTCTAATAAAGTATTGACCCATTCAATTATTTTTCCTCTAAATAAAAGGGCTATTGCGACTAAAACTGCCACAATTAACAAAACCTCTAAAGTTCCCATTCCTTCCTCTTCTCTTAAGAAATTAATAATTCTTTGCTTAATTAATACCACTTAAATCCCCCCATAATTTAATATTTAGAAAAGCATTATTGCTGGAGTAGCTATAATAATTAGTACCACAATAAAAATTAAAACCATTGGAAAAACTAACTTTGATGATGCTTGCTCCCCTAATGTTCGCGATAAGGATATTCTCTTTTGCCATAGTTCTTGCGATAATCTGTTTAATGCTGTTACAAAATCAGTACCACCACGCCGATAATTTAATAAAACTGTTGTTGTAAAGATTGAGACTTCTTGCATGGAGCATCTTTTACTAAGTTCGTCCAAGACTCGATTAAGCGGATAATTATTTTTTATTTGATTAGTAGAAAGCAACAATTCTTTATAAAGATAACTTTTTTCATAATCTTTTTTATGCTCAACGCTTCTAATTATTGCTTGCTGAACAGTCTCTCCTGCATTTACTAATAAGGTAACTTTATTAATAAATTCCGGTAATTCAATAATTATTTGTTCTTGCTTTTTTCTTATCTTTTTGTCTAATTCTTTAATTAGAAGAAAAGAGATGATGCCTGTAAAAATAAAACCAAAATAAAAAACTACTGAATCTTTGTTAATAAATCCAAGTAAAGAAAAAAACAATAAGAATATTAAAATAGTAGATATTAATTGAGAAACAAATAACTTTGTATAGATTGCTGCATTGTTTGTTCCGTATATCTTAATTATTTTATGGTGAATACTTGTAATTATTTTTGGAAAACGCTCTAGTAATCTTAACTTGTCTATTAAATAAAGAGTCGTAGGTGCCATAAAAGAAAACTGAAATATAGCTCCATGTTCACTGATTAATTTTTTATACTTAGTCCCAGCCAATAAAAACAATAATAGAATTAATATTATTTGCATAATTGTAAAACCCAATAAAAAAATTATCATTAGATCACACCTTTATGTTCATAATCCATTTTGATATTAAATAAGAAAATATCAGAATAATTAAAGAGATAGTCATAATAATAGAACCTATACCAAACTGATAAAGTGGCTCCATATAATCCTTTGAACTAAAACTTATTGTTGCCACAATTACAAAAGGTGCAATACTTAATATTTGTGCTTCTAATTTCTTTTGAGATATTAATACAGAAATCTCTTGTTGAGTTTCAATTTTATTGCTTATTATATTTGACGTACGTCTTATAACCTCGATTAAATCTCCGCCAGTTCTTTTACATGTAATAAACACATCAGCAAAATTATAGATATCCTCTATATCAGCTCTTCTACTAAAATCATAAATTGCATTTTCTATTGGTTCACCATTTTCAAAACGTCTATTGATAATTTCAAATTCTCTTATAATATAAGTATCTGGATTCGGATAAAGCATCCTTAAGTCATCGACTACTTCTTTAAAAGCATTCTCTACTGATTTACCTGCTAATAGGGCTGAGGATAAAGAATATAAAGACTGTTTGAATTGTAAATTTAACTCTTCTTTTCTTTTAGTAATAAGCTCTTTAGTCTTAATTTTTTGATACAACAAACCAAAAAGAGCAATTAAAGCGGAGAGAATAATATTGTGATAAAAAATATAACCTATAGTGAATAAAACTAACCCCGCTAAGCAACTATAGAAAATTTGTTCTTTAACTGTCATTATGTAAGTAGAATAGTCTTTATATTTCTCATCCTTATACACTACTTCTTTTATTCTTTGTCTATTATTAATTTTTGTTCTAACCTTTTCATAGATAATTAAACCTACTGCAGCTATAACACCAAATATTATTGCAATTAAGATAACCTCCATAAATTTCACCCATCTCGTTAATCGTTTATTACTGATATTAATAAATCATCTATTTTACTATTAAATAAATTATTAGTTAATAATTGGTTTTTACTCGTTATAATCTTCCATTCAGGAATATAAGGTAAATAACCAAATAAATCAATTCCCGTTCCTGAAAAATTGTTTTGCATATCTGTTCCTAGTTTTTTATTATGTATAAATACAATCTTCTCAGCTAATGTTTCATAGTTTTCATTTAAAAAATTTTCTAGTATATTCATTGTCACCTTTGTTTTTTCTATGCTTTGAATGTCATCTAATATTAACCAAATAATATATTCGCTTTCTTTTAAAGCACCTATTACATATTCATGTAAGGATACTTCTAAATCTATGATTATATAATTATAGATTTCAAGTAATTTTATGGATTCAATTAATAGTTTTACATCTTCAATTGTCAAATCAAATATTTCTTCTGCATTAACAAACGATTCTAAGTAATCCACCTTTGTTTCGACATCATATTTTTTTAACATTTCAATCTTTGAAACAACTTGATTATTGTTATTCTTAAGATAGTATAGAATTTTAGAAAAATCATATGTCCCACTACTAGGAAAGAAAACTTCTACCGATGTTATTAATCCAAGAGTAAGATAGAAAACTTTATTACCTTTTAAGGACAATCGTTTAGCAGTATTAACTGCCAGTGTAGTCTTTCCACTTCCCCCTGTAGCAGAATAAATAGATAATACCTTTGTTTTGTAATCATTATTTATTTTTTTATTCTCTTCTTTAGTTTCTAAAAACAGTCCTAATACCTGCGATATCAGTCTATTTAGCGGCTGGTATTTATATACCACTGGGTACTGCCATTCCTTATCAATTCTATCTTTCTCAGATAATAGAATAATAGTTTTAACATTATTTAACGCTAAATTATCCGATAATAATTGAATATCTATTA
Organism: Vulcanibacillus sp.; assembly: GCA_050175155.1. GTDB lineage: Bacteria > Bacillota > Bacilli > Tepidibacillales > Tepidibacillaceae > JBFXJF01. Next base: position 17,062 of record JBFXJF010000009.1, read on the forward strand.
ATATAATTTCTATATTCGATTGATTAAGTAAGTATTGCTCTACATTTTCTTTTGTGGAAAAAGATTTTATTGTGAATTTTTTTTCATATTCTGTCTCACGAACATATCTTTTAAATAATTCTATGTATTCAATATCTTTATCAGCAATAACTAAATTAGTTCCTCTCATAACTTCCCCCACTTTAAAAAATCTTAGTTATTCCACTAATAATTAAGGTAATTCCTATAACTGCGAAACCTATACTTATTTGTAACCTTCTTCTAATATTCATGTATCCTTCTCCAATTTTGTTATATAATGTATTTTATTTTATAATAAGACATTTTTTGCTATTTGTCACTATATTTTCTTTAATTTATTATATTATCCATAATAACCCACTGTTAATTTATGAAATAATAAAAGTTTATTTCTTATTGGCTATAAACATTTCTAATTGTATGTATAAAAAAAGCCATAGTACTATAATTCATAATAGTATTATGGCTTTAGTATTATGGCTTTAGTTAGAAAATACTTTTTTTGCTATCCTAACAGCTTCTTGTGCATCTTTAGCGTAATAATCGGCCTTAATCATATCTGAATATTCTTGATTAAGAACCGCCCCTCCGACTATAATTTTGCTTTCTATTCCACTATCTTTAAGTACCTTAATTGTTAGCTCCATATTTCTTACTGTTGTAGTCATCAGTGCACTAAGACCTATTAATTTTACATTTGACTCCTTAGCTGTTTTAACAATTAATTCTATTGGAACATCTTTTCCGAGATCGATTATTTCAAATCCATAGTTTTCAAGAATAACTTTGACGATATTTTTACCAATATCGTGGATATCACCTTTCACAGTGGCCAAGATAATCTTCTCTTTACTCAACTCACTTTGTCCATTACGTTGTATACTCTCTTTTATTACTTCAAAGGATTTTTTTACCGTTTCAGCTGATTGGATAAGCTGGGGCAAGAATATTTCCTCTTTTTCATACTTTTTTCCTACTATATCTAATGCTGGTATCAAGTGCTCATTTACGATATCCATCCCACTTATCTGTGTTAAAAGTTCTTTTGTTTTTACCGCAGATTCTTCTTTTAACCCTTTAATTATAATATCGATCAAACTTTTTTCTAAATTTTTATCGACAATAACTTCTATTTGCTTGTCCTTTGATTCGAAAAAGTTTTTTATATAATTATTTGCTTCTTTATCCTCGTTAACGAGAACCCTAAAAGCATTAATCGTGTCTATTATAATGTTATCATTTGGATTAATAATCGGTGCATCTAAACCTTGTGTAAGTGCCATAATCAAATATGTTTGATTTAATAGCCCCCTATTCGGAAGTCCAAAAGAAACATTACTAACACCTAGGGTTGTCATTACTCCGAACTCTTCTTTGATAATTCTAATTGCTTTTATAGTTTCAATAACCTCTTCCTGTTGAGCAGATGCCGTTAAAACAAGACAATCAATCAATATATTCTCTTTTGGTATTCCATATTCTTGAGCCGTATTTATTATTTTCCTAGCAATATCCACTCTTTCTTCGGCTCTAGCTGGTATTCCTTTTTCGTCTAATGTTAAGCCTATTACACACGCACCATATTTTTTAACAATAGGAAATATTTCATCCATTACTTCTTTCTTACCATTAACTGAGTTAATTATAGGCTTCCCATTGTAAATCCTTGCTGCAGCTTCAATAACTCTTGAACTTGAACTATCAATTTGAAGTGGTAAATTAATAATTGATTGTATTTCTTTAATAACATTTACCATGACTTGTTCTTCGTCGATTTCTGGTAATCCTACATTTACATCTAGTATATCGGCCCCAGCTTCCTGCTGATTAATAGCCTCAGTTAAAATGTAATCAATGTTACCAGTCTTTAAAGCTTCCTTGAATTTCTTTTTACCTGTTGGATTTATTCGCTCACCTATAATCTTAATTTCCTTACCTAAAATCACGGTTTTTGTAGCTGAACAAACAGCAGTATAACCCTTATGTTCAACTCTTCTTGGCTTTAAATCCTTTAAAACCTTAACTATTTCTTTAATAAATTTATCATTAGTTCCACAACAACCCCCAAGAATTCTAACACCCTTTACTGCCATTTCCTTAATATAAAATCCATATTCTTCAGGTGTAATATCGTAGATAGTTTTATCATCTTTAATTCTCGGAAGTCCAGCATTAGGCTGGACTATGACTGGAATAGAAGAATATTTAAGAACTTCTTCAACTATTGGAATTAATTCCTTTGGCCCAAGTGAACAGTTAACGCCTAAAGCGTTAACACCCAACCCTTCTAATAAAGTAACCATTGTTAAGGGGTCAGTCCCTGTAAAAGTTCTACCGTCATCAGTAAATGTCATGGTACAGATAATAGGTAAATTGCTGTTCTCTTTAGCTGCTAGAACTGCCGCTTTAGCTTCATACAAATCTGAAATAGTTTCGATAAGAACTAGATCAACACCAGCTTTTACACCAGCTAATACCTGTCTTTTAAAAATATCATACGCATCTGAGAAAGATAATATGCCCATTGGTTCAAGTAAAACTCCAATTGGTCCCATGTCTAGCGCAATATATTTATCACCCTTAACTTGTTTAGCTAGTTTAACTGCTTGATTAATTACATCCTCAACAGTATATGATGTATCAATAAGCTTTAATTCATTGGCACCAAAAGTGTTAGTTAGGATTACTTTTGCACCAGCATCAACATATTTTTGATGAATTCCAATAATTGTCTCAGGATTAGTGAAATTAAATGTTTCTGGAAGTTCACCAACCTCAAGTCCACTTTCTTGCAACATAGTTCCCATGGCACCATCAAAAATTAAAAAATCATCGCCTGATAAAAATTCGAGTATTTCTTTATTTGCCACAGTATTTACCCTCTTTCACGAATTTGCAGGTTTTATATTTTAAACAATTATTACATGCAGGATGTTTTCTAGTTATCTTCTTATCCTGAAACCCAATAATCGCAGTTATCGATTTTCTGGGCAATAAGATATAATTTTCTGTAGCTGTAAGACCTATCTTTTTGTTGGCTTCTAAAATACTAATTATATTTTTTTGAATATTTATTGAAAAATCACCGTATCCTGGGCTATATCTATATGTAATAGCTAAATCCTCTTCCGTAGCCTTCTCTTTAATTTTTTCTTGGATTTCGTCAGTATAACTCTCGATAGCGGTTGTAGCACAAGAATCTAGAATAAGTGCTTTTGTTAGGTTAATTTTTTGATAATATTTTATTTTACTTTCTATCATGTTTCCAAGAGTAGTTGCCATAACTGCACATTTATTTGAGTCTTGGAGATGTTTCTTTATATCCTCACCTTTAAAAATCACACTAGTTCCCTTTAAATTAATTTCATCGTTAGTTTTTATTACTTGATATATTTTGAAGGTCGACTTTGGTTGTATATATAATTTTATTTCTTCAATAGTTTCCTCTATTAATAAATCCAATGAGTCATCTACATATTGATCTTTATGGCCCAAATATCTTAGTACTTCTTTTTTATCAATATACAAGTGATCTCCCTCTTTAAAAATTATTTTTAGAATTTTTATTACTGTTCAATGCACTTACAATTGATGCTATATTACCACTTATTCTCCTTGCTACTTCAGGATTATTCATTGTATAAATGTGAATTCCATCAATACCAGAAGACAATAAATCTATTATCTGTTCAGTAGCATATGCAATCCCTGCATCCATTAATGCTTCAGAATTACTTTCATATTCGTCCATTATTTTAGTAAATTTCCTTGGAAGGGAAGCACCACAAAGAGTAGCAATTCTATTTATTTGTTTTTTATTAATTACAGGCATAATACCAGCCTGAATAGGAACATTAATACCTTTTTTATCTACTCTTTCTTTAAAGTCATAGAACAAACTATTATCAAAAAACAACTGACTGACTAGAAAACTAGTTCCAATATCAACTTTTTCTTTTAAATAGATTATCTCTTTTTCAATGTCTCTAGTTTCAATATGTCCTTCAGGGTAACATGTTCCACCTACACAAAATTTATCATCGTAATCATTAATGTGATTAACCAAGTCTTTTGCATATTTAAAATGCAAATTTTCTATAAGTTCAATGTTCTCACCTTGGGGAAAGTCTCCCCTTAATGCAAGAATATTCTCAATATTATTTTTACTTAACTCATCTAATATTTTATTTATTATCTCTTTCGTAGAAGTTATGCTAGTTAAGTGAGCTAAAGCCTCAATATTGCAAGTGTTTTTAATATATGAAGCAATTTCGATAGTTTTATTATTATTTAAGGTTCCTCCTGCCCCATATGTAACACTTATATAGTCAGGTTTTAATGGTATTAGTTCGTCTATTGTCTTATAAATAGTATCAATAGAGGAATCCTTCTTTGGAGGAAATATTTCAAAAGAAATAACAGGCTTCTTTTTTGAGAATATATCTTTAATTTTCATTTGACTCTCCTCTTATACTTTATTTTATCTAGTTAACTCTATGTTTCCCCATACACCTAATTTATCTTCAATAATCACTAGAATTCCCTCTACCCCTTTTATTGAGCTTCCATAATCAATTCCAGTATTTATATCATTGACTGTTTTTACAATGTTACCAACTGCAGTTGCTACTGCATCAGCTAGTAGTGTATCCTTCGAAAGAATTACTACCGCATCTGCATTGCCAAAACTTAAAGAATGACCAACTGTGCCTGCAGATGTACAAATTCCTAATGGCATTCTTTCCTTTTTAATAATTATAGCAAGTTTATCTGAAAAAAGAGAGTTGCCAGCTGAAATAAGTACACTTCTCTCTTTTTTAGAGTTTATAAATATATCCCCACCATTTTCAACTATTATCTCGTTACTTGATTTTAGCAATGCATTCCCCACATAATGTGCCATAGCGCCTGCGACACTTGCCATCGGTCCTACTTGTGCCATTTCCCCAGCCCATGCCATGTGCTTCACAATATCGGGAGAGTTACTATCTACTTCTATAGGAATAAGACTCTTCTTAAAGAGTGGATTTTTACTAATATAATCAATAATTTGTTGCCTATAGATGAGAACATGTCTTCTAGTTTCAATTTCTAAGTTTGTATATGCTGATACATGTAAATCAGTCTCTTCCTCGACAACAGTAAAATTAATTAAACCTTGAGGTTTCATCGACTTTCTATAAATTCTTTCTTGGTACATGTTAATATTAACTTACTTTCATAATAACATTTAATGGGCATGCCATCACACAAAGACCACAATTTATACACTTACTAGCATCATATTCTAACATCCACGTATTACTGTCAAGAGTCAAAGCTCCTGTTGTACAAGCTGCAGTACATATACCACAATGAACGCACTCTTTCTTATTTATTGATATAATTTCTTTACTCATAGTTGTTCACCTTATCTTTCTTCTCATAATCACAAACCTCTAAAGACTTAAGTCCATTATTTCTTACAGGAAATTTTTGAATAGGTTCTTGTAGCATGAATTCGCCATTGGTTATTAATTCCTTTAATTTATTAGCTATTTCTCTTGATTTATATAGGCTAGACAATGTATTGGTCCTTATGTTCTTACCATTAATTTCCACAAAACCACTTCTTAGTTGTTCATAATTAACTTTACAAACAACTGGTCTTTCTCTTCTTTGAACACTATAATCAAAAACACTTGTATAGATATCTTTATTTTCTATAATCACGTGTCTAAGCATTTCTTCATCTAAAATAGGAATAGGTATGCCAATACCTACATACATTGATGCACCATAATTTTCAATTACCGCAGGCTTAATATAATTTGTATTCATCATTCTTAAATCTCCGATAACGGCGAGAGTAGCAGCAGGTCCTAATGGTATACCTTTTTCGCTTCTCTCTCTTGAAGTATTAAATTGTGTCCCCTGCCAAGATATAAAACCTTGGGCACCACCAATAAATATTCTTGTACCAATCCCTATTGTTCGATAATAAGGATCATTAACCAATGGACTAAGCTCACCTGATGTGCAATAGGTTATATTATCCATATTCGGGTTCAAAATTCCCATATATGTATACAATGTCTTATTTGAACTGTTTGTAGCAGCCGCATAATTTTGATAACAATTTCTTGGACTAAAGAGATATGCCTCATTTATAGAATCTAAAGTAATAGAAGTATCAATCTCCTTACGAGGATAACAGTCAGTTCCGTTTGATGATGCCTTTAAGTGTACAGGTTTTCCATCAATTAAGTCACAAATTACGTGAGAACCTGCGTATTTAATTCCATCTCTTTCCGAAGGTTCTGTTGCCCCGATATAAGTATCGACAGCTGCTAGTCCCGAATATGCCGAAACACCATTAAGAGTAATTTTCTCCATCCTGATTGGAGGATCTGAATGCCCGAAATTTAAGAATGCACCAGAAGAACACATTGGACTAAAAGTAGCAGTTGTTACGACATCAACCTCTTTTAATGTTTGTTCAATTCCTTTTTCCTTAACAATTGATATAATTTCCTCAGCTGTTACTACAACTGCTTTTCCCTCTTTTATCCTATTATTGATCTCTTCATATGACTTTCTCACTTTAGGGAAAACCTCCTTTTACCTTATGTAAAAAAAATAAAAGACCTAAAGGATATCCTTTAGGTCAAAATTACCTTTGATATCCTTATCTTTCAGCTTTTAGCTGTAGGATTTAGCACCACATATAGTTAAAAAACTATAACGGTTGCTGGGTTTCATCGGGCCAGTCCCTCCACCACTCACAATAAGGTTAAATGAGTTTCTATTTAATTATTAATTAAAATAAATATTACATTATTGATAATTATATGTCAATAGTGTGAATTTTATTATGAATTCTTTTTCAATTCCTTAATTGCCGTTTCACGATTCTCACTACCAAAAACATATGATCCAGCAACCAAAATGTTTGCTCCAGCTTCAACTACTTTTTTATAAGTATGATTATTAATCCCGCCATCAACTTGAATATCAATCTTTAGACCACTATAGTTAATCGTTTGCCGCAATTCTTTTATCTTAGATAAAACATTTGGTATAAAAGTCTGTCCAGCATATCCAGGATTAACCGTCATCAATAAAACCATATCTAAATCTTTAAGAATATAATCCAATACATTTAATGGAGTTGCAGGATTTAACGCGACAGCAACTTTAACCCCTGAATTCTTTATTAGGTAAATGGTTCTATGTAAATGTTGTGTCACCTCAGCATGTATTGAGATTATATCAGCTCCACTTTTTATAAAATTCTCAATATGCTTGTCGGGTTGTTCAACCATTAAATGTACATCTAATGGTAGTTTTGTGATAGGTCTTATCGACTCCACTACTAAAGGTCCAATTGTAATACTAGGAACAAAATGTCCATCCATGACATCTACATGAATTAAATCTGCCCCAGCTTTAGTTATGGATTTTATTTCCTCCCCTAATATAGAAAAGTTAGCTGATAAAATTGATGGTGCGATTTTTACCACAAAATTACCTCCATTTATTTAGTTCCGTATCTATTAATTCTTTTAGAAAAGTTAAATAATGTTCATAACGTTCTAATTCTATTATTTTATCTTTAACAGCTTCTTTTACTGCACAATTAGGTTCGTTTTGGTGTAAGCAACCCCTGAAACGACATTGATCCGCGTAACTATCTATCTCTAAAAATAGACTGCTTAATTCCTTAGGTGTAATTCCTTGAAAATCCAATTGACTAAAACCAGGTGTATCAGCTAATTTCCCGCCAAATGGTAAGTCAATTAATTGAACCTCTCTAGTTGTATGCTTTCCTCTTCCTAATCTTTGGCTAATTACACCCGTTTCCAAATTCAAATCAGCTACCAAAGTATTTAGTAAAGTTGATTTACCAACGCCCGATTGTCCAGAAAGAACCGATATTTTTCCTTTTAAGGTCTTCTTTAATTCATTAATTCCATGTCCTTGTTTACTAGTCTTAATAACCTTATAGCCAATATTACGATAAACTTTTATTTTTTTGTTAATTTCTTTCAAATCATCTAATATGTCAATTTTCGTTATACAAATAACTGGTTCTATTCGCGAATGTTCAGCATGAACAATGAACTTGTCCAATAAAACGGTACTAAAATCCGGTTCCATAGCCGATGTAACTACTATAACTTGATCGATATTGCAAATGGAAGGTCTAATCAACTCATTGTTCCTTGGTTTTAACTCTGTAATGTGTCCTTTAGCATTTCCAATAATATCAAAATATACATTATCACCAACTAATGGTGATTGCTTCCTCTGCTTTAATATTCCTCTTGCTTTGCATTCAAATAGTTTGTCATCAAATAAGACATAGTAAAATCCACTTAATGCGCGAATTATTTGCCCTTCAGGCATACATTCCCTCCATATTAATAATAGAAGACTGGTTTTTGTTGATATAATGCATCATCTAAATATATGCTAATTGTTCCTTTATCACCAGGCATTAATATTAATTCAATTTGATCATAATACTTACTACCAGTTATCATCTCTTTTTTCCAAACAATATCTCTTCCACGTGAGTCACGAATAGTTATTGTCACTTCGGATGTCTTTGACTCATCTTGCACAACTAAGACTTCCCCAGGAATTACATTAACACCCTTTGGATAACCAAGACTTACAAATAAATCTACCTGATCTCCTTTAGTTACCTCTTTACCAGCATCATAAGGAAACTGTCTATATATTTTCCCATATGCTTGCTCTATTGAAAAATCCCAATCAACATTTCCTTTTTCTAAATCATACTTTAATAGTGTTGCTTCCGCCTCTGTCAAGGTAAGCCCCAACAGATTTGGCATTTCAAATTTTTCTTTACCTTTACTTACAAATAAAATTACTCTAGTTTCTTCTGGTATAACTTCTGTATTAGATAAAGGCTCTTGTTTATAAACTAAACCACTAGGTGTATCTTCATCATAGTTTTCATTAATTATAATATTATCACTAATAAATCCCTGTTGTTCTAATATAAATTTAGCAGTATTTTTTTGTTTCCCTATCAAATCAATCATACTAAATTGTTCTTTTCCTATACTAACATATAAAGTAACCTCTTGAGTCTTCTTAACAATATTGCCTTGATTAGGGTCTTGTTTAATAACAATACCAGATTTAACTATTTCATCATTTTGTTCAATAATATTGTATTGTAAATTTAATTCGTTTAATAATGCAATAGCCTCATCCTCTTGCTTACCTTCTAAGATTGGAACCTCAATCTCAGGTGTTTCAAACTTTGCTTCCATAAACTGAAACCCAAAAATACCTACTATTAGAAATATCAATACGCTTGCTAAAAGAGGAATTTTTCTGAAAAATTTACTTTTATTTGATTTTCTTAATTGTTTAGAATATAGATTCTCATAATCTTTTATATTTGGAATTATAATCGTATGATCTTCATTATCTGTTTCATCTGACTCTAGCATAATCATTGGTTCATTTATTCGATCAGGATCAAGTGCTGTTTCAATATCTTGCAACATTTTTTTAGCTGATGAATATCTTTTATTAGGATCTTTTATTAGTGCTTTTAACACAATATTTTCTACACTCTGTGGAATATCAGGATTTATCTCTTTCGGATAAACAAAATTTTCTTGTAAATGTTTTAACACAATTGATATTGGTGTATCCCCAGAAAAAGGTAGTTTCCCAGTAACCATTTCATATATTACTACCCCCAGAGAATATAAATCTGTCTTTTCGTCCGTCCAACCGCCCCTTGCTTGTTCTGGTGATAAATAATGAACCGAACCTAGTAATGATCCTGTGTGTGTAATAGTAGCTTGAGAAACAGATCTAGCAATACCAAAATCTGCAACTTTGACCTCATTGTTATTCCCTATTAATATATTATGTGGCTTTATATCCCTATGAATTATTTTGTTTTGATGAGCATGGTTTAATGCTAAAAGGATTCGTTTCGTTATTTCTATTGTTTCCTCAATGCTTAAATTTCCTTTTCTTTTTAAAAGCTCTTTTAATGTTAACCCTTCCACGTATTCCATAACAATATAATACATATCATCTTCTTCAATAATGTCGTAAATCGCTACAATATTTTCATGTGATAGACTTGAAGCTGCTTGTGCTTCGCGACGAAACCTTTTTACAAATTCGTTATCGTTAATATACTGATGGTGCAATATTTTTATCGCCACTTTTTGATTTTGTTCAATATCGAAAGCTAAATAAACGTCAGCCATTCCACCTGATCCAATTTTGCTTACTATTTTATATCTATTATTTAATGTTTTTCTATTCAAAGAGTTCACCTCTCACAAACAATATAATTAAATATTTTTAGCAATTATTAAAGAAATATTATCTTCCCCACCAGCTTCAATTGCTTCTAATAATAAATAGTCGGCCATCTTTTCCAATGGTATAGAATTATCATTTAATATTTTAGAAATTTTGCTTTCTGATACATAATTAGTTAGTCCATCAGAAGTTAGAATTAATTTTTGGTCCTTTTGCCAGTTAACTTTCAGTATATCAGACTTGACCAATAGGTCAGTACCCAATGCTCTTGTTAGTATATTTCTTTGAGGATGAACTAAAGCCTCTTCTTCAGTAATTTGACCGTTTACTATTAGTTCATTTACTAATGAATGATCTTTTGTCAATTGTATATAATTATTTCCATTACTTAAATAAGCCCTACTATCGCCGACATGCGCCAATATTAACCAATCAGTAGATATTAAAGCAACAATAATCGTTGTTCCCATTCCACTATATTCTTTATTAGTTAATGAGAGATTATATACAGAGTTATTTGCCTCATAAATAGCTTCTTCTAGTAGGGTTTCATATTCATCAGTGGATTGATTTAATATCATCTTAGGTTCTAATACTTGACAAACTCTATCAACCGCAGTCTTACTTGCAATTTCTCCAGCAAGATGGCCACCCATTCCATCTGCTACAATGGCAATAGTTATCCCATTTGGATATGTATAATTTAGAAAAACATAATCCTCATTAACATCTCTTGTTTTTCCTACATCAGTCCGAGCAACAAATTGCAAGCCCTTCACCTCATAACAATTTAAATTAATTAATATTTTTAGCCCTTAGTTGACCACATGCAGCCTCAATAACATTACCATGCTCTCTTCTTACCGTGGTATTTATTTTATACCTTTCAAGAGTTCTTTTAAATAGTGAAATTTTATTATTTGAAGAACGAACGTATTCACTACCAGGAGAATTATTTAATGGTATCAGATTAATATGACATTTAATATCCTTTAATAATTCTGCTAATTCAATTGCGTGTTTTTCTTGATCATTCACATCCTTAATTAAAGCATATTCAAAAGTTACCCTTCTTTTTGTAATATTAATATAATAATTACAAGCTTCAATTAGTTCATTCAATGGATATTTATTATTGATTGGCATAATTTTCGACCTAATTTCATTATTTGGAGCATGTAAAGATATTGCTAACACTACCTGACAATTCAAATCAGCAAACTCATAAATTTTTGGTATTATACCACTTGTTGAAACAGTAATATGACGTTGACCAATATTTATACCATTTTCATCATTAATGATATTAATAAAATTAATGGTCTCATCGTAATTATCAAATGGCTCTCCAGTACCCATTATTACAACACTTTTAATTTTATCTTCCTGTTTATCTAATATTCTTTGTGCTTCAATAACTTGCGATACAATTTCTCCAGAAGTTAAGTTTCTCTTAAGTCCACCTATTGAGGAAGCACAAAATGTGCAACCAATCTTACATCCAACTTGAGTAGAAACACATATGCTAGTACCATAATCATGTTTCATAATTACAGTTTCAATTGCATGACCGTCAGTTAACCTAAATAGATATTTAATTGTACTTTCAGAAGTGTACTTGTCTTCAATGATTAAAGTCTGGAACACAAAATTCTCTTCTAGCTTTTTTCTTAAATCTTTTGTTAAATTACTCATCTCATCAAATGTATTAATTCTCTTTATATATAGCCAATCAAAGATTTGTTTTGCCCTATATAATGGTTCATTATTTTCATTCAACCAGTTACTCCATTGTTTTAAGGTAAAATCGTAAACACTTTTATTTTTCATATTCACACCATTCTCAAATATCATTTTTATATTTTATATATTTTTATAATTTTACCATTCTACTAATAAAAAATCCATCAGTATGAAAATAATGAGGTAAAATTTGTAACATTCCTTCACTTGTGTCAATTTTCTGATTAATAGACTCTGACAATAAGGTTGATAAAAGCTTGTCTAACTTAAATTCCGGATATTTTTTGATAAACCTATAAATCATATCTTGGTTTTCTTCTTTTGTCATTGTACAGGTACTATATACTAATATACCACCTGGTTTTAGTAATGAAGAGACGTTCTCTAGAATGTTTTGTTGTACTTTTATTAACTTGGTAATATCGTCTATCGACTTAGTCCATTTTAATTCTGGTTTCCTCCTTATTACTCCTAACCCAGAACACGGTACATCAAGTAATATACAATCAAATATTGCTCCATATTCTTTATGTAAATCCCTTGCATCAATACATACTGTCTCAATAATATCAATTCCAAGACGTTTTTTCTGTTCCTCTATAAGTTTAATTTTGTGCCTATGAATATCCGAAGCAATAATTCTTCCCTTGTTCTGCATTTTTTCAGCTATATGTGTAGTTTTTCCACCTGGTGCAGCTGTTGCATCAAGTACTGTCATATAAGGTTTTGGATCTAAGGCATCAACTGCCAACATCGAGCTCTCATCTTGGATCGAATAGAATCCTTCTTCATACAAACTTAATGTTGCTAGATTACCAGAGCCTTTAATTCTTATCCCTTCCTTTGATAGAGATGAGGGGGTAATTACTGTGTCATCGCCAAGCTCATTTTTTAATAAACCAATCATCTTTTCTCTAGTTATTTTTAAAGTGTTAACTCTTATTGAATTAAATGGTGCTTTGTTGTTTTCCCTGCATATTTCTTCAGTTTCGCATAAACCATATTCATTGATAAACTTCTTAACAATCCACTCTGGGTGTGAGTGTTCAATTGTGATTTTTTCGTAATCCTTCAATATTTCAGGAATTTTAATCTTTGTTTCAGTTCTTATAATATTTCTTAGTACCCCATTCACCATACTAGCGATACCTTTATGCCCATTTTTTTTTGCAATTTCTACAGCCTCATTAACTATGGCATGAGATGGTATTCGATCTAAATAAATTATTTGATAAACACTTAAACGAAGTAAGTTCTTAACCCATAACTCTAATTCTTTAATATCATTCTTGAGATATTTTTGTATCACCCAATCAATTGTATTCAACCGCTGAATTGTTCCATAAATTATTTCTGTCGCTAAGTTAATATCTAACCTTGATAGATTAGCATTCTGTAACGATTGATTTAGTTGAATGTTACTGTAAGCCTTCTCCTTATCCACTTTTGTTAAAACTTCTAGTGCAAGTTCTCTTGAAGTTTCTATATTTTTAAGTTTATTCACCCATTTTATCTCCTAATGTTATTTTTATACCTTTTAGAAAGGAACCGATATCCATCTTTCTTTTACCGGCAGGTTGAACTTCTTTTAAATTAAGTGCACCGTCCTTAGTAGCAATATAAAGATTCTCTTTATCCACTTTAATAATCGTTCCCGGTAAACGTTTATGATTGTATTCTATTGGCTCTGCCCACCAAATTTTGAATATATCATTATTAAAAAATGTATAAGCTACGGGCCAAGGGTTTAATCCTCTTATCTGGTTATATATCTCCTCACTTGTTCTATTCCAGCAAATTAATTCATCTTCTCTTTTTAAAGTTGGAGCAAAAGTAGCTTTAGTACTATCTTGAGATATTGAAACTGAGTCACCATTCTCAATTAATCTTAATGTCTCAATAAGTAATTTTGATGCTGTCTGGCTTAGTTTGTCTAATAAGGTCCCAACTGAATCATTTGTATCTATTGAAACAATAGATTGAGTAATTATATCTCCAGCATCTAGTTCTTTTACCATATACATAATTGTTATTCCCGTCTCTTTTTCTCCATCAATAATTGATTTATGAATCGGAGCTGCACCTCTATATTTAGGTAGTAAGGAAGCATGAACATTAATAGCCTTATATTTAGGAGTTTCTAATAACTCATTAGGAAGGATTTGCCCATAAGCTGCAGTAATAATTATTTCCGGTTTCCAGGCTAATATATAATCAATAGCTTCTTTATTTCTAATTTTAATTGGTTGGTAAACTTCAATATTCAATTCTTCCGCAAGTATTTTTATTGGTGGCTTTGTCAAAACCTGTTTTCTTCCAGTAGGTTTGTCTGGTTGTGTTACAACACCAACTACATCAAAGCTATAATCTATTAAGCTCTGCAGACAAGATACCGCAAATTCTGGGGTACCCATAAATACTACTTTCACTATAAATCACTCCTAACATTGTAAAAATACTTGCTGCAATCTAATATATACAATCAGTATTTCATAGTATTAAGTCGTCTTGTTTAAAACAATCTTCTGCTATATCAATAAATAATATACCATCTAGATGATCAATCTCATGTTGAATTGCTCTGGCTAAAAGACCAGTGCCTTCAATGAAAAATTCTTCCCCTTGTCGATTTAATGCTTTTGCCTTAACTCTTTCTGCTCTATTTACATTTCCTATTATTCCTGGCACACTTAAGCAACCTTCCGCGCCAATTTGTTCGCCATCTTTTTCAATTATTTCTGGGTTTATCATCTCAATTAATCCTTCACCTATATCTATCACAACTATACGCTTTAATATTGAGATTTGCACTGCGGCTAATCCCACCCCATCCGAATCATACATAGTTTCGGCCATATTATCTAATAATTTAATAGTTCTTTGGGTTATCTCGTTGACCGGTTTTGATTTTTCCCTTAACATGACATCACCATTTTTAATAACAACTTTTATAGACATAATAAAACCCTCCTCTACATTAATATATATGGATCTAAGTCGATACTTATTTGTAATCGACGATCTTTAAGTATATCAGTAACATTAATCATCGTTTTATTAATAATTGGTATTACGTCCGACCCATCTTTAAATTTTATCATGCATTGAAATCTATTTCTATTTTTTATACGAGAAATTGGAGATATAACAGGATCTGATATCTCTACTCCTTTTGGTAAAACTTTTTTTAATTCCCGCACGAAAATTTGACTAGCCTTTACAGCTTGGCTCACTATCTCATGAGTAAAGTGAACCAATATTAAATTCAAATATGGTGGATAGCCCATTATATTTCTTTGTTTTAATTCATTTTCAAAAAAACCTTGATAATCATGATTACTTGCATATTGTATACTATAATGCTCAGGTGTATAAGTTTGAATTACAACATTACCTAATAAATGATGCCTTCCAGCTCTGCCACTAACTTGCGTTAATAATTGAAAAGTTCTCTCTGCAGCCCTGAAGTCTGGTAATCTAAGTGTTGTATCAGCTGCCATTACCCCAACTAATGTAACAGACTCAAAATCTAATCCTTTTGCAATCATTTGTGTCCCCAACAAAATATCTGCCTCGCGTCTTTTAAAAGATGATAGTAACTTATCATGTGCTCCCTTTTTATTAGTACTATCTACGTCCATTCTGATAATTCTAATTCCCGGAAATTTCAATGTTAGTTCTTCCTCAACCTTTTGTGTCCCAGTACCAAAATATCGAATATGCATACTATTGCATTCTGGACAAACCTTAGGCTCTTTAACAGCATATCCACAATAATGACATCTTAACATACCATTAGTATTGTGATATGTTAGGGATATTTCACAGTTAGGACACTTCATTACAAAACCACAAGATCGACACATTACAAAAGTAGAATGTCCCCTACGGTTAAGAAAAAGAATAATTTGTTCTCCTTTATCTAAACAATCTGATATTTTATCTTGTAACTGTTGACTAAACATAGAACGGTTACCTTGTTTTAGCTCTTCCCTCATATCAACTAATTCAATACTCGGCATAGGTCTTCCCATTATTCGATTAGGTAACTCTAATAATGTATATTTATTAGTTATCGCATTATAATATGATTCAATTGAAGGAGTAGCACTCCCAAGTAATACTAATGCTCCATTGTAATTTGCTCGCCATTTGGCAATTTCGCGGGTATGATATTTTGGATGTTCCTCCTGCTTGTATGAAGTTTCATGTTCTTCATCTAATATAATTAACCCAATGTTTTTAAAAGGTGCAAAAATCGCTGACCTTGCACCTATTACAATTTTCGCATCACCACGCTGTAAACGGAGCCATTCATCTAGTTTTTCACCTCTAGATAAACGAGAATGTAAAATAGCAACATTATCACCGAACCTTCCTTTAAATCTCTCTATCATTTGGGACGTTAAAGAGATTTCCGGCACTAATACAATAGAATCCTTACCAGTGTTTAGTACATGTTCTATAAGGTTAAGATATATTTCTGTCTTTCCGCTTCCTGTTACCCCATATAAAAGTGCAGGTCTTAAATCCTGTTTTTTTAGCGAACCTATTACTTTATTTATAATAAATTCTTGCTCATTAGTTAATATAACTTTCTTGTCCTCAAACAATCTATCCTTAAACGGATCGTGATTAACCTTTTTATCAACAAAAATAAAAATACCTTTTTTAGCTAAAGTTTTTATAGTAGATATATTTATATGAAGAGACTTCATTAATTGAGTTAAATCTATATCTTCAATATTATTTTCAATGATATACTCTAAAATCTCTTTCTGTTTTTTTGCTTTACTAGCTAATTTCTCGGCTTCAACCTTAAGCTGTTGTTTTGAGATATTTAACTTAACAACCTTTAATATTTTCCGTTTGTTTTCATCTCTATATTCCTTTTTAATTTCAAGTATTTTTTCGATAAGCATCCTATTAATTATCTCTTTTTTATCAGGAAATTTCTTAACTAGTATAGTTTGTTGAACCGGTTGACGTTCCTTTATCCATTGATAAACTAATATTTCATCTTCAGATAGATACTTAGAGTTTATATTCCCATTGGCCAATATTAGTTCTTCGACCTTCGACTTAAGTGCAGGTGGAATAAGTATTTGAAGAGTTCGAAAAAGATGAGTTGAATAATGCCGACTCATCCATCTTGCAAGTTCAATTAATTCATTTGTAATAGGAGGCATAATGTCTAGATTTTCAACTATCTCTTTAACATTTTTCTGTTCAGAAATAGGTATTAAGCCGATGACAAACCCCTGAGTTAATCTATTTCCTAAAGGTACAATTACCCTACATCCGATTTCTAGTGAATTTAATAAATAACTCGGAATTTTATAATCAAAACCTTGATGTTTGATATCAGGAATATCTAAAGCCACAATAGCATACACTATTCCTTTTTTCCCCCCAGACAAGAATTAATCTCTGTTAATATCCTATATGCTAACTCTTTTTTGCTCATTATTGGATAAGTAACTTCTTTCCCTAATTTCGAAATTAATGTAACTATGTTGGTATCTCCTTCAAATCCAGCGCCTTCTGTTAATATATTATTGGCAACAATCATATCCATATTCTTAGCTTTTAATTTTGCTTTAGCGTTTTTAATTAAATCTTCGCTTTCAGCACAAAAACCTATTAATAGTTGTCCTTCTGATTTTCTATTACCAATTTCCAAGGCAATATCCTTGGTACGCTCCATTTCAATAAACCAAGCTTCATCTTTTTTCTTAAATTTTCCTGGATAAATATTTTTTGGTCGATAATCAGCAACTGCGGCGGTTTTTATTATTATATCTGTACTTTCGAGATTATCAATTACCTTTTGATACATCTGTTCTGCTGTCTCAATACTTATTAACTGAACACCATTTGGGGGAAGAATATTAGTCTTACCTGAGATTAAAATTACTTCACCACCCCGCTCAAGGGCTACCTCAGCTAAAGCATATCCCATTTTCCCTGATGAATGATTAGTGATGAACCTTACAGAATCAATTGATTCCCTTGTTGGACCAGCAGTAATTAAAAATTTTTTCCCAAGAAAGTCCTTCTCCCTTGTTAAATGTTCTTCAATTATTTCCAATATTTCTTCAGGCTCAGGTAATCTTCCTTTACCAGAGTAGCCTTCAGCTAAACGTCCCTCAGAAGGTTCAATAATTTTTATACCTCTAGCTTTAAGAATAGCTATGTTTCCTTGAACAGTTGGATGAAAATACATATTTTCGTTCATTGATGGGGCTATGAAAATCGGGCATTTAACAGCTAATAATGTTGTCGTAAGCATGTCGTCAGCTATACCATAGGCAAGTTTAGCAATAACATTGGCGGTAGCTGGTGCTATCAAAACTAAATCGGCATTATTAGCAATATTTATATGAGCAACAATATCTGGGTTGTATTCATCAAAGGTATCAGTATAGACATGTTTCTTGGATAATATTTGTAATGTAAATGGGGGTATAATCTTTGTCGATGCTTCTGTCATAATGACCTGAACCTCCGCACCTTTTTTAACTAACATACTTGTTATTGTTGCTGCCTTATAAGCAGCGATACCTCCCGTAATACCTAAGACAATCTTTTTCCCATTCAATATTCTCACCACCTAAAATATATTAGAAAAATAACAACCACTAGGTTGTTATTATACCACTTTACTCTTAATGATTAATTCAGCTGAATCGATTTCTTCTAAAGCAATTCCAACATATTTTTTAGAAATTGGAGATTTAACTAACACAGTGTCTCCTTTTTTAATTGACCTTGCCCTTTTTGCAGCAGCAATAACTAATGAATATTTACTGTCTACTTTTTCTAATAATTTATCTATTGAAGGGAAAATCATTTTAATTCCTCCTTTAACCAAGCTTCAAAATATGGTAACACTCGTTCTTTTTTTAGACGTTCTGCCTCAATAATAGTTTGAATCCTTTTTGCGGCTTTATGTACTTCATCATTAACTACAACGTAGTCATAATGTTTTACCATAAGTAACTCTTCTTTAGCTACATTCATTCTACCAGAGATTGTTGTTTCGCTTTCCGTCCCCCTGGTGACTATTCGGTTTTTAAGTTCATTAAAAGATGGGGGCATCAAGAAAATAAAGATTCCCTCAGGATATCTTCTTTTAACCTTTAACGCCCCTTGTACCTCTATTTCTAAAATTATATCTTTTTCATTTTCAAGATTCTCTTCAACAAAAGTTATTGGAGTTCCATAATAATTGCCACAGTATTCTGCCCATTCTAATAATTTATCATCCTTAATCATTTCTTCAAACTCTTTTTTTTCCTTAAAAAAATAATTCAACCCCTCTACTTCCCCTGGCCTTGGCTTTCTAGACGTTGTAGAAACTGAATAAATAATATCTTGTATTTGTTCCCTAATATAAGAACAAACTGTTCCCTTTCCGACTCCTGAAGGTCCTGAAAGTACTATTAATAATCCCCTTTGCATAAACATATTAACACTACACCCCTAGTTTTACTCTTCGCTTATATCATCCTTAGCAGTTAAACGATGCGCTACAGTCTCCGGTTGAACAGCTGATAAAACAACGTGATCACTATCTGTAATTATAACAGCTCTCGTTCTCCTTCCATAAGTAGCATCGATTAACATGCTTCTCTCCCTAGCCTCTTGAATAATTCTTTTAATTGGCGCAGACTCTGGACTGACAACAGAAATAATTCGATTGGCAGAAACAATATTACCAAAACCAATATTAATAAGTTTAATTGACATTATCTTACCCCCTATTTAGCTACAAAAACTACTTAAGTGCCCATTTTTTTTAATTTCTCTATCTTATTCAACATTTTGAACTTGCTCTCTTAGCTTTTCAAGTTCACTTTTCATTTCAACAACTAGGCGATTTAAAAGTAAGTCGTTAGCTTTTGAACCAATAGTATTAACCTCTCTATTCATCTCCTGAAGTAAAAAGTCCAATTTCCTTCCAACTGGTTCATTTTGTTGTAAAATAATCGCAAATTGATCAAAGTGGCTTTTTATTCTGGTTATCTCTTCATCAATGCTTGCTTTATCAGTGTAAATTGCAATCTCAGTCAATAAACGGGATTCATCCAGTTCCACAATACCATTTAACCATTCAGCAATTTTATTAACCAATCTCTCTCGATAATCTATTATAACTGATGGTGCTCTTTTTATCATATCATTTAGTGAATTTTTTAATATATCTATTCGATCTGTTAAATCTATATGTAAATTTTTACCTTCAATAATTCTCATTTCAGTAAGATTTTTGCAGGCGAGGTCTATTGTCTCTAAGAAATCCTGTTTTAAAACCTCTATGTCTATTACGCTATGTCCAAGATTAATTACATCAGGAAAACTAATTAAATCTTTAAATTCGATATTCCCTTTAATATCTAAACGACTGTTAACTTCCTTGAAAAGGTTAAGATATTGATCAACTAAATTCCAGTCGACTTTTAATCTTTGGTTCAAGTTCTGCTCCTTATCAATAGAAATAAAGACATCCACTTTTCCACGTTTAACATACTCATTAATCTTCTTTTTCATCAAATCTTCAATTATATAAAAGTCCCTGGGCATCTTGAAATTAATTTCATTATATCTATGATTAACGGTTCTTATTTCAACAGTTACCTTTATCCCCTGAATAATAGATTCGGTTCTACCATACCCAGTCATACTCTTTATCATTTCTTATCACATCCATGTATCTATTCTAATCAATTTCGAACTATGGCACAAGGATTTTCTAAATAAATATTCTCATAGTAAAAAAGAAAACTAATAATATGTTTAACCAAAATATTATTAGTTTTCAGACTGTTGAAAAAGTCCTATTTCTTCGTTACTAGAAGCATTTGTAGTTTACAACGTGCTCACCTTTTCCGTTCCTCCCAAAAGTACTCAAGAGTACAAGTCCCGCTAAGATGCTAAAGCATCTAGTCGTGCTATGCCGCACTTATGTAAACTACAAATACTTTCGTCTAGGTAGAAGTAAGCTCCGTTCCTCGATTTTAACGTGCCTCGAACTAGAACATTTTCAACAGTCTGTCAGGTTATTATAAATTGTATAAAATAGATATTAAAACACATTATCTTAAAATTCAAACTCTAACGAGGACAATCTCCTCTTAATCTCAGAAATTACTCTTTTTTCATCCTCTTCGTTTTCGGCTGCAAATGTGACTGAAAAACGGACATAGTTATCAATATCGTCCCAAGGAACAGTTGATATAAGTTTTTCCTTTATCAAATATTGCGAAAATTCCTCAGCTGTATTAAATTTAAGACCATTCTTCAACCCTTTCGGTGCCGCAACATATAAATAAAATGATCCTTTAGGTTTCTTAGCATTAAATCCAAGTTCGTTTAGGGTAGCTACTAAAAGATTATGCCTTCGGGAATATTTTTCTGCAGTTTTTTTAGTTATTTCTGGATGCTTTAAAGCATATATTGCAGCCTCTTGTATTGCCAGAAATTGACCAGAATCATTGTTATCCTTAACATTAGCAAAAGCCTTAACTATCAATTCATTGCCCGCAATAAATCCTATACGCCAACCAGTCATATTATATGCTTTTGATAAAGAATGAACTTCAATCCCAACATCCTTAGCCCCTGGTATCGATAAAAAACTAAGTGGTTGGTTTCCATCAAATGTTAAAGCAGCATAAGCAGCGTCTTGTATAACGATTATATTATTTTCCTTAGCAAATCTTATAACTTTCTCAAAAAATTCTTTTGTAGCACTGGCCCCTGTAGGATTATTAGGATAATTTAAATAGAGCAGTTTAACTTTTTTAAGGGTATCCTTATCTATTGCATCAAGATCTGGAAGAAAATTATTTTCTGCTACTAATGGCAATTTAATTACTTCACCGTCAAGCCATTCAGTATGTGTTCCCAAGATTGGATATCCTGGAACAGTCATTAATACAATATCCCCAGAATTAATAAACGCTGTAGGTAACATTGACAAACATGATTTTGAACCGATGACATGAATCACTTCTTTGTCGGGGTCAATGTTTTCTACTCCATAAACCTCTTTAAGATATTCTGATACTGCTACCTTCAAACCCCTGCCACCATTGTCTGCATAGCCTTTATTTTCAGGCTTTTTCGCAGCTTCATATAAAGCATTAATTACCCCATCATCTGCCATTTGGTCAGGTTCACCCACACCCATATCAATTAACTCAATATCAGGGAATTTTAGTTTTGCTTCTGCTTTAGCGCGTTTAATCTTTTCAAACTTATAAATTGCAGTATCCTTACCAAAATTACTACCACCAATTCTATCGGCGAATAGTCTTTGAATATAACTCTCACTCATGTCATGTCCTCCTTATAATTAATCTTAAGAGTGCTATTCTATCCATTCACCTTTAAAAACCTCTTTAGCCTCTCCAGTCATATACACTCTGTTATCCTTCTCATCCCAAACAATATTTAAATCCCCACCCTTTAGATGTACTAAAACATCCCGAGATGATTTTCCTACCAAAACCGAGGCTACAGCAGTAGCACAAGCTCCAGTACCACATGCTAAAGTTTGTCCAACTCCTCTTTCCCAAACCCTCATTATTAATTCATTGTTTGATTTTACTGTTATGAATTCTACATTAGTTTTCCTAGGGAATAGTGAATTTTTCTCAATCATCGGTCCCCATTTTTCAATATCAAAATTAACAGCATCTTCAACATAAATAATCGCATGAGGATTTCCCATTGAAACTGCAGTAAAATAAAAGATCTGATCATCAATTTTAATCGGATGATTTATAACTTTTTCCTCATTAATTAAAGTTGGAACTAAATTCCCCTGTAGAATAGGTTTACCCATATCTACTCTAACCAGAGCTACATCTCCCTTAGCTTCATCTAAGAATACAGTTACTTCTTTAACTCCCGCTTGAGTCTCTACTCTAATAGTTTCATTAGTAACCAATCCATGGTCAAACGCATACTTAGCAACACAACGTATGCCATTACCACATTGCTCCGGTTCTGTACCATCCGCATTAATGATTCTCATTCTTACGTCAGCTATTTCGGAAGGAAGTACAAATAACATTCCATCTGCACCTACACCAAAATTACGATCACATATTCTTCTTGCCAATTCCGCTACTTTATCAGGCAATTCTTTATATTGTGCCAGCACAACAAAATCATTACCAATACCATGAATTTTCGTAAATTCCATATCATAAAACTCCTCTAGCTTAAAAAGATATTTAATACTTATTAAAACAAACTATTTTCTATATGTAAATAACTTTATACTTCCAAAAGCTAAAGTAGGAATTGCCCCTGCAATAAATGCTAAAAACCAATCATTTATACTTAAATCAACAGTTCTAAATATTGGTTGTAAATAATCTATGTATATTACCCCTATTAGCAATACTAATGATGATAAAACCGCAAATATTAAATACTTATTTTCTAATATGTTCCTATGAAATATTGAAATATCACTTCTACAGTCGAACACATGGATTAACTGAGCTAACACTAACGTTGTAAAAGCCATAGTTTGTGCCTTGATAAGATTTTCCGGATTGTTATCGTAGGTTAGTATAAATACAGCTAACGTTGCAAGTCCAATTAAAACACCCCTGCTAATAATTTTCCAACCTAGACCCCTTGCAAAAACATTTTCCCTTTCCTCTCTTGGGAGACGATTCATAATTTGTTCTTCAGCCTGATCAACTCCTAAAGCCATAGCAGGCAAACCATCCGTTGCTAGATTAACCCATAGAATTTGAATAGGAACTAGTGGTAATGGTAACCCTGCCAACATAGCGAAAAACATTGTGAGTATTTCCCCTACATTCGAAGCTAAAAGATATCTAATAAACTTTCTAATATTATCATAAATATTTCTGCCTTCCTCTATAGCGGCAACAATAGTTGTAAAGTTATCATCATTTAAAATTAAAGAAGAGGCCTCTTTCGCTACATCTGTACCAGTAATCCCCATAGAAATACCAATGTCAGCAGCTTTAATAGCAGGAGCATCATTAACTCCATCACCAGTCATAGCAACTACATTGCCCTCCATTTGAAGTGTTTGAACTATTCTAAGTTTATGTTCTGGTGATACACGCGAATAAACAAATACGTTGTTAACTATTTTTTTAAATTGGTTTACAGACATATTATATAAATCTTGTCCATCAACTGTCAAACCACCATATGGCAAGATATTTAGTTGTTTTGCTATAGCGATTGCTGTTGATTGGTGATCTCCTGTAATCATAACAGTCTTAATACCTGCCCTTTTACATACCTGAATAGCTTGTTTAACCTCTTCCCTTGGAGGATCTATCATTCCAGTTACCCCAATAAATATTAATTTACACTCTGCGTCTTTATCCGAATTAATACTTTCAAACTTTTTTAGCTCTTTATAAGCTAATCCCAAATTTCTTAAAGATTTGTCAGCCATTTCTTCTATTGCTTTTAAGACACATCTCCTTAATGTAGAAGTTAATGGAACTATCTTTTCATCCCAGATAATTGCTGAACACTTATCTAGTAAAATATCGGGTGCTCCTTTAACAGCTACCATGGTCTCATTACCTCTAATTACAAGCGTTGACATCATTTTTCTTGATGAATCAAAAGTGAATTCTTTTTTTCTTAGGTATATTTTGTCTAAGTCCTTCTTTATCACCTTTCCTTTAGTACCTAGAACTATAAGAGCACCCTCCGTAGGATCGCCGTGAATTCTCCATGTTTTTTTACTTTTTTTAATAAATCCTTTTATGTTTTCTTCTTCCTCTATTAAATGGGCATTATTACATAATACTCCTACCTCTAATAACTTATTTAATGAAGCCAAGCTATCTGGTGAAATTTCTTGTGTTCCTAAAAAAAATTTACCTTTAGGATCATACCCGTTACCTGTAACTTGTATCTCTTTACCACCAATCCATAAATTCGTAACGGTCATCTTATTTTGTGTTAACGTTCCTGTTTTATCCGAACAGATAACAGTCGCACAGCCTAATGTTTCAACTGATGGTAGTTTCCTAACAATAGCATTTCTTTTAATCATTCTCTGAACACCTAACGCTAAAGCAACCGTAACTATAGCGGGTAATCCTTCAGGAATTGCTGCGACCGCTAGACTCACAGCAGTTAAAAACATTGAATAAAATTCCTGTCCCCGCCATATCCCCGTTAAAAAAACTAAAATGGTTAAAGACAAAGATAATAAAACTAATATTTTGCCTAATTGGGTCAATTTCTTTTGAAGAGGTGTATCCTTCTCTTCAGTAGATTGTATTAGATCAGCTATTTTCCCCATTTCCGTATCCATTCCTGTAGCTACAACTAAACCCATCCCTGTTCCTCTAGTAATTAATGTACCCATGAAGCCCATATTTTTTTGATCACCAAGGGGTAAATCTATATAAGGAATACTCCCCTCACTTTTATTTACTGGTACCGACTCACCTGTTAAAGCAGATTCTTCAATATATAAATCATTGCATTTTAATAAACGTATATCCGCTGGAACTCTGTCACCGGTTTCTAAAATAACGATATCTCCTGGAACTACTTTTATTGCAGGTATCGAGTGTATTTGTCCATCCCTCATTACATTTGCTAGAGGGGCAGTCAAGTCTTTTAAAGCCTGCAAAGATTTTTCAGCACGATATTCTTGAACAAAGCCTAATACTGCATTAATTATTACTATTATTATAATTGTTATCGCATCTGTATACTCTCCTAATAAACCTGAAATTAGTGTAGCTGCTAATAAAACTAAAATCATAAAATCTTTAAATTGATTTATAAATATTATAAAAGGTGATACCGTTTCACCTTGTTGTAATTGATTGGTTCCAAAAGCCTCTAGATTTTTCTTTGCAACTTCAGAAGATAACCCTATCTCCGTATTAACTTTAAAAAGCTTTAACAATTCTATTGTCGAAATTATGTGCCACTTATTATTTGACATTTTTTCCCCTCCTTTGAATCTAACCTTATCAAAAAACTTTATTCAGACGAGCCCGAAAAAAGAACACTAAATAATAAGCAACACCCAGAATTATTACTTTTAATAAAAATAAAAAGGCTGGGAAGACCCAGCCTTTAAAGTAATATAATTTATATCTACCTTTTAAGAAACTTAAGATTTATCAACCAATCTATTTTTGAAGAATGGAACGAAAAGAATCACGATTAGTAATAGAGAAAGAAGTGCACCTTCTAACCATTCTTTTGATGATGCTGTTCCAGCAACTGAACGGTCTATATATGCTAATAATTGTGCAGCGAAGGTTATTATTGCTGCAATTACTCCTAGCTGCCAGCCTCGTTTACTTTTCATACCTAATAGACCTATAGCTACAGGGAAAAGGAATGATGCAGCATACAATGCATATCCACCTAAGAATAACTCTGGGTTGCTTTCAGCTGATTCAACGAAAGGAGCACTTGGACGACCATTAAAGTATCTAACTCCGTGTTGAGCATTAACATAGATATATCCGCCTACAATTCCTAACATTGAGAATACTGTAATTTGTGATACTTTCATCTGCCAATCTGATTTTTCTGTTAGTAAAACAATAAAATACCCTATAAGTCCTATAATCATAACTGTTAATGTTGGAGGATATCCGCCTCCATGAGGTAATACTAGTACTACCCAAGGTATAACAGTTGCTACACCACTAATTGCAACCATTGACATTATTGCTAAGGTTACTGCCCTAACTTTTTTATCCCCATTATAGAGATCTTTTGCAATAACAAGTAATGTTGCCCCAGCAAAAAATAGAATAACCATCCACATATGAAAAGTAACGTTAAGGATTGCTACTGGAGTATCCCAAACACCATCTGGATGTTCAACTTGAAATGCTTCAACTAAACTGTGAAGTGCTGGGTTTAAACCTTGTATCAATAGATACGGTGCAAGAAGAATTAAAAAAATTCCCATTAGTACTGTTGTGACCGCCATAATAAGGCGACCCCTTTGGGTTGTTTCATGATTCAAACTAATCTACTCCTTTCAAATGACAAGATTGAGATTTTTAATGTCTTGCCTTATAATGAAAAGGTATCATAATTAATTAGATGAGACTTTACACTTATGTAAGTTGCAGAGTCTTTTTTCATATTTATCTATTTATTTTTTTTGGAGGGGTTCAATGATGGATGATATTTTAAAAAAGATAGACAACGCCAAGATTCTTTCTTTGTTACGCGAAGAAGATAGAAAAGAACTTGCTTCAAAAGCACATAAAAAACTATATTTTAAAGGAGAATTCATCTGTCACCAAGATTATATTTGGCAAAACATGGCTTTTGTTTCGTCTGGTGATGTAAAGTGGACTTTATTCTCACCTGATGGTAAACGACAAATAGTATTTGGTTTAGAAGAAGGCTCTGTTATCCTCGGTCATTCCCTATTTGATGGCAAGGGTATGCCAGCATCTTTGGAAGTTATCTCTGACAGTATTGTGTGTATCTGGCCTAAAGAAATAGTTATGCCAATATTATTAAGGAACGAAAATGCCCTATTGGAAGTAATGAGGGTTTTAGTTACAAATATGCGAAGGGTAAGAAATGTTGTATATGGATTCTCCTTTTATCGCGTCCCACAAAGATTGGCCAAACTTTTGCTTGATCATTATAATCCTGATGAGGGTGAAATTGCCGCTAGAGACCTGACCTTAGAAATAATGGCAGCTGAGGTAGGTACTACACGCGAACTAATATCTAGGGTATTGCATGATTTTGCAAAAGAAGAAATAATCGACATATCTAGGAAAAATATTGTTTTTACAAATAAAGAGAAACTCGAAGAAATTGCAAGGGGAACAGCGTTACCATTTGATTTGAAAGAAATTTAAGAATATTGAAATTATCCTAGTATAGAATTGATGTGAATAAAATGGCACTAGATGGTTTTGTTGTCAGGGCTTTGGTCGAAGAATTATCCCAAGAATTAACAAACCAAAAAATTAGTAAAATATATCAACCTCATCACTCAGATTTATATTTTAATATTCGTGGATATGGAAAGGCAACTAATTTATTACTCTCAGCCAATCCTACATATCCGCGTGTTTATATACCAAGTGGAAATTCATTAAATCCAATGGAACCTCCGATGTTTTGTATGTTACTTAGAAAGCATCTTGAGGGAGGAATTATATCTAAAATCTCGCAAATAGATAACGAACGAATAATTCATATAGATATCAATATGAAAGATGAAATCGGGGACACTCATCAGAAGAGATTAATAATTGAATTAATGGGAAAACACAGCAATATTATCCTCGTTAATCAAGATAATATAATTTTGGATGGAATTAATCATGTAACAGCTGCTATCAGCAGACACCGTCAAGTATTACCCGGAAAATTATATATCGATCCTCCAAGCCAAAATAAGCTTAATCCATTTTTGGTTGATAAAGATCAATTTTTCTCAAAGATAACATTTAATGATAAAAAAATTGAAAAACAATTAGTAGATAATTTTTCTGGTATGAGTCCGGCAATAGCTAAAGAAATTTTTATAAGATCCGATCAATCTACTATGGAAAATCTTTGGAAATCTTATTCAGAACTAATAACACAAATCAAAAATAAAGAATATCAACATACAATAATTTCAGGTGAAGAAAAAGAGGATTTTTCTATAATCAACTTAACTTATTTAATAGGTAGAACAAAAACCTATGCTCGGATTAATGAATGTATGGATGAATTCTATAAGAATAAAGCCGAAAAAGATTCTGTCAAACAGAGAACTCTGGATTTAAGTAAATTTATGAATAATGAAAAACAGAAGAACGATAAAAAGATTGAAAATTTGTTAAAAGACTTAGATGAGTCCAATAATTCCGAACAAAATAGGCTTTATGGTGAATTAATAACTGCTAGTCTTCACCAAATATCTAAAGGGAATAAAGAGGTTAAGGTAACTAATTATTATAGTGAAAATCAGAATCTAATAACTATCACTTTAGACCCTTTAAAATCACCTATTGAAAATGCACAAGCTTATTTTAAAAAATATAGTAAATTAAAAAATAGTAAAAGGTTTATCGATTTACAATTAATTAAAACAAAAGAAGAAAACGATTATATTGACACGATTTTAACTCAAATTGATAATGC
The DNA here is from genome assembly GCA_050175155.1 of Vulcanibacillus sp. Lineage (GTDB taxonomy): Bacteria > Bacillota > Bacilli > Tepidibacillales > Tepidibacillaceae > JBFXJF01. Next base: position 46,300 of record JBFXJF010000009.1, read on the forward strand.
CAGTCTTGGAGATATCGAAGAGATCCGCGAAGAACTAATAGAACAAGGATATTTAAAAGCGCGCAAAAATAAAAATCAGCGGAAGAAGAAAAAAGAACCAGTTTTATTAAAATTAATTTCATCCGAAGGTATACCTATCTATGTAGGGAAAAATAATATCCAAAATGAATATCTAACTAACAAATTTGCTTCTCCATTTGAAACATGGTTACATACTAAAGACATCCCGGGTTCTCACGTCCTAATTAAGGCTACTGAGTTCGGAGATACCACACTGTTAGAAGCCGCTATGTTGGCCTGTTATTATAGTAAAGCAAAAGCTTCTAGTAAAGTACCTGTGGATTATACATTAGTTAAATATGTTAAAAAACCGAATGGTGCAAAGCCTGGATTCGTAATATATGAACGGCAAAAAACAGTATATATTACCCCAGATGAAACACTAATTGAACAATTAAAGGCAAATCAAAAAAGTGAGTCTAAGAAATATTCTTAGACTCACTTTTTAGTTTCCTGCTATTTTTTTTCTTCTTCTGACGTCTGATCATACTCTTCATCGGGTAGATGTATCCACCTTTTCAAATACCCTTGATCATTTAATGCTTTAAGTAAGATTATAAGAACGGGGGATATAATTAATCCTGCTATTCCAAAAAGCGACAATGAGATTATCATAAAAGAAAGCATTGTAAAAGCAGATACGCCAAGCGATTGTCCAGTTATCCTCGGCTCTAATACTTGTCTAACGATAAGAACTACAACTAATATTACTGTTAAATAAATGGCAGTTGTGAATTCATTAACAATTAGCAAGTAAATTATCCATGGTAAAAATAATGATGATACCCCTAGCAATGGAAGTATATCCAATACCCCAGCAATTAGTGCAAGTGTAAACGCACCATTGACACCTGTTATTAGTAAGCCAATAAAAACTAATACAAAGGTAATGCTAATTAACTTCAATTGGGCTTTTAAATAAAGTGTTATTCCCTTAATAACGTTTTCTTTTAAAAAAATAAAAGCATATCTGAAAGTTTTAGGTGTTTTTTCCTTGGCTAACTTTTCCCAATTATCTATTTCCAAGCTTAAGAAAAACGCTAATATAATTCCTAATAAAATATTAATTGCCAAAGTCGATACTGAAGACAATGAGGCTATTATAGATAAAAAGACTGTTTGTAAAAATGTTGCTATCTTACTAGAAATACTCATTAAGTATTCCTTTATACTTTGAAATACGTCTGGCGAAATGGCATTAATATTATCATCGTATTTATCTAACAAGAAAACTATTTCATTTTGTAAATAATAAATATATTCTGGTACCTTTTCCGATAAAACAAAGATTTGATTAAAAAGAATTACTCCCAGAGTTATTACAAGTCCAAATACTATTACCACAAAAAGCAAAGTTGAGATTGTAGTAGCTGCTACTTTTTTTATTTTTATTTTTCTATTTAGGAATTTAGCAAATGGTTCAATTATTAAATAGATTACTAAAGCGATAGCAACAGGTTTTGCAATATTAAAAAATGATGAAAAAAGATACATAAATATGTATACGGTTAATATAATAAGTAAAATATCAAATACTGTTCTTCCGTATTTTTTATAAAAAGATATCAAGTAATCCACTCCTAGTAAAGTTTTATTATAATTTATTATTACCTAAATACAACAGACCAAAACTAGCACCACTTATTATTTGAGATACTAGTTAAGATATGATCTTCCCATTTTCCATTAATAAATAAGTAGTCCCTTGCATATCCTTCTACAATAAATCCAAGTTTCTTTAGAATGTTACCACTTCTTTTGTTATGGGGCATATAATTAGCCATAATCCTATGTAGTTTTAATTCTGAAAAGGCATAATCAATTATTCCCTCTAAAGCTTCCATCATATAGCCATTACCTTGCTTCGATTCTGCCAAACTATACCCCAAATAACTTGCCTGAAAAGCACCTCTGACAATATTATTTAAACATACCATTCCTATTATTTGCTTAGGAATAGAATTATCAAAAATAAATAATTTTAATGATCTGTCTACATTAAAATCATTCCCTATTAGATCAATATGTGCAATCCAATAATCACGGGAGTAAAAATCATTAGGTTTTATCGGTTCAAAAGGCTTTAAATATTCCTTATTGTCATAATAATAATTGATTATTGAATCAATGTCGCGATATTCTGGAAGACGAATAGTTAATCTATCAGTCTTTATTACTGGTATTTTCACCGATTCCATTTTTTATTTTCCTCCAAAATACTTATTCTAGCAACTAATCAAGAAATTCGTCATTTAAACAAAAATACCTTCATACAATTCCACCTAAGTTATATCGATTGGATACGAACCTAATATTTTTAGAAAAGAAGTTTTTCTTCGAACCATTGAAAGTGCGTCTTTAATATCATCATCTTCCTGATGGCCAATAATATCAACATAAAAAATGTATTTTCCAAGCTGTTCTTTTGAAGGCCTTGATTCAATTTTTGTCATATTTATATCCCAAATATTAAAGATATCTAGTATTCTGTATAAACTACCAGGTTTATTATCTGTAGAAAAAACAATTGAGGTTTTATCATTTCCTGTTTTATTAGACTTCTCTTTAGAGATTATTACAAATCGCGTGAAATTGTTTCCACCATCTTGTATATTAGAATCTAGTACTTTAAGATTATATATTTCACCTGCAATAGCTGAACCAATCGCTGCAGTAGTCCCATCTCCTGTTGCAACCTCTTCGGCTGCTGCTGCCGTGCTTAAAACAGGCCTTATTTCAGCATTGGAAAAGTTATTATTAGTATATTTTCTACACTGACCTATTGGCTGAGGATGAGAGAGTATAGCTTTTATATCCTCCCGTTTACTATTTTCTTTTACTAAAAGATTTAGATTTATTGGAATGATTAACTCAGCCTTAATTGTAATATTTAAATCTTCCGCAAACATATCAAGTGTTGAGGTTACAGCGCCCTCTAGTGAATTTTCAACAGGAAGTACAGCTTCATCAAGAAGCCCTTCACTAACAGAAACCATCAAATCAGGTATAGTATTTGACTCAACAATTTCATATTCCTTAATCTTTTTTATATATTCTTTAACTGCTTCATGAGAAAATGTACCTTTTGGTCCAAGAAATCCGATTCTAATCATTTTATCCTCCAACTATTATCAATAATTAATATTGTATTTAAAATAACTATTATATCTTTCTACTTCCTGGTTTTATCGCAGGTATTAAATCTTCTTTGCATAAAGGACATTCTTCTTTTTCATACGAAGCTATTTCAATTGATAATAGTGATTTGAGCGGGTAGACAAAGTCTACTTTCCCATTACTTCTATCAACTAGCACCCCTACACCAACTATTTCTCCACCAGCTTGTTCTACTACTGATATTACCTCTTTAACTGAACCACCTGTTGTGACAACATCCTCAACGACTAACACTTTTTGGCCCTCTTCTATCTTAAAGCCTCTTCGCAAAGTCATTATGCCATTTTCACGTTCACAAAAGATGTTTTTAACTCCTAATATTCTTGATATTTCATATCCTACTAATAACCCTCCAACGGCTGGTGATATGACAACATCTATTTTCTTATCAGCAAACGCTTCAGCTAAACTTTTACATAAATATTCAGTGATATTAGCATGCTGTAACGCTTGTGCCATCTGCATATATTGTGCTGAATGACGACCAGAGGTTAAAATAAAATGTCCATTTTGCAATACCCCAACATCTTCAAATACTGCTAATACTTCTTCTCTAGTTAACATAAAAACCCTCCTGTTTCGGCATAATTTATAGTTGTCCCATCTCAATTACGATTTGTTCGAAAGTCTTGGCAGGGTTAACTGCTTCTGTTAAAGTCCTCCCAATAACTAAATAATCACTACCTAGCTTAATAGCTTGTGCCGGTGTAGCAACTCTTTTTTGGTCATGTACCTTGGCTCCAGCTAATCTAATCCCAGGTGTTACAGTGATGAATCCTTCACCACATGTTTCCTTAATTCGCTCTACTTCTAATACTGAAGATACCACTCCATCCAAGCCAGATTTTTGTGCTAAATTAGCATAATCAATTACCGTATCTTCAACCGTCTTAACTATTCCAATTTCATTATTTAACATTTCCTTATCAGTACTCGTAAGCTGTGTCACACCTATTAATATTGGCCTTTTCTGTGAAGGCACTAAAGCATTTTCCATCTGATTTCTGGCTTCTATCATCATCTTAGAACCACCAGCTATATGAAGATTAAACATGTCTACTCCCAATCTTGTTAACTGAGCAGATGCCTTGCCAACTGTGTTTGGAATGTCATGTAGCTTTAAGTCTAAAAAAACATTCAGACCCCTATTCTTTAGTTCTTCTATAAGAGAGACTCCTTCAGCATAGAATAATTCCATACCAACCTTAACAAAGCGTACTTGTTTTTCAAAACTATCTATTAAATTTAACGCCTCTGCTCTATTTATAACATCTAGTGCTACAATTATTCTATCACGATAATCTATTTGCTCATCTTTTCTCATCTTAATTACATCCCACTCCAATCAAATCAGAGATATTCTTTACACCCATTTTATCTAAAACTTCATTTAAGTCCTCTATTATTTTTGGCATTACATATGGATCAACAAAATTAGCTGTTCCAACCTGCACTGCAGATGCACCAGCTAAGAAAAATTCTGCGACATCTTCAGCAGACGATATTCCACCCATTCCAATAATTGGTATTGAAACATGCCTGTATACCTCATAAATCATTCTTAATGCAACAGGTTTAATAGCTGGTCCAGAAAGACCGCCTATCTTATTAGCTAAAATAGGTTTTTTCGTTCTTAAATCAAATCTCATTCCAATCAATGTATTTATCATACTAATTCCATCAGCACCTGCATCTTCTACAGTTTTCGCCATTGAAACGATATCGGTTACATTAGGGGTTAGTTTAACATATAAAGGTTTTTTACAAACAGCTCTCACTGCTTTTGTTAAATCATAAGCTGTTTTAGGATCTGTACCAAATGCAATTCCACCACTTTTAACATTTGGACAAGAGATATTTAATTCAATTATTCCTACATCTGCAATATTGGAAACCCTTTCTACAACCTCTACATAATCTTCGATCTTTGTTCCAGCTACATTTACGATAATTGGAGCATTGAATTGAGCTAGCCAAGGAATTTCTTTATTAATTACATACTCTACCCCAGGGTTTTGTAATCCTATGGAATTAAGCATCCCACTTGGTGTCTCTGCAATTCTAGGAGTTGGATTACCAAGTCTTTCTTCAATAGTTGTAGCTTTTACTACAATTGCACCAAGTTGGCTCAGATCGTATAATTCCGCATACTCTCTGCCAAATCCAAAACATCCTGATGCTGGCATAATCGGATTATCTAAAGTAATATCCCCTAACTTGACTTGTAAGCGTTTACTCATAGTATCACCTCACGAAAGGAAAAAACAGGTCCATCGGAGCAGACTTTTTTAAACCCTTCTTTGTAGATGCTTTTATCTACTTTAACTACACAGCCATAACATGCACCAACTCCACAACCCATTCTTTCCTCCAAAGAAAGATAACCAACCATCTCGGTAGCAATCCATCTTTGTTGGATTGCTTTCATCATTGCAGTCGGCCCACATGTATAGAATACATCCCATTTATCACATTCATTAATTAAGTTAAGTACCGTTCCCTTTATCCCCAAGCTACCATCAATTGTTGAGATCCTTACCTCTCCTAAAATTGAAAAGTCACTCACCAAGATTGAATCCTCTTTAGTCTGAAAACCCAATAAAGTGGTAATCTTAAATCCCATCCCAACTAATTCTTTAGCAAGATAATATAGAGGTGGTGTTCCTATCCCACCACCAATAAGAAGTATTTCTCTACCCTTCTCAATTTGTTTATAGGAAAATCCATTTCCCAATGGACCAAGTACATCAACCTCATCCCCATATTTCTTTTTGCTTAGTAACCTTGTTCCATCACCATTGATACGATAAATCAATGAGACCTCTTTACTTGAAGAATCATAATCATGGATGCTAATCGGTCTTCTTAGTAATGGATTATTAGTTTCACTTACGCGAATGTGTAAATATTGCCCTGGCAATGGAAGCATAGAAATTATATCGATGTTTTTAGAGAATCTATTTATGCTTTTAGGTTCTATAATAATTTGATAGATATCCTTTGCTATTTCTATATTTTCTTTTACTGTCATAATATATTGGTTCATTTAACTTTAACACCACTATTCTTTGCCAATACAGGCTCTGTTGTGAAGGAAGTAGCCTCAAATGCATGTAATAAGGCATATGCAGTATCAAGTGAAGTTAAACACGGTATTCCATATTCAACCGCTTCCCTTCTTATTCTAAATCCATCTCTCTCTGTGTCTTTTCCCTTCGTTAAAGTATTTATAACAATATTAATCTTGTTTGAACGTATTTCGTCAATAATATTAGGTTTTCCTTCTTGGAGTTTATTAACTGTTAATACTGGTATCTGGTGATCGACTAGAAAATCCGCTGTCCCTTTAGTTGCTTTTATACAATATCCTAATTGATTAAATCGATTAAATAAATCAATGGCCTCTTCTTTATCTTTGTCAGCTATTGTTGCTAAAATAGTACCATTCTTTGGTAATTTTATTCCTGATGCAACAAGTCCTTTATATAAAGCCTTATCAAATTGTTTGTCTACCCCAATTACTTCTCCTGTAGATTTCATTTCCGGACCTAAAGTTACATCCACTCTTCTTAATTTTGAAAAAGAAAAGACCGGAACCTTAACTGCTACATAGTTCTCCTTAGGAAGAACATATCCTGTTTTATATCCTTGCGATTTAATTGAATATCCTAATATAACCTTAGTTGCAATATTACCCATAGGTATTGAGGTAACCTTGCTTAAAAATGGTACTGTTCTAGATGATCTAGGGTTAACCTCAATTACAATAGCTTCATCTTCAAAGATTACAAACTGAATATTTAGCAATCCAATTATATTTAATCCTAACGCTAATTTTTCAGTCATGTCTACTAACTGATCAATTATTTTTTTTGATAAGGTTAATGGGGGATATACTGCAATTGAATCTCCTGAATGTACTCCAGCTTTTTCAATATGTTCCATAATGCCAGGAATTAATACAGATTCACCGTCGCAAATAGCATCAACTTCAACTTCTTTTCCAGTTAAATAACGGTCAATTAGAATTGGATGATCTAAAGATACTTTTACCGCTTGTTCCATGTACTTTATTAAGTCTTCTTCTGTATAAATAATTTCCATAGCTCTTCCACCAAGAACATAAGAAGGTCTAATTAGAGCAGGATAACCAATTCTATTTGCAACAGTAATTGCTTCAACTACTGATAGCGCAGTCCCTCCAATAGGTTGCTTAATATTCAATCCCTTTAATAAATACTCAAATCTTTTTCTATCCTCAGCTTGATCAATATTATCTAATGACGTGCCCAAAATCTTTATTCCCTCGTTTTCTAAACTTTCCGCAAGGTTAATTGCTGTTTGCCCACCAAACTGTACAATTACCCCTAATGGATTTTCCTTTTTAATTACATTCAGTACATCTTCTGTTGTTAAGGGCTCAAAGTATAATCTATCCGAAATATTGAAGTCAGTTGAGACTGTTTCGGGATTATTATTAATTATTATGGCATCATATCCAGCCTCTTGAATAGCCCATACAGCATGAACTGTTGAATAGTCAAATTCTATACCTTGTCCTATCCTTATAGGGCCAGAACCGAGTACTAAAATTGATTCTTTATCGCTTGATTTAACCTCGTCCTCTATTTCATAAGTTGAATAATAGTATGGAGTGTATGACTCAAACTCTGCTGCACAGGTATCGACCATTTTATATACAGGTCTTATTCCATTTGCTTCTCTTAAACTGCTTATTTCTTTTTCATTAGTTCCTCTTAATTGAGCAATTTGCTTATCAGAATAGCCTTTTCTTTTCCAATCTGATAAATTATCTTTATTTAAAATCTCATCTTTAATCGATTTTTCTTTAATTACCATCTGTTGAATCTTATATAAAAAGAAGTTATCTATTTTTGTCATGATGTTTATTTCTTCAATATTTCCACTTCTTCTAAACCACTCAGCAATTAACCATAATCTTTCATCATCACAAACTTCTATCCTTTTCAACAATTCATTAGTTTCTAGTTGGTCAAGTTTTAACGAGGGACTATATAAACCAAAATGACTAATTTCTAATGAACGGATTGCTTTTTGGAGTGATTCTTCAAATGTTCTTCCAATCGCCATTACTTCCCCTGTTGCCTTCATTTGAGTTCCCAATTTTCTGTTTGCTGATTGGAATTTATCGAATGGCCACCTTGGTATTTTCGTAACTATATAATCTAATGCAGGTTCATAGCTTGCAAATGTATTCTGAGTTATAGGATTTCTTATTTCATCTAAAGTATATCCGAGAGCTATTTTTGAAGAAATCTTTGCTATTGGATAGCCAGTAGCCTTTGACGCTAAGGCACTTGAACGACTTACTCTTGGATTAACTTCTATTACGTAATAATTCTCACTATATGGATCTAATGCGTATTGTACATTGCATCCACCCTTAATATTTAATGCCTCAACAATCTTTAAAGAAGAAGTTCTTAATATTTGGTACTCCCTATCAGTTAAAGTTTGGCTAGGAGCGACAACAATACTATCACCTGTATGAATTCCTACTGGATCAATATTCTCCATATTACAAACTATTATTTTGTTACCGTGACCATCCCTAATAACCTCGTATTCTATTTCCTTATAACCAAGCAAACTTTTTTCAATTAATACTTGTTTAATAGGACTTGCATCCAAGCCATTTCTTATCGTTGAAATTAATTGTTTCTCATCATAAGCAATCCCCCCACCTGTACCACCTAAAGTGTACGCGGGTCTTACAATAATAGGATAACCTACTTCTTCTAAAAAAGAATATGCTTCTTCAATTGAATAGATAATCTTACTTTCTGGAACGGCTTCGTTAATCTCCTTCATCGCAGTTTTGAATTTCTCGCGATCCTCTGATTTCTCAATTGTTTCTACATTTGTTCCAAGAAGTTTAACTTGGTATTGATTCAATATCCCAGCTTTTTCTAATTCAACTGCTAAATTTAATGCTGTCTGTCCTCCCAAAGTTGCCAATAAGCCATCTGGTCTTTCAATTTCAATAATTCCCTTAAGAAAATCGAGTGTTAATGGCTCCATGTATACCTTGTCCGCTATTTCTGTATCTGTCATTATTGTTGCAGGATTACTATTAACTAAGACTACTTCTATTCCCTCTTCTTTTAATGCTTGACAAGCCTGAGTACCCGCATAGTCAAATTCAGCTGCTTGACCAATTACAATAGGACCTGATCCTATCACCATTACCTTTTTTATATCTTCTAGTTTAGGCATAATTTACACTCTCCTATGTTTAGTCATCAGCTGAATAAATTGATCAAATAAATAACTACTATCATAAGGTCCAGGTGAAGCTTCTGGGTGGTATTGTATGGAGAATCCAGGAGAATTTTTAAGTGCTAACCCTTCTATAGTTCCATCATTTACGGCAATATGAGTTATAGTTAGGACATCAGGATTAATTGATTCTTTTGTTACTGTATAACCATGGTTCTGTGATGTCATGTATATGCTATTTGTTCCTAAATCCTTTACAGGATGGTTCCCACCACGATGACCAAATTTTAACTTCTCAGTATCTGCGTCACTTGCTAATGCAAGTAGCTGGTGACCTAAACAGATACCTAACAATGGTATTTTATTCTTAATAATTTCTCTTATAGTGTCAATAGTTTCTTCCACATCCTTTGGATCTCCTGGACCATTTGATAGAAGAACTCCATCAGGATGTAATGTGTTTATCTCTTGGAATTTGGTGTTATAGGGTACAATAACGACTTCACAATCCCTCTTTAATAAATCCTTAACGATTCCATTCTTAGAGCCAAAATCCATAACAACAATCCGTAGACCATTACCCGGAATTGTAACTTTTTCTTTTAAGGATACTTGAGCTACCTGATCTTTTTTTAATGGTTCTTTTAGTTTTACCATTGCATCTTCTATGCTAATGTTCTCTGTTGTTAAAATAGCTTTCATCGTACCTTTTTCTCTTATTTTTTTAGTAATCATCCTTGTATCTAACTCTGAAATACCGATAACCCCTTCTTCTTTTAGATATTCATCTAATGTTTTTTTGCTTCGCCAATGAGATGGGTGATTGGCATACTCCTTGACTATTAAACCAAAAACATTTGATTTACTTGATTCAAAATCCTCTGGGTTAATTCCGTAATTTCCTATCAATGGATACGTCATTACAACATGTTGTCCGTAATATGAAGGATCCGTTAATATTTCTTGATAACCAGTCATGCTTGTATTAAATACAATCTCGCCTAACGACTCACCTGATGCCCCAAAATTTCTACCTAAAAAAACGGAACCATCTTCTAATATAAGTGTCGCCTTTTTATTATCCATCTCTAAGTCCCTCCTCATATCTCCATTTAATCTCGCCGTCAACTATTGTCAACACTGGCCATCCAGATAACTCCATTCCAAGAAATGGTGTGTTACTTCCTTTTGAATAAAATGTCTTTGAGTCGACAATTTTTGTCAAGTTTAAATCAATAATAGTTATATCAGCTTTTGAGCCTATTTCAATAATCCCTGAATTTAAATTGTATATTTTAGATGGCATATAAGTTAATTTATTTATTAATAATTCAATAGAAAGAATATTCGTTTTCACTAATCGAGTATATAAAGCTGGAAAAGCAATTTCTAGACCAATCATTCCAAAAGGAGCATCCATGATATTCTTGCTCTTTTCACTATCAGTATGCGGGGCATGGTCTGTTGCAATAATATCTATAGTACCGTCAATCAATCCATCAATTAGGGCTATTCTATCTTCTTCTGTTCTAAGCGGAGGATTAACTTTGTATAAACTATAAGGATGGCAAATATCCCTTTGAAATAAAATTAAATGGTGTGGTGTGACTTCAGCAGTAACATTAATCCCCTTCAACTTAGCTTCTCTTATCAATTGTACAGACTCTTTTGTACTAATATGGCATACATGATAATGAACACCAGTAATACCTGCTAATATTAAATCCCTTGCTAATTGGAGATATTCAGACTCAGAAGATATGGTTGATACGCCCAGTTTCTCAGCTAATTCACCACTATGAATTACTCCATCTTGCACTAAGGATTCATCCTCACAATGGGCTATTATTGAAACTCCTAATAACATTGCTTTCTCCATAGCTTTTTTCATCGTTATTGCTAATTGTACACCCTTTCCATCATCAGAAAAACCTATTGCTCCAGTCTTTTTCATTTCTGCAAAATCGGTTAATTCTTCCCCTCTTTCCCCATAAGTTATTGCTCCAATTGGAAGAATCTTCGCATAATTAGCCTCTTTAGCCTTTCCCTTAATAAAAGTTACTAGGTTTGGTTTATCAATTACAGGATTAGTATTAGGCATAACTGCGATTGTAGTAAATCCACCTGCTACTGCTGCCTTGCTACCAGTTCTAATTGTCTCTTTTTCCTCAAAACCCGGTTCCCGTAAGTGAACGTGAAGATCAATAAGACCTGGAATAACTATTTTACCTCTTGCATCATATATTTTGTAGTTATTAGAAAAATTTTTAATTTCAGAACTTATTCCTTTAATAACACCATTTTCTATATCAATGTCACCATTAAACCATTTTCCTTGATACCATATTGTCCCGTTTTTTATTAAGGTTCTCAAATTTAATCCCCCTAAATAGCTTTTTCTATTACTGCCATTCTTATCCAAACACCATTATTCATCTGTTCAAAAATCTTTGATTGTTTATGCTCTACAACATCATCGTCCATCTCTACTCCACGGTTTACAGGAGCTGGGTGCAAAATTATTGCATGTGATTGCAAATATTGAAGTCTTTCTGTAGTAAATCCATATTTCTTATTATAATCCTCGTGAAGATTAGTATAGCTGTTATTTTGACGTTCAAGCTGAATTCGCAACATCATCACTACATCAGCCTGTTTTATTGCTTCATCAACTGATAAATATCTACCCTCCAAATCTTCCGCCATTAACTCGTTTGGGCCAGAATAAATGAAATTAACACCGTAATTTTTTAATAGGTTGTAATTAGATCTTGCTACTCTGCTATGAGCCACATCTCCAATTATCGCAACATTCAGACCTTTTAATTCTTTAAAATATTTTCTTATTGTGTATAAATCTAAAAGTGCTTGTGTTGGATGCTCTTTTATACCCTCCCCCGCGTTAACAATCGTTAGCGATAATTTTTGGGATAAATTTTCTAAAACATCTTCCTCGCGTATCCTAATAACAGCAGCATCAATCCCTTGAACTTCAAGAGTCTTTAAAGTGTCGTACAATGACTCACCTTTTTTAATACTTGAATCATTTGATTGAAAGTTTATTACCCTGCAACCGAGACGTTTTTCAGCTATTTCAAAAGAAAATCTTGTCCTTGTACTCGGTTCTAGAAAAAAGTTAATAACGAATTTATTTTTATATAATTGGGTAATGCTTAAATCATCTTTGTTATCTTGAAAAAATTGGGCTCTTAATAATATTTCCTCAATCTGATTAATTGTTAAATTATTTACACTTAGTAAATTTCTTCCCATTTTCTTCTCTCCTAAATTTAGACTGAATATATAATTAAAAAAGGCCTTCTTCTCTGGTAAGTAGACCTTAATATATTACCCTTTAACTATAATATCTTTTAGGGATATTTGGGCATATATCACTTCTTACCAGTCTCTCTGAACTGATTTAAAGAGTGCTTTTATTAAACTTCATTTTTAGATTTTATGATTACTTGTTCAGAATTATCTATCTCCATTAATTGAACAAAAATCATTTCATCTCCGGAAGTAGGTATGTTTTTACCAATATAATCTGCTCTAATTGGTAATTCACGGTGACCTCGATCAATTAATACTGCCAATTGAATTAGTTTTGGTCTTCCATAGTCAATTAAAGCATCTAAAGCAGCTCTAACTGTTCTGCCTGTATATAGTACATCATCTACAAGGATCACTTTTTTATCATTAATATCAAATGAAATCTCGCTTCCTTTTATTAAAGCTTGGTTTCCTCGTTCAGATAAGTCATCGCGATAAAGAGTAATATCAATTTCGCCTAATGGAACTTTGTATCCTTCAATCTCAACTATTATATCGAACAATCTTTTTGCTAAATAAATACCTCTAGTTTTTATTCCTATAAGAACTAAGTCTTCGGTTCCTTTATTTTTCTCTAATATTTCATGAGCAATACGTGTCAAAGCACGATTAATAGCTAGTTTATCAATAAGTACTCTTTGCTTCATCAAAGTTTGTCTCCTTAATGTTTTATAAAAAAATAAAAACTTTTGCCCATGAAAGACAAAAGTTAAAGTTAGCTTATAAATATTCCGCATAATAATATACGCTCTTTTAACCTTATCAGTCTCTCTGAACTGATTTAAAGGAACATTAAATTTTCTATATTATCCTTTATGAATAGCTTTTTGTCAATGATTTAATTTGTTATTGAAATTTAGGTTATGTATAAAACTAAATTTGTTTTATTTCCTCTATTAATTTGGTCATATCCTCTGGTAGTTCAGAGTCAAATTCTAAATGCTGATCTGTGCGAGGATGTTTGAAACCTAAAGTTTTAGCGTGTAATGCTTGTCCAGAAATATTCGGAACTTTCTTATTACTATATATCGGATCCCCTACTATCGGGAAACCAATATACTTCATGTGTACTCTTATTTGATGAGTCCTACCTGTTTCTAGTTTGCACTCTACAAGAGAATACCCCTTAAACCTTTCTTTTACGATAAAGTGAGTATATGCTTGTTTACTATTATTACCTGTTACAACCATTTTTTTTCGGTCAGATGGATCCCTACCGATAGGAGCATCAATCATTCCTTTGTCATGTGGAATAACTCCATGTACTAGTGCAATATAAACACGATTAACTGTATGTCTCTTTAATTGTTCTGCAAGAGAATTATGTGCAAAATCATTCTTTGCGACCATTATTAGCCCTGTAGTATCTTTATCTATACGATGAACTATTCCTGGTCTTAATACGCCATTAATCCCTGATAGATCCTTACAATGCTCCAATAAAGCGTTGACTATCGTACCACTATAATGGCCAGGGGCGGGATGAACTGTCATTCCCCTAGATTTATTAATAACAATGACATCGCTATCTTCATAGATAATATCTAAAGTTAATTTTTCCGGTAAAACTAACAACTCTTTTTGCTGTGGAATTTTTAATGTAACTTCATCATTTTTAGCAAGCACTCGGTTTGCCTTTACTAATTTATTAGCTATGTTTACGTTACCTTCTTTAATCCAGATTTGAATCTGTGAACGTGACCAATTAGCGGACTGCTCAGATAAAAATTTATCTATTCTCTTTCCACTGTTTTCAGTAGAAACTATCCAATTATACATTTTTAATTTATCCAAACTTACTATTCTCCTATTTAAAAATATTATTTTCTTTTGCAAATACCATATAAAAAAGCATTAAAGTGGTGCCTACTACAACTGCAGAATCGGCAATGTTAAAAATCGCAAAATTAATTATTCTGAAATCGATAAAATCAATAACTTCGCCAGTAGCAATACGATCAATCAAGTTTCCAATTGCGCCACCTAATATCAAAGCTAAAATTAAAGAGAAAAATCTGTGTTCTTTATGTATCTTATAGATATAATATATAATAAAAATAACTACAAATAACGTTAAAACAATAAAAAATAACCTTTGATTTTGGAGAATGCTAAATGCTGCCCCTTTGTTACGAGTAGATGTAATATGTATCCAGCCTTCTATTATTGGAATGCTTTCATATAGGTCTAGATAATTTACAATTAACCATTTACTTAACTGGTCAACTCCAATTATCAAAATTGCGATAACATAATAAAGCAACTCTTCTCCCCCTGTTCTTGTACTTTATTTAAACAGTTTAGCATAGCTTCAAACTATTTAACAGTCTTTCAGTACATACTACCTAAAATTTCGATACTACAGGGTTTTTTATTAGATATAAAGCTTTTATTAATCAATATTTTAAAACAATTTATTATCTGGATCTAACAGATCTTCTCTTTCAATATTCTGACTTTCTAATGGATTGCCATATATATCGATAATTATAAATCCTTCAAGTTCACTATCAGTTAGATCATCATCAAACACAGAGTCATAAGGATTATAATCAATCGAGCTTGATGTTCCATACTCAGCAACCTTGCCCCATGACTCTTCTATATTAATATGTTGATTATTAACCTCCTTTCTAAAAGAAACACCAAGGTATTCTTCTTCTATTGATCTTTTATTTGATATTGAATCATCCGGTTGATGTTCAATACAATATTTCGCATAAGGAACTACTCTCAATCTTTCTATTGGTATTTCCTTTTTACATTTTTCACAAAACCCATATTCATTTTGATTCATTTTTTTTAACGCACCATTAATTAGCTCAAGTGTATGTAACCCATTCTCCTTTAATGCTAAATCTTTCCCTCTTTCAAATAATTCTGTTCCTATGTCAGCTGGATGATTATCATATCCCGAAAGTTCACCAATTGAATCATTTAAACTAACATTCAATCCAAAACTGTAATTATTTAATAATGATTTTTTCTCTTCGGTTAGTAACTGCTTTAATTCATTTAATTCTTCTTGATTCATCTGACTACACTCCTTATCTGATTCCTTGGTCTAGTTGTGCCTGGACAATTCTAACAATCTCTGCAATATAATCACCTATGATAGGTAAGTTTAATGCCCCTAATTTTTGCAAGGCATATAAAATTGTGGCCGTAAAAATTGTAAACCCTATGGCTATTCCAACGCCACGAGCTATCCCTGTAAGTAAATTTAATTTAACTAATCTTTTTGGATTATTTAATAACTGAATATAATCTGCGATTTGTACCCTTTCTAAATACATACCTAATTCATCTAATTTTTCGCCAATTGATGCTAATGTATGCTTACTTTCCTCTTTATTCATATAACTTCCTCCATTTCTAGTTTACTCATTTATATTATATCTACACAAAAATTCCTCAAAAATTTACGAAATAATTTTTAAAAAACCTTATAGATAAAATACTTTACTCTATATTTTTTGCGACTAAAAATAGAAAAACTGACTAATTAGTCAGCTCTTTCTATACTTCATATATATTTATAAAAAATTTATACAGTTTCAATTATATAAGAATAGTGTTCCCGAACAATTTCAGCACATTTAGGACATAAATTATCAATGTTATCGCCTACCTCAGGACTTACTGTCCAGCATCGCTCACATTTTTCACCTTTTGCTTGAGTAACGATAACTTTTAATTCCCCTAATGAAATAGCTTCAACTGGTGCAGGTAAAGATTTAACATTAACATGAGAAACTATAAATAGTTTATCTAAATCATTAAACTGACCTAGGAGCATAGCAACTTCATCGGTTGTGAAAATTGTTACGGAAGCAGCTAGGGAATGACCAATAATCTTATTCTTTCTTGCAGTTTCCAACGCCTTCAAAATATCATCACGTATAATTAAGAATTTATCCCACTTCTTAATTAATTCTAAATCCACTTTAACTTCTGACCAATCTGGTAGTTCTGCCAGTTGTGCACTGATTTCTTCTACTCCTGGGATTAATTTCCATATTTCATCTGTTGTATGTGGTAACATAGGCGCTGATAATTTAACTAGTGCAAGTAATATTTCATATAAAACTGATTGTACTTCCTTTCTCGAAGGTGAATTAATTGGCTCAATATATAAGGTATCCTTAACTATATCTAAGTAAAAGGCACTCATATCAACCGTACAAAAATTATGAATAGTTTGATAAACAGAATGAAACTCGTAATTATCATAAGCCTTAGTAACCTTATCAATCATTCTTTTAGTAATCATCATAGTATATCTATTTAATTCATTCATATCATTGTAAGATATTTTATCTATATCAGGGTTAAATCCTTCCAAATTGCCTACTAAAAATCTAAGAGTATTTCGAATTTTTCGATATACCTCAGAGATTTGTTTTAATATATCATCTGAAATACGCACGTCTGATTGATAGTCAACAGAGGCAACCCATAAACGTAAGATATCTGTTCCTAATTGTTCCATTATTTTTGCTGGATCAACCACATTACCCAATGATTTAGACATTTTTCTACCTTCTCCATCCAAAGCAAAACCATGGCTTAATATTGCTTTGTAGGGTGCTTTACCTTTCACGGCTACACTTGTCGATAGTGAAGAATTAAACCAGCCACGGTATTGATCAGAACCTTCTAAATATAAATCGGCAGGCGAACTTAAATCCTGATGCTCTTCTAATACAGCTACATGACTAGAACCAGAATCAAACCAAACATCCATAATATCTGTTTCTTTATAAAAATTATTACTACCACACTTTGTACAAATAGTTCCACTTGGTACCAATTCACTGATATCTTTTTCATACCAAGCATTAGTACCTTCTTTTTCTATAATTTCAACTAGATGGTTTATTGTCATATCATTGATTATTATCTCTCCACAGTCTTTACAATAAAAAATAGGAATCGGTACTCCCCATATTCTCTGTCTCGAAATACACCAATCATTACGATCAACTATCATGTTATAAAGTCTTTGCTCACCCCAATAGGGAGTCCAATTTACCTTTTTAATTTCATCTAGTATATTTTTTCGAATAGCATCAATTGAGGCAAACCATTGCTCAGTTGCACGATATATTACAGGCTTTTTTGTTCTCCAATCATGTGCGTACTGATGTGTAATAAAAGCAAGTTTAAGAAGTTTGCCATTCTCCTCCAACTTCTTCGTAACTTCTTTGTTTGCTGCTTCATAAAATATTCCTTCAAATCCCGGTGCATCCTTAGTTAAATATCCTAGATTATCAATAGGACAAAGTACCCCTAAACCATATTTTTGCCCAACATAAAAATCATCTTCCCCATGACCAGGTGCTGTATGTACACAACCTGTACCTGCTTCTAAAGTTACATGTTCCCCAAAGATTATGGGCGATAACCTATCGTAAAATGGATGTCTTGTAATAACTCCCTCTAGCTCAGTTCCTTTAAATTCCTCAATTACTTCTACTAAATCAAAACCAATTTCAGATTTCACATCGTTTAAGAGATCTTTAGCAACTACATATGATTGATTATTAGTACTAAATAAAACATAATCAAAACTACTATTTACTGATATAGCTAAATTAGCAGGAATTGTCCAAGGAGTAGTTGTCCAAATAATTATATTAGAACCGACTGGTAATTTCTCGTTACCTTCAACTACTTCAAAAGCTACATAAATCGAAGCAGATCGCTTCTCCATGTATTCAATTTCTGCTTCAGCTAGTGCTGACTCGGATGAAGGGGACCAATATACTGGTTTAAGTCCCTTATATATCAATCCTTTTTTAGCCATTTCGCCAAAAACTTTAATCTGTTTTGCCTCGTAATTAGGATTTAGTGTTATATACGAATTTTCAAAATCTCCTCTTACTCCCAAGCGTTTAAATTGTCCTTTTTGTTTTTCAACATATTTTAAAGCATAGTCTCTACATAAATTCCTAAATTCAATTGGGTCGATATTTTTTCGATCTATTTTCCCGCTTTTTAGCACTGCATGCTCAATTGGAAGTCCATGGGTATCCCAACCAGGTACATATGGTGCGTCAAACCCTTGCATTGTTTTAAAACGAACAATAAAATCCTTTAAAATTTTATTAAGAGCATGACCAATATGAATATCACCATTTGCATACGGAGGCCCATCATGTAAAATAAACTTAGGTTTACCTTTTTGTTTTTGTTGAACAATTTGATAAATGTTAATTTCTTCCCACCATTTCTGTATCTCTGGCTCCTTATTTGGCAAATTCCCTCTCATAGGAAATTCAGTATTAGGTAAATTTAATGTTTTTCCATAATCTACAGTCAACTTTTAATTCACTCCTTCAATAATATATATAATTCTATAATAACAAAATAAAAACCCCCTCAATCCACAAGGGACGAGAAGGATAACCCGCGGTACCACCCTAATAGCTATATAATTATAGCCACTATTTTAGAGAATAACGGTATTACCCGACTTTTCTTACTGTGACAATTAATTAACTATTTTCAGAATCCCCAATTCACTTATTAAATATTATATCTATTAACTTGTCCTAATATTTGTCAACCTTTTTTTAATTTTGTAGAATTATAACCGATTAATTAATCTATGTCAATTTTTAATCGTCATAATCGGTATTTTTATCAGATTCAAGTTGTTTAAAGCTTTGATCATCTAAAATTTCAAGTTCGGCTTGTAGCAATGATCGAAAACGAGTTCTAAATATAGATGCATTCTTCTTCATATCTTCTATCTCAAAAAAAATCGACTTTTGTTTCAATAATGCATCATTAATAATTCGGTCCGCATTTTTTTCAGCTTCCTTTATTACTAACTGGTATTCCTTCTTCATGTTTGTTCTTAGTTCTTCTGCAGCATCTTGGGCAACTATTATTGATTTATTAATACTTTCCTCTATATTAAGAAAATGACCAAGTCTTTCATTTAGCAACTCTATTTTTTCTTCATATTCTTTATTTTGACGAGTTAAAGCCTCATAATCCTTAATTATCCTATCAAGAAATTCATTTACTTCGTCCTCATCATATCCTCTAAAACCCTTGTTAAATTCTTTGTTATGAATATCTAATGGTGTTAATGGCACCATAAACACCTCCTATATAATATAAGTATATTTGTTTAAAAATAATTTCGACAAAAAGCTCCAAAAACCTTTTAATATTAAGTCGTTTTTCTAACTTTAATTTTAATTCTTCCTTTTTTGGTAATGCCTTGATCTTCTATTAATTGACTTCTACCATATCCTCTTATAGAAATAGTATCTCCAACTTTTAATCTCACGTCTGATTGATCAATCATTTGCCAATTTACTTTAACTAGACTTTTCTTTATCATCTCAACGACCCTACTCCTAGAAAGATTGTACGTGGAGCTTATTACTGAGTCCACTCTTAATGAAGAAACGGTTGTAGATATAATATGATATTGATTTGACACGGCAATAACCGAATCACGGTTGATTTCAGTTAATAGAACATTTGTCTGACCAATCTGGTTTAAAGCTGTTCTAATATATTCAGCAATATCATTAGCAACAATAAATTGTTGTTTATTTTCTGATATTAGTATATCACCAAACCTATCCCTTTTTACTCCAAGATTCAATACTGCCCCCAATATTTCCTTATGCTGAAAAACAGTATGTTTGTTCTCTGGGGTTATCTCATAAATTATTAATCCTAAATCATTATAATTAGGAGTTATATAGTCATTTGTAATTAATACCCTTACCCTCTCAGCATTACTATGTCCACCGTCAGAAAACAACTTCAAATCTACATATGTATTAACTATATTAACTATAATCTCTAAATATCTTGGATCAACGAAGTTGGTTATATATGGTACACGTGTTTTCGACACACCATCTGCCCAATCAAATACTCTTGCTGCAAATGAACGTTCTTCTTTTCCAAAATGATTTAAGATACCTTCTTTACTCATTATCTAAAAAAATTAATAACAACATGTATACCATTCTCAATAAAAACTAATGCAAATAAAGCAACTATCGGAGAAATGTCAATCATTCCAATAGCAGGGATGATTTTTTTAAATGGGTTTAAATATGGTTCAACTACTTTTCCGATTATCACTCCAATTTGACTTTCCTTCATTTGAGGTAACCATGACATTAAAATATAAGCTATAATTAACCATGAATATATTTCAAAAAATATACTTATTAAATATTGTAAATTATCAATCACATTATCACCCCTATATTATATTAATTTATCTGATTTGTATCTGTTATATCTCCAAGGATTTCAACATTATCAGGTGTACATAAAAAGGTGCTATGCCCGATTTTTTTTATGTCCCCTTTTAAGGCATATACACATCCACTAAGAAAATCAACCACCCTTGTTGCTTGCTCAGTATCTAAGTTCTGAAGATTTACAATTATTGAACGATGAGAACATAGATGATTTGCCAATGTTTGAGTTTCTTCATAAGAACCAGGCTCATGTAAAATTACTTTTACATTTTTTTGACTATGTACGCTTATGATATTGCTATTCTGACTTTTCCCCCTTTTGCTAAAATCATTCCCCTCTGTTGACTGAACAGTATTTTCCTCTTCAAGTCCTAAGAATTCCATTATTTTACCCATCATTGCCATCCACCCCCTTTTAAACATATATCTTAATTTTGAATATTATTAAATAAAATTGATCCCAATCGAATAAATGTGGCCCCTTCCTCAATAGCAACTTCAAAATCATTAGACATACCCATTGATAGTTCATTAACTGGATAATTAAATAAATTCATAAAGTTTATTTGATCTCTTAATTCTCTTAGCGTTCTAAAAATTGGTCTGATTAATTCTTTGTCTTCTATATATGGGGCCATAGTCATTAGACCAACTATATTTATATTATTATATGTTGTTAATTTGCGAGCAAGCTCAATTAAATCACTTGAAGCGATACCTGATTTAGTTTCTTCTTGCGAAATATTAACTTGAATAAAACAATTCACAACGCATTTTTTTTCTAATGCTCTTTTATTTATTTCTTCAGCTAAAGCTAATCTATCAAGCGAATGAACATATTCAAATTTTCCAATAGCATCTTTAACTTTTTTTGTCTGTAATTGTCCAATTAAATGCCATATACCAAAACCCTGTAACTGTTGATATTTTTCAATTCCGTTATGTACTCTGTTTTCGCCTATATGTTCATAACCAATATTTAATGCTTCTTTTGTTTTATCTATGTCAACATATTTTGTCACAGCAATTATTTTAATATCCTTTGGGTTCCGATTACTCCTGAGACAAGCTTCATAAATCTTTTCATTTACTATCTTACGATTTTCTTCTAAAGACAATGATTTATTCACCCTTCCTAAATGCAATCCAAGAGACCATTCTCCCTGTTTTTCCATTTTCCTTCCGATGTGAATAAAACAATTTAGTATTACAGCTTGTACATAAGGAAGAAATTTGAATATTCTTACTTATTACTCCTGCTTCCTCTAAAATTAAAAAATTTAAACCTTTTAAACTTAAATCAAACTTTCCATTACCTTTATCTGTAACTACATCCTTAGATAAGGTTCCCATAGATAATCTTAAAGGTTCAATTACCATAGCATCAACCTCATAACAACATTTCCCAATGGCAGGACCAATTACTACTCTTATATCATTGATATTAGAATTATATAATGTTATAAACTTATCGACCATCTTTTGAGCAATCTTTAACATTGTCCCTTTCCACCCTGCATGCGCTAATCCTATTATACTTTTCACAGGATCATAAAAATATAATGGTACACAATCGGCATAATAGGATGTTAATAATATGTCTGCTATATTAGTTATTAATCCATCTGTTTTAGGTAAAGCATCTAATTGACTATACCTACCCTTGCCTCGACTATCTTCAGATATTATCTCTATATTATTACAATGTACCTGTTCAGCACAAGTCCAAGCATCAAAAGAAAAATTAATTACGGAGCATAATATTTGCCTATTTGCAATAACAACCTGGTTTTTATCTTCTACATGTAGTGCTAAATTCATCGAACTGAAGTTACCTTTACTTATTCCACCATCTCTTGTAGAAAAACCGACACTTAAATTAGGATTTAATTTTGTCCATGATGGAATAGTAAAATATTCTAAATTATCATTAACTAAAACCATAGGTTCCATATTTAACACTTCCTTATATCATAATATCATAACACAATATGAAGTAAATCTTTAATCAAAAAATAATACCCTTTATATCAAAAATTACAGAATGCGGAAATAAGTATTTCTACATTCTGTAATTTTTAATTTTAGAATATTAAGTATCTATTATTTTTCTAAAGGGATCGTGCTCGTCTCCTGTATCAATAGCTCTATACGAACGATCATCTAATTTAACTAAAATAACGTCTAAACCTATTTTAATAATATTATTCCAAGGAATTACGTATTCGGTAGCACTTCCAAATAAGCCCAGGAACTTGCTCTGAGCGGGAACTACCAAAGCCTCAACTCTACCTTGTCTCAAATCAATTTCTAAATCATGCACAGTTCCTAGTTTTTTACCATCATATATATTTATAACATCCTTAGTCTGAAATTCTGATATTTTTGCCATATCATTCACCTACTCTTATACTTCTTTATTCTTAATATATATATGACAAATGCCCTGAAAATGTACAAATAAAATTTATAAAGATTTTTGATTTTGATCTTTATTTATAATAAATAGACCCCATACCTTTTGTTTAAGGATGAAGTCCATATAATTAATTTACATTCAATATTACTTATTTATTTAAAATGTTTTTTCATTTGTTGAATTGCTGCTTTTTCAAGTCTTGAAACCTGCGCTTGAGAAATTCCGATTTCTTCAGCGACCTCCATTTGGGTTTTTCCGTCATAAAATCTTTTAGATAAAATTAATTTCTCACGCTCATTTAATTGATTTATTACTTGTTTTAGTGCAATTTCTTCAATCCAATTTGTGTCTTTATTTTTCTCATCACTTATTTGATCCATTACATAGATAGGGTCTCCCCCATCATGATAAATGGGTTCAAACAGTGAAACAGGATCTTGAATAGCATCTAATGCAAAAACTACCTCTTCTCTTGTTACATTTAATTCTTCCGATATTTCTTTTACTGATGGCTCACGCGATTTTTGATATGTAAGTGTATCTCTTACTTGTAAAGCTTTATATGCAATATCTCTAAGGGAACGAGAAACACGGATTGGATTATTATCCCTAAGATATCTTCTAATTTCACCAATTATCATCGGAACTGCATAAGTAGAAAATTTAACATTTTGCCCCAAGTCAAAGTTATCAATTGCTTTCATTAAACCAATGCACCCAACCTGAAACAAATCATCAACAAATTCTCCCCGATTATTAAATCTTTGAATTACGCTTAAAACTAGTCGCAAATTTCCATTAACTAATGTTTCCCTTGCTGACCGATCACCCTCATTCATTATTTTAAATAACTTTCTCATTTCATCGTTTTTTAAAACCGGTAATTTCGAGGTATCCACACCACAAATTTCAACTTTGTTTCTTGCCATCATAATACCTCCTAAAAGAATTACTTGTTGTAAAGTATCTCCTTTTAGGGAAATTTTATGCTCTAAAACATCTTATCTATTTCTTTTCGTAATCTCCTTATTATTCTTTTTTCTAATCTTGATATATATGATTGTGAGATCCCAAGTAAATCAGCAACATCTTTTTGAGTTTTCTCAAGACCATCATCTAGTCCAAATCTTAGCTTCATTATTACCTTTTCCCGATCATTTAATTTTTCCAAAGCTCTGTTCAATAATCTTCTATCAATTTCGTTCTCTAAGTTTCTAAATATTAAATCATTTTCAGTCCCTAAAATATCTGAAAGCAAAAGCTCATTTCCATCCCAATCAATGTTTAATGGTTCATCAAAAGATACTTCTGTCTTAATTTTATTATTTCTTCGCAAAAACATTAGTATTTCGTTTTCTATACATCGACTTGCATATGTTGCAAGCTTTATTTTTTTTTCAATATCAAAAGTATTTACGGCTTTTATTAGACCTATTGATCCAATAGATACAAGATCTTCTATGTTTACACCCGTGTTGTCAAATTTCCGCGCGATGTATACCACCAAGCGTAGATTCCTTTCAATAAGCATCGATTTTACTGTTTCATCACCATTAGGTAGTTTTTCTATTAGAAATTCTTCCTCTTCTTTTGTCAATGGTGGTGGAAGTGTTTCACTACCACCAATGTAATAAATCTCTTCTGTTTTAAATCCTAATAAAAACAGTACCCGATATTTTAACAATATAATTCTAATTTTTAGTTTTAAAAACATATAAAAAACCCCCTTCGAATAATTATCCTACTAAAAGTTCAGGGTGAATAATTGCGTTATAAGTTTTGTCATTTGATAGTTGTCCATAATTTATGCCGACAAGAACATTCACTCTGCTAAAACTGTTTCCCTCGTCGACTTTTATCACCACCTTATCTGGTCTAATAGCCAAAATAAATTGCATTTTACTAGAAATACTTCTATATGGAACTATATGTATTCTAGACAACCAATAATTATCTATCTTTTTAGAAATATGATCTAAAATATCTAAGTTGAATTGACCATCAATATAAGTTTCTTTAAAATAATCCGGAATAAAAGATTTTTCTCCTACATAGACAACCATAACAGGTTTTCTTGTGACTGGATCAAATAATCTATTCCCTGTATCAATTAATCCATTGTACTGGTAGATGTCATTATTAATATATATATCTACGATTACAATCTTAGTAATAATGTCTGTTTTTCTTCTTATTGATTTAGAGGTATGATTAGAAAAATACCATATTCCGACAAAAGAAAATAAAATTATAGATACCGCTATCATTGGATTTGGTGACCTGCTAATATATATGCCATTAACAACATCATGTTTTATGTTAAATAAGTATTGAATTGCAAATACTCCCCCACCCATAACGAATGAAATAAAATAAAAGGTAGTTAATGTTCTAAGAAATTGGATTAAATGTACAAAGCCGAAAGAGATTAAGATCATTACTATTGAAATAAATATCTTTGTAGACAATATATAGAGATTTTCTACTAGAGGAATAAAGAATATTAAAGTGTAAGAAGCACCCAACCCCGCACTAATTAATAGTCTCTTCTTTTTATATTGGAGTTGAAGTATTTTACTAGATGCTAATAAAATAAAATAATCTATTACAAAGTTTAGCAATAAAGTAATATCCAAATAAAATACCATAATCATTTCTCTCCAATATTTAAAAAAGTTAAATCGATTTTTATTAGTGATAATGAGCTATGAAAAAAATTATATATTATATATATATTCAAAGTCTGTCTAAACTTGCCGACAAGCTTCCACTTTTTTTGTCGAAGAATAAAAAAAGTATCAAAGAAATCTCTTTGATACTTAACTCATTATAAAATTCAATTTTAGCAAGTGTGTTATTCAAAATCCGAATTATTCTGGTTATTTCTATTGCGCAAAAAAGTTGGTATATCTAAATTTTCATGACTGGCAGAGTTAAAAGGTTTGATATCTAGCTTGTCTTTTACTGATCTGATTTCTTCTCTTTTATGATCAAAACCAGTAGCTATAACCGTAATAATAATTTCATCTTTTAGCTCGTCGTTTATTACCGCACCAAAAATCATATTCACTTCAGGATCTGAAGCTGAAGCAACTATATCAGCTGCTTGATTTACTTCATAAAGACTCAGATTAGAACCACCTGTAATATTCATTAGTACACCTTTTGCTCCAGTAATCGATATCTCTAATATTGGACTAAAAATCGCCTTTTTAGCCGCATCAATTGCCCTATTTTCACCCGATGCAACTCCTATTCCCATCAAAGCTGAACCTCTTTCAGTCATAATTGTCTTGACATCAGCAAAATCTAAATTAATTAATCCTGGAACAGCTATTAAATCGGATATTCCCTGTACTCCTTGACGAAGTATGTTATCAGCTTGCTTAAAAGCCTCAATCATCGGTGTATTTTTTTCTACTATTTCCAATAGACGGTCGTTTGGAATAATTATTAACGTATCTACTTCTTTTTTTAATTCAGCAATTCCCAATTCCGCTTGTTTAGCTCTTTTCTTCCCTTCAAAAGAGAACGGTCTAGTCACAACTCCAACAGTTAATGCTCCTAAACTCTTTGCAATTTCAGCTATTATAGGAGCGGCCCCAGTCCCTGTTCCTCCACCCATTCCAGCAGTAACAAAGACCATGTCAGCACCTTTTAAGTAATTCTCTAAATCTTTTCTACTCTCTTCTGCCGCTTTCTTACCTATATCAGGGTTAGCCCCTGCTCCTAACCCCCTAGTTATTTTACTTCCGATTTGAGACTTTATTTCAGCTAATGAATAGTGAAGGGCTTGCGCATCTGTATTAACTGCGATAAATTCAACGCCTTTAACTCCGTCTTCTATCATTCGATTAACGGCATTACTACCTCCGCCACCTACGCCAATAACTTTTATCTTAGCATATTGTTCCGTATCCAGGTCAAACTCTAACATGTTATGTCCCCCTCACAATTTCAGAAAAGCAGTATCATCTAAAATATTAAACAAAATCTTTAAGCCATTCTTTAATTCGACTAATTAATTTCAAAGCATTTTTTTTAGGTTTTGAAGATGTGCTGCCATATTTATTTTTTTTAATAACCTTTTTTGATGTTGATAGAATTATCCCAACTCCATTTATATAAGAAGGGTCCCTTACCCCAATAAAATCAGGGTAAGCTATTCTAACAGATGGTTTTAACTCTTCTTGTGCAATAGTTAATATTCCGTTCATAGAAGCAACTCCACCAGTAAGAACATATCCACCTGCTATTTCTTTTGTATATCCTAATTTATTTACTTCATTACGTATAATTTGAAAAATCTCTACTACTCTGGGCTCAATAATATGTGCTAATTCAATTTGGTTATACTCTTTGTCGAAATTACTACCGATTCTAGGAACTCTGAACTTTATTTCTTGATTTGCCTCTTCAATACAAGCAACACCATATTTCACTTTTACTTGTTCAGCAATATTCATCTGAGTTTTTAAACCAATTGATATATCATTGGTTATATATTCACCACCAATGGGAATTACAACAGATTTTATCAAATCTCCGTGCTCAAAAATTGATATTTCTGTAGTACCCTTTCCTATATCAATCAAAACAATTCCAAGATTCATCTCATCTTTTGAAAGTGCAACTTGACTAGCAGCTAATGGCATTAATACAAATCCAGCAATTTGAAGTTCTGATTTATCTAAAGTACGAATCAAATTGTGGATTATGGTTTTTGAACCCGTTATAATTGAACAGGTAACCTCTAGTCTTACACCAATCATTCCACTAGGATCTTTAATTCCTCCTAATCCATCTACAACGAATTCTTTAGGAACTACATCGATTATTTCTTTATTAGGAGGTAAAGCAATTACCTTAGAAGCCTGTACAACGCGTTCTATGTCCACCCCGTTAATTTCTCTATCATCACTAGAAACCGCAACAACCCCCTGGCTTAGTTGCATTTCAATATGATTACCAGAAATTCCAACATATACCTCGTTGATATCGATTTCGACCATTCTCTCTGCGTTCTCAACAGCTTCACGTATAGCTTGTGCAGTCAAATCAATATCAACTATCGCACCTTTTTTTATACCTTCAGATTCAGAAATTCCAACCCCAATTATATGTAATACCCCATGACTAAACTCGCCAATGATTACCCGAACATTGGATGTACCGATGTCTAAACTGACTATAAAGTCATTGCTGTTCACTCTTGGCACCTCCTCTATATAATCTATCTTTATTTTTAACTATAATAAAAAATTCAGCTTGTGCCAAGCCTAAAATAAAGAAATCATAATTAAAACATTCTCTAATAAATATTCAACAGAATCTTAATTGTCCCTTCTTTTTCAGGAATTTTTATCATAATTTTATTATTTGACTGAAAATATTAATAAAACTATTGAAACTCCTCGAAGTAAATATTTTCAAACATATATATATCACCAATTTTAGAAGTTTTAGCTCTTAATTCTTCCTTTATTTCTGGATAAAGATTTAATTTTGAACTAAAATCATCTAAAACAAGATGAATTCTATATCCATCATTAGTAAAAATTAATAATTGGTCTTGATTGTATTCCTGTGGATTTTGTTGAATCTCAGAAATCTCTTTTAATACTGTAGGGTTAGTCATATTTAATTCTTCAATTAACTTCTTTAGAAGACTTGTGTCCTTCCAGTTAGTCACTAAAGGTCGACCAAAAATATCATTACTGTAATTTTTATAATATAACTGTCCATCTTCAAGAATGGGAATCCATTTTGTATCAATTAATATATAAGCTAAAGTTTTTTTTTCTATGATGTTAATTAATAATTTCCCTGGGAACTCCTTCAAAACTTCAACATCTTTCACCTCTTCTAGATCCAGTAAATCCTCCTTAATGTTGGATTTACTTGCTAAGAAATAATACATTCCTTCATCTAGATTAGCCTGTAAGTATATATCTTCAATAGCTAACAAATTAAGACCAGTCAATTCTATCTCAGTAATCTTACTTATAGATGAATTCAAAAAAATAATAATAGCTATTAATAAAAAGAATAAAAAAATAAAAAATATTAACTTGTTTTTTTTTTTATTCACTTTATCCTTTCTACTTCTATATTTAATAGTAGTTTGAGCCGGATACATTGGTTTCATTCCTTTTATAATATATGTATAGATAACCCTATTTGTTCTATGTGTAAATTAAAACGGCATATATATGCCGCATTTTTTATCTAATTAACTAGATACATTTTATTTCTACTAATAGACTATTAAAATAGCGAAGTTTATATTTTTTTATTAATACAAATTTTTCTATAACTTCTATTATGAATAATTATATCATTGAATATCCCAATTTCAATAACAATTATTTTTCATCGCCTATCAACTCTACTTCAGTTATTAATTCAATATTATATTTTTCATATACTTTTTCTTTTATATAATTAATAAGGGCCAAAATGTCCTTAGATGTGGCATTACCAATGTTTACTATAAAATTCGAGTGAATAGTAGATATTTGAGCATCCCCAATTCGATAACCCTTCAAACCCAACTCTTCTATTAACCTACCAGAATAATCGTTATTAGGATTTCTGAAAACACTGCCTGCACTAGGTAAGTTAAAAGGCTGTGTTTTAATTCTTCTTTCTTTATTATTCACCATATCAGAGATAATTTTTTCTGTGTTCCCAGTTTCAAGTTTGAATATACTATCTATTACAATTGCTTTTTCTTTATGTAAAATTGATGATCGATAATCAAACTTAAAATCAACAACCGTCCATCTCTCAACTTCCCCATTTTCCAATAAAACTTCAGCTTCTTGTAGTATTTTTGATATATCTGAACCATGTGCACCTGCGTTTATTGAAACAGCACCACCAACAGTACCTGGAATCCCTGCGGCAAACTCTAATCCACTTAATCCATGTTTAGCTGCAATATTAGCAAGGTGAATTAAAGAAAATCCAGCACCTGCTGTAACCAAAGTGTTTTTTACTGAATATTGATTGAATCCATTACGTAAGGAAATAATCGCTCCGTCATATCCTTCGTCAGGTGCAAGAATATTGGACCCGTTACCAATCACTTTCCACTTAATGCTACCTTTCCTCAAAATCTCTAACGTATTAATTAACTCTTTCTTGTTTCTAGGTAAGATAAAAACTTTTGCCGGTCCGCCTATCCCCCATGAAGTATATTTAGATAACAGTTCATTTTCCTTAAATATAATATTATTAATATTTAATAGATTTTTCCAATCTTTCAAAACTTTCACCCATCTTTTATATAACTGTTATTTCAAATTATTTATTTGATAGTAAAATTATTATCTCATTATATAATAACATAGCAGAATCCTTTATTCCTACGCTTTTTGCATTACTTGATAATACCTCATGATTTCTGATTACATCTTCAATAAAGTCTAATAAGATTTCACCGTTTAATTCCCTCTCCCTAATCATTTTTGCAGCACCTTGATTTTCTAACCATTGAGCATTTTTTTCTTGATGATTATTCGTTACATAGGGTGAAGGGATTAATATTGATGGGATACCTAGAGCTGTAACTTCTGATAATGTAGAAGCACCTGCCCGACTTATAATTACATCGGAGATAGCAAGAATTTCTGGCATATTATAGAGGTATGGGAAAATAGAAACATTTTCTATTTTTTGTTGTATCTTATTTACCTCTTCCATAATAGAATCGTAGTGTATATTCCCGGTTACAAATACAAAATGATAATTTTCATATTCATTTAGTTTAGGCAACATCTCTAGAAAAGTATTATTTATCGCCTTTGCCCCTCGACTACCGCCAAAAATAAGTATTACTTTCTTACTAGAAGTTATATCCAAAAAATGATAACCCTTTTGTTTATCAGCTTTTATCACCTCAGTAGCACAAGGATTACCTGTAAGTTTAACTTTTTTTGTATTTTTAAAATACTTTTTTGAACCCGCGAAACTTATACCAATAACATCTACATATTGGGAAAGAAATTTGTTTGTTAATCCAGGAATTACATTCTGCTCGTGAATTATTGTAGGTATTTTTAATTTGCTAGCAGCATAAAGAACTGGACCACATACAAAACCTCCTGTTCCGATTACAACATCCGGCTGAAAAGCTTGTATGTATTTTTTGGATAAACTTACACTCTTGAAAAACATATTAATAGTATGCAAATTTTCAATTGTAAGCTTTCTTTTAAAACCTTTAACATCAATTGTAGAAAAAGGAATATTAATTTTGCTTACTATATCTTTCTCTAATCCAGCATCGGTGCCAATATATAAAAATTCAGCTTCTAAATCACGTCTTTTTATTTCATTAATAATAGCTAAAGCTGGATATATATGGCCACCAGTACCTCCTCCAGTAACAATATATTTCATTCTACCATCCCCAAGTTAACGCGAATATCGCGAAATATTTAGTAAAATACCCATTGCAGTCAAGGTTAATACAAGTGAAGAACCCCCATAGCTTAATAATGGTAATGTTATTCCGGTAACTGGGAACATGCCTGTTACAACACCTATATTAATAATTACTTGAATAGCAACCATCCCAACTATCCCGACAGCAAGAAAACTTCCAAAAAAATCAGGAGCAGTTATAGCTATCCTTAGTCCTCTCCAAATTAAACTTATAAATAATAACAATACTGTAGAAGCTCCTATAAAACCAAGTTCCTCTGCCAAAATAGCAAAAATAAAATCTGTATGAGGTTCGGGAACATAAAAATACTTTTGTCTACTCATTCCTAAACCAAGTCCTAGTAATCCTCCTGGTCCTATAGCATATAAAGATTGAATTAATTGGTATCCTGCTCCAAGTGGATCTTGCCAAGGGTCCAAAAAAGCTACGATTCTTGAAATCCTGTAAGGTGCGGCTAAAATCAAACCAATAAAGCCAACAATTCCAACAATAAGCATACCACCTAAATATTTTGTGTTTGCACCGGCAGTATAAATCATTAATAAAACTGTCCCAGCTATAACTGTCACAGAGCCTAAATCGGGTTGCAACATTATTAATCCTATAGCTAGAGCTAGTATTAGTAACGGGGGAAGTATCCCTTTCCTAAAAGAATTCATCTTCTCTTGTTGCTCAGAAAATCTTCTTGCCAAAAAAATTATCATCCCCAGTTTAAAAAATTCTGATGGCTGAATACCAAAAGTTCCAATTCCTAGCCAACTAGTTGCCCCGCCTCTTGTACTACCTACTCCAGGGATTAAAACAATAATTAATAGAACAAAACAACTAATTAAACCCACTTTTGCCCATCGTTTCAATAGCCAATAATCAATATTCATCATTATGTACATAGACAATAAACCAACTAAAGCAAAAAGTAATTGCCGCTTAGTGTAATAGTACCAATCTCCCATCTCACTATATGCAATTATAGCGCTTGCACTATATACCATTATTATACCAATCCCCAAAAGAAATAAAATAATTAAAACTAATTTCCAGTCAGGGTTTGTTCTATTTTTTACCATAATACACCCCTTAACCAACGAGTTTAAGAGGCTAGAAAATAATTAATAAATAAAGTACTAAAATTCTAAATTTAGCCTCTATTTATATTTATGTACAACCTCCTTAAACATTCTTCCTCTCTCTTCAAAAGAAGAAAACATATCCCAACTAGCGCAAGCTGGCGATAAAACAACATTATCTTCATTATTTGCCAAAGAAAGTGAAAGCTGCACAGCCTCAGTAACATTATCGACGGTGTATATGAATTCTATTCCTGCCATTATTCCAATTTCTTTTAACTTATTAGCTGTTTGACCAAATGTAATTAATATTTTGACCTGCTTATTAAATGGCTCTACCAATTCTAAAAAATCTATACCCCTATCTAATCCTCCGGCTAATAATATAATTGGTTTTTTAAACGAATTTAAAGCAGTTATTGTTGCTTGAGGATTAGTCGCCTTCGAATCATTGTAAAAAGAAACATGATCCTTAGTCATTAATACAAACTCTAGTCGATGTTCAACACCCTTAAAATTTTTTAACACTCTTCTAATTGAATCAAAGTCAGCACCATATAATCTAGAAGCAATCAAAGCTGCTAATGCATTTTCTAAATGAGCCCCTTTAATAAATATATCATCTAAAGAAACAACTTCCACTTCTTCATCGCCATCTATCCAATAAATTTTATTGTTCTCAATATAAGCGCCTTTCTTGATAGAGTCTTTTCCTTTAGTTGAAAAATAATATTTTTGACTATTAATAGTGCTCGTTAAATTCAAACATTCTTTACAATTCAAATTAAGTACGGCAAAATCTTTTTCGTTCTGGTTAATAAATATCTTACTCTTAGATAAAATATAGTCTTCAATAGTTCTATGGTAATCAAGATGTGCAGGGTAAATGTTAAGTAATATTGCTATATGTGGATGGAAACTTATCGTTCCTTTTAGTTGAAAAGAACTTAATTCCGCAACTAGTACTTCCTCTTTATTTATCAATAATGCTTGTTCACTAAGAACAATTCCGATATTCCCAGCTACAACTGGTTTAAATCCAGCCTCCTTAATTATTTCTCCAATTAATGTTGTGGTTGTAGTCTTTCCATTCGAGCCAGTAATTCCAATTATCGGTGCTTTTGATAATTCATATGCAATTTCCACTTCGGTAATAATAGGAATATTAAGCAAAATTGCTTGCTTAATTGGAGCAATTGTATATGGTATTCCTGGATTTTTTATTAATAAGTAAACATTTTTATCAATTAGATTTTCAGGGTGACCTCCACAAATAACTTCTATTCCCAAATCTACTAATTCTTTTTTTTCTGTACATTCATCTTGTTTAGCATCATTTACTATTACTTGAGCCCCTAATTTATGTAGTATTTTAGCTATTGTTGTACCACTCTTTGCCAAGCCTAAAATAACTATCTTCTTACCCTTGTATTTTTTTATTATCTCATCCATTAATGTAACACCTCAATATAAATTCCTAGTGCTGCAAACAAAAAACCGAAAACCCAAAAAACTGTAACCACTTTCCATTCTGACCATCCTGAAAGTTCAAAATGATGGTGGATTGGACTCATTCTAAATATCCTCTTTCCTCTTGTTTGAAATGATATAACTTGAATTATTACAGATAATGTTTCGATTACATATACTCCACCTATAATTAATAATAATAATTCTGTCTTTGTTAAAATTGCCATAGTAGCAAGGGCAGCACCAATTCCAAGGGAACCAGTATCACCCATAAAAACCTTTGCCGGGTGAGCATTATATACTAAAAATCCAAGCAAAGAGCCTATCATTGCAGCACTAAATATAGCTATATCAAATTGTGTAGTACTTAATGCAATTATTGAATATGCCCCAAAGGAAATAGCACCACTTCCAGCCAATAGACCGTCTAATCCATCAGTTAAATTTAATGCGTTTGGAAAACCTACTAGTAATATTATAATAAAAGGGAAATATAACCATCCTAGGTCAACACCCCAAGTTGTTCCTGGAAAATAAATTATTGTATCAAATCCACTCTGATATAAAAAATAACATAATATTAAAGATATAAATATTTGACCAAAAATCTTTTGCTTTGCTGTTAATCCTAAGTTTCTCTTTTTTATAATTTTAATAAAGTCATCAAGAAAGCCTAAAAAACCAAAGCCTAATGTAACTAGTAGCAATAGATAAATATTAAATGTGAAAGGCGAAAATTTTAATACTGTAATAATTAGAGCTACTAAGATGATTATCGCACCCATCGTTGGTGTCCCAGCTTTTTTATGATGGAGTTGCGGTCCATCTTCCCTAATAGACTGTCCTAATTTTAATTTCCTTAGAACTGGTATTAATATCGGTCCAAGTATAAGTGCAATAATTAGTGAAACTATAATAGTTATGATAATAATTTTTAATTCCATTCGTGATAAATCCCCTTCTCTATTTCTAAGCCCGTATTTGATTGACCACCATTTCTAATTTGATTCCCCGTGAAGCCTTTACCAAAATTATCGCTTTTGATGAAGCATTTTTAAGAATAAATTCTGGAATAAGGTTTATATCTTCAAAATATTTAATTTTATGTTCTTTTAGACCATTTTCTTTAGCTGCTTTAACTATCGATTTCCCTAATTTTCCTGTTACTATAAGGTAATCGAGGTTAATTTCAGCACATACTTTTCCTATTTCCTCGTGATATAGCTCTGCATTTTCACCTAACTCCAACATATCCCCTAAAATAGCAATTTTTTGTTTAAATTGCTTAAAAGAGTCCAATAATTGTAAACTAGCTTTTAAAGATGTTGGACTTGAGTTATAAGCATCATTTAAAATAAGCGCTCCATTTTTCGCATGTATTTTTTCTAAACGCATTCCCGTTAATTCAATATTATCCAAACCGTCTTGGATATCCTGCTTTTTAACACTTAATTGCTTAGCTATTTTAATTGCCATCAAAGCATTAATTACATTATGTACACCAATCAATGGTAGATAATATTGATCGTTTAACGAGTCAGTAAATGTAATTCCATCTGTTTTATTTATTTTAATCTGTAGTGGATAAAAATCGTTTTTATCAGTTTCCCCTACCCATATAATATTCTTACCTAGATTATGTTCAGCTAAAAAAGACTTAACTAGCGGCTCTTCCCCTGGCAGGATTACTAGCCCATCTTCTTTTAAACCTTTTATTATTTCTAACTTGGCTTTAACAATATTCTCTTTTGTTTTTAAGAATTCAATATGTGATTCACCTATATTTGTTACTACTGCAATATCCGGATTAGCTATAAGGGATAGTTTCTCTATCTCCCCCAAATTACTCATACCCATTTCGATTACGGCAACATCCGTATCTTCTGACATATTTAATAGTGTTAGAGGTACTCCAATATGGTTATTCAGATTCCCTTTTGTTTTGTGAACACGATATTTATTAACAAGTGTTGCAGTTATTAGATCCTTAGTAGTAGTTTTTCCATTACTACCAGTTACCCCTATTACAATAGGATTCACTAGCTGTCGATACCATGAGGCCATATTTTGCATAGCTTCTAATGTGTCAGGAACAAGAATAGTAGGGATAGTTAAATCATTTAATGGAATATCTTCTTGCCAAAGAGTTGCGATAGCACCTGCTTCTATCGCTTGTAGAACAAAAGAATGACCATCATAACGTTCGCCCTTTAACGGTATATATAAATCTCCTTTTTTGATTTTTCTTGAATCCGTACTGACCCCACTAATAATAAGATCCTTTGAAGTATTTATCAATTCCCCACTAATACATTTAGTTATTTCTTGTATATTTAATTTCATTAAAGTTTACTCCTAATGGCCTCTAACGCCACTTCCCGATCATCAAAATGAATTACTTTATCATTTAGAATTTGATAGTTTTCGTGTCCTTTACCGGCAATAATTATTACATCCCCAGATCTGGCATTATTTACAGCATATTCAATTGCTTTCTTACGGTCCTGAATTGTAATATACTTTGATCTGTTTTCTTCTGTTATAATACCTTCTAGTATATCTTTAATTATTTGTTCAGGATCTTCCGTTCTTGGGTTATCAGAAGTAATTATTGCTAAATCGCTATAGTTTAAAGCAATTTTCCCCATTAACGGTCTTTTTGATTTATCCCTATCTCCACCCGCCCCAAAAACACAATAGACTTTTCTTTTCGCAAATTCTTTAATTGTTTTTAAAACATTTTCCAGACCATCTGGAGTATGAGCATAATCTACGATAACGGTATAGTCTTGGTTAGCATTTACTAATTCGAAACGTCCATCAACTCCAGAAATTTCCTCCAAACTATGTTTTATATTTTCTAAGGCAATACCTTCAATTAATGCAACAGCAATAGCACCTAAAGCGTTATATACACTAAATTTACCGATCATTTTTAAGTTAATGTCAATCTTCCCTTTAAAACTTATTAAGGTAAAACTTGTCCCTTGTCCTGTAATATTGATATTAGTTGCCTTAACATCAGCATCATTATCTATACCATATGTAATAACTTGAACTGCTGTTATTTTATTAAAGTATTGACTTGCATCATCATCAGCATTTAAAACAGCAAATTTACTATTACTATTGTTAAAATAAACGTTTCCCAGTCTAGAAAATAGTAATCCTTTTGCCTCACGATATTTATCCATTGTGCCGTGATAATCGAGATGGTCCTGCGTTAAATTTGTAAAGACCGCAATGTTAAAATCTACTCCTTTGACTCTACCCATATCAAGCGCATGTGAAGAGACTTCAAGGATGGCGTATTCTGATCCCACCTCAACCATCTTATTAAAGTAATTATGTAGATCATTAGCATCAGGAGTTGTATTCTTAACATTTATTATCTCATTACCTATTTTCATCCTAATAGTACCTATTAATCCTGAAAGGTGATTTTGATCTGCTAATATCTTTTCAATAAGATAAGTTGTAGTTGTTTTTCCATTTGTACCCGTTATCCCAATTACTTTCAATTTGTGCGATGGATGATTGTAAAATTTATCAGTAAGTAATGCCATTGCAAACCGAGAATTTTTAACTATTACTTGTGGGATGTTTATTGGTAATTCGTTCTCACAGATTAAAGCTACTGCACCATTCTCAACGGACTGTTTTGCATAGTCATGTCCATCAGAAGAAGAACCAGGTAGACAGATAAATAAGTTTCCATGTTCTACTTTTCTAGAATCTACTTTTATATCGTTTATATCAATATTTATCTCCCCAACGACTTTATATGTAATTAAAGGCTCTAATAACTTTCTTAGATTCATATGTTCCCCTCCTTCTTTAATAACAAAAACTTATTTTACTATTAATTTCTATTATAGACAAAATCCATATAAAGAAAACCCAATAAAAAATCCAGACAATCTATTAACAGTACCTCCTGAACTATTATTATTTTAATCTTTCTTTTACTACTTGTCACCAAAATATAGACGAATCGTTGAACCTTTTTCTACTCTTGTTCCAGGTTTAGGCATTTGTTCTACTACTACTTTCCCTGAACCATCAATTTCTAAGTAGAAATTATAATATAAGCTTTGTTGTAATTCTTGTTTTGTATTACCAACTAAATTAGGAACCTCTACATAAGGCAAATCAATACCATAACGATATTCCATAATGATTTGTTCCTCCCTCGGTTTAACCTCTAAATATTGTAAAGAACTATATAATATATTTTTCACGATTGGGGCAGCAACTAAGCCCCCGAATTGAATTGCTTTAGGATTATCTATTGCCACATAAATTAATATTTCCGGATTATCAGCGGGGGCAAAGCCAATAAATGACACAATGTAATTGTTGGTTAAATACCCACCATTCTCACCTATTTTTTGCGCCGTACCTGTTTTTCCCCCTACTTGATAACTGTCAATATATGCATTTCTACCTGTACCATTAGCTACAACACTTTCTAGCGTTTCTCTTACCTCTTTAGAAGTTTCTTCTGAGATTACCTGTCTTTTAATTTTTGGTTCATTTTCAATAACGATTTCATTTGTTATGGAATCTCTCACTTCCTTAACAATATAAGGTGTTAATAGATTTCCACCGTTAATAGCAGCTGCTACTGCTGCGACTTGTTGAATGGGTGTAACTGATACACCTTGACCAAAAGAAGTAGTTGCCAATTCAACCGGCCCTACATCTTCGATATCAAACAATATCCCCTGTTGCTCTCCCGGAAGATCAATACCTGTCTTCTCACCAAATCCAAAATCATGTATGTAACTGAACAAATTAACTTTTCCTAGTTTCTGTCCCATAACTACGAAGCCAGGGTTACATGAATTTTCAACGACTTCTAAAAATGTTTCTGATCCATGCCCTCCACTTTTCCAACAATGCAACTCAACACCTGATATTTCTATTGATCCATCGCAATAATACGTATCGCTTAAACTTATTACATCTTCCTCCAAGGCTGCTGCTAAAGTTATTATTTTAAAAGTAGATCCAGGCTCATAAGCCATCCATATTGGTAAATTTCTATCATATATAAGACTGGAATAATCAGCATAATTACTAGGATCATAATTAGGTCTACTCGCCATTCCAAGAATCTCACCAGTTTTGGGGTCCATCGCAATGGCTAAAGCATTATCAGCATTATATTGAATCATTGCTTGATCAAGTTCTCTCTCTATATATTGTTGAATTTCTTTATCAATTGTAAGAAAAATATTATTACCATTAACAGGTGGATTGTATATCTCCTCTTGATCAGGCATTCTTCTGCCACTTGCATCTGCAGTATAAGATATAGCACCCTTCTTACCCTTTAATAATTCATCGTATACTAATTCGATTCCCGATAAGCCTTGATTATCTATTCCTACAAACCCCAAAACATGAGATGCGAGTGTACTTTCATTGTAATATCTTTCACTTTCTTCAGTTATAGCAATTCCAGGTAGTCTTAATGCTTGAATATCTTTAGCTTTATTCTCAGGAATTTTCCTAGCGATCTTAACCATTAGCTCTTTTTTAGTAATTAATTTAAATATTTTCTCTTCACTCATATTTAAAATGCTGGCAAGTTCCATAGCTGTTGTCTTTGCATCCTTTATTTGAACTGGTATTGCAATTACAGTTGGGGAACTTATATTATATGCCAACTCATTTCCATTTCTATCTAATATTGTACCTCTCTTTGCTTCAACTGGAATATCCCTACTCCATAGATCCTCTGCTTTATCAGTAAACCAACTTCCTTTTACTAATTGAATATAGCCCAATCTAAATATTAATGCTAAAAAAACAAGAATACCGACTAAAAGAGATATCCATATTCTTTTTCGAATTATTACTTGTGATATCCGTCGCAACTTTTATCCCCCTTAATTAAGAACTTTAGTATCAAATTATTCGATTACCAATATTATTAGAACAAGCTATATTAATTAAGGGGTATAATTAAAAGCAACTTGACTTAGTGGAACCTGTGTCAAGTTGCTTTATATAAAGGAAAATTACTCAGTCGTGTTATTTGGGTCTTTTAGCGTAATTTCAAGTGTTCCCCCACTATATGGATAACCTGGGGTTATGCTTTGTTCAATTACTACACCGTTTCCACTCACACTAACATCAATATTCATTACTGAACAATATTCCAATGCTTCCCTTAAAGACTTACCTATAAGATTTGGAACTATATATTTATCCTCCGAAACAGTAAATAGATATATATTAGATCCTTTAACTATATTTTCCCCTTTTTGAGGAAATTGTTTCATTACATTTTCACCATTTCCTATTATTATTGGAACTAAACCTAAATCATATAAGGATTTTTTACTAGTTGTAATTGATTTGTTTATATAATCTTCTAATATTACTTTTATGTCTTCGTTGTTTATTTTATCTTCTTCAACATTTTTAGGAACTTTTAAATATCTTAAGCTATTTTGCATTATTTCCGTAAAAATAGGGGCTGTAATAGTACTTCCATAATATGCAATATCCAAATCCGGTTCATCAACAATCACATAAACTAAAAGTCTTGGATCATACGATGGAGCATATCCAATATAAGAAACAACATATCCTTCCGTACTATACTCCCCATTTTCCCCAATCTTTTGAGCAGTCCCAGTTTTACCAGCTACATTATAACCATCTATATATCCTGGACGTTGACCAAAATTAACAACTTCCTCCAAAACCGAACTTGTTTCTCTAGCTGTTTTTTCTGATATTACCTGTTTTTGAACAGTTGTCTCAATAGTGTTTATGACCTCGCCAGTATTGTTATCTCGTATCTCTTTTACTAAATGAGGAGTTATTAATTTACCTCCATTAGCAACTGCTGAAACAGCCATAACTTGTTGGATTGCCGTAACTCCAACTCCTTGACCAAAAGATATAGTTGCTACGTCAAGAGGATAAGCCTCATTAGTATCTACCATTAATCCCTCTGCCTCACCAGGTAAGTCAATACCAGTAGTATGTCCAAACCCAAAATCATCTATATAAGAAAACAGCTTTTCTTTGCCTAATTTTTCATAGCCTAATTTTACAAAGGCAACGTTACTTGATCTTTGTACACCTTCTAAGTACGTTATCTCTCCCCATCCTTTTCCATTATTCGAATCCTTAATAATATCTCCGTAAATATCAATTGAACCCGATTGGTATTTTTCATCTGGATTAAAGACCCCTTCTTCTATAGCTGCTGCTAAGGTAATAATTTTGAAGGTAGATCCTGGCTCAAAAACATAGTTAGTAGATGGGTTTTTATAGTCTTCAATTTCCCAATACTTGTTAGGATTATAGTTTGGTCTTTCTGACATTGCTAATATTTCACCTGTGTTAGGATCAGCAACAATAGCTATAATACTTTTAGGATTATATAGCTCAACTGCTTTATCTAGGCTAGTTTCTACATATTGTTGAATAGTTTTGTCAATTGTTAATATAAGATCGTATCCATCTTCAGCTGGTTCAAATAATACTTCTCCTTCTGGAAGCTCGAATCCCTTTAAATCTTCCTTAACATTTAGTTTTCCTGCCTTGCCTGTTAATATATCATCATAATAATTTTCTATCCCAAGTACCGCTTTGTTTTCATAGTTCACAAAACCAAGAGTATACGAAGCAAAATTATTGTATGGATAATATCTTTTTTTCTCTTCCCTTAGAATAATCCCGGGAATTTCTAAACTTGTTATTTGTGAAGCTATATCTTGATTAATTTTCCACCCACCAGGCCTAAGTTCAACCTGATAAGCATCCTTCGTCAATAACTTATATAAATCTTCTTCTGACATATTTAATATCGGAGATAATTGTGTTGCTGCAAGTTGAGGATTAGTTACATAGTTTGAACTTTTTTCTGACAATATTGCAATAACTGTAAACGCAGAAGAATTATAAGCTAACCTTTCACCATTTCGATCATAAATAATCCCTCTTTCTGGTTCCAATATATATGAATTATTCCAAATATTATTTGCTTGTTCCTTTAGTTTGGGGGCATCTACTGTCTGAATTATTAAAATTCTAAATAATAAGAAAAAAAATAAGGAAGTTATAACAATCCCTATTAATATAGAACGTCTTTTTATCGTTTTCTTAATATCCATATTTGGCTCCTAATGTTAAAATTTCTAAATTAATTACCTGATAATACGATTATTCTGCTTTCATCCAAGGTCATTCCCAATTCCTCTTGAGCTATTCTTAAAATCCTGCTAGGTGAACTTAATTCTGCGATTTCCATTTCTAAATTTTCACTCTCTTTATTTATTAATATAATAGAATTTTTAAGTTCTTGAATTTTATAATTATTCTCAGCTAAAATTGCATACCCCGAAATAACCATACCCGCTAAAATAACTAATACAATAATTAGCATAATATATGCTAGTTTTTCTTTTACAAGTAAAGTATTATTTTTATATTTATTTTTACTAACATCTATACTACTATCAAAATATTCAGCTGTAACATTCTTTTTAGCAAGTACTGCCATTTAAGTTCCTCCTATATTCTCTCAGCAATTCTAAGCTTAGCAGATCGTGATCTTGGATTTTCAATTATTTCATTCTCAGTCGGTAAAATTCCCTTTTTTGCAATTATTTTAAGTACTGGTTTTCTATTACATGCACATATTGGAAAATCCGATGGACAAATACAACCTAGGGCATGTTTTGAAAAAATGTGCTTACAAAGCTTATCTTCTAAAGAGTGAAATGTAACCACACTAATTCGTCCCTCCGGGCCAAGAAGAGTAATCGCATCTTCTAATGCCTTTTCAAAAGTATTTAACTCATCGTTTACCGCTATTCGTATTGCTTGAAAGGTCTTTTTAGCAGGATGTGGTCCAGATCGTCTTGCTGCAGCTGGAATACTATCTTTAATTATTTCTACTAACTGGCTTGTTCTCTCTATTTTTTTTGTCTTTCGATATTCTAGAATATTTCCTGCAATTCTTCTTGCAAACTTTTCCTCACCATATTCGAATAGAATGCGGGTTAACTCCTTTTCATCCCATCCATTTACAATATCCATTGCATTAAGATCACAGCTTTTATCCATTCTCATATCTAACGGAGCATCCAAATTATAACTAAATCCACGCTCGCCTGTATCTAACTGTGGAGACGATACTCCTAAATCAAATAAAATTCCATTAACAGTGAAAATCTCCATATCATTTAAAACTTCTTTAATATTCACAAAATTTGTTTTAACAAGAATTACTTTATGACCATAATCATTTAGTCTTTGACTAGCAGCTTTAATAGCCTCTTCATCTTGATCAAAGCTTATTAATTTCCCACCATCTGCAAGCTTCGATAGTATTAAAGCTGAATGTCCAGCCCCTCCTAATGTACAGTCAACATAGATGCCAGATGGCTTTATATTTAAACCTTCCACTGCCTCATGCAACAGAACTGTTTTGTGTTCGAACATATTTTTCTAACTCCTCTATGAAAAAATCAATGTTTAAGTAAAATCAATTAATGTTTCAGCTATATCATTAAACGATTCTTCAGAATCCTGGTAGTATGACTCCCAATAGTTCTTGTCCCATATCTCGATTCTGTTTGATACACCAATTACTACACACTCTTTTGTTAAAAAAGCATAGCTTCTTAAATTGTTTGGAATTAT
The DNA here is from genome assembly GCA_050175155.1 of Vulcanibacillus sp. Lineage (GTDB taxonomy): Bacteria > Bacillota > Bacilli > Tepidibacillales > Tepidibacillaceae > JBFXJF01. The sequence continues at coordinate 90,460 of JBFXJF010000009.1, forward strand.
TACTCTGCCCTGTTTATCTATCTCACTTTCAATTGCTCCAGAGAAAAAGAACCGAGTAAACTTTCTTGCGTCGGCTTTGGTAAATGGTAAGGACTTCAGCTTCTGTTCAATTTGTTGCCACTCAATTAAAGGATACACAAATAACGCCTTATCTAAGCCCCTAGTAATAATAAATACATCACCTAGTTCGTCTCTAAATTTTACAGGAATTATTATTCGACCCTTGTCATCAATATTATGTTGAAACTCACCCATAAACATACCAAAGTCACCTCATCCCAACCTCAGCTACCCACTTTCCACCACATTATACCACAAATAATAATATATACTCAATAAATAAAAAAAATCCTGACTTTACCGTCAGGATTTATGTTGTTGAGAAAGTTA
>JBFXJF010000010.1:0-43338 GCA_050175155.1 Vulcanibacillus sp.
CGTCAAGGAATCTATGATGCTTGGAGTAGTTATCTTCATTATAAAAATGTAATAAATTATGAATATGACCAAGATGATATAAACTATAAGGAAGAAGATACCTCGCTCTCCTTTGATCAAACCGGTAATATGATTACTCTGCCTATTAAGGAAGCTTATTTTGACAATAAAATGTTATATTCATTTGATAGAGATAGCGAGATTTGGTCTTCTCAGCATATGAGCGGTTTCAATTTATTAGAATTATTGCCACTTGATGCTGAACTGTTAAATCGCTATGCCGATCACTATGATACGGACAACCGCGGAAAATTCGTTGTTTTTTTCTTCACGGTTGACGCTGACTATTTAACCAAAAATTATCCTGATATTTTAAAATCGGATAGCTTAGATTTCCCTTATAAATTCACTGAAGGTATTATCAAAATGCTGGTTTACCCAGATACAATGCTTCCGAGAAGGATATACTCGATTTATACCATAGAAAATCTAGATACTCATGAAGTTTATGTCTATAATCTTGATACTTATTTTAGTGATAATGAAGACTTCCCGAATAATAAGCCTGAAATACCTGATGATATCTTGGGAATTAAATAACAAAAATCCCAATGAGCCTATACCTTTTAGGCTCTTTTTCTAATATTATTGCCACTTCCGTGGTTCATTAGACTTGTTATTTAATTGCGAACATTATTTCCCCATCAGCTACTATCTTGTCCCCAACACGGGCGGTTGCTTTTCCTTTTCCCATTGGTCCTTTTACTCTGGTTATCTCGACTGTTAAAGTTAATGTATCTCCAGGTCGAACCTGCTCTTTAAAACGAAGGTTATCTATTCCCGCAAATAAAGCTAATTTCCCTTTGTTCTCTTCTTTTATAAGCATTGCAACTGCTCCAACCTGCGCCAGTGCTTCAACTATTAAGACTCCAGGCATTACAGGATAATCAGGGAAATGTCCTTGAAAGAATGGCTCGTTAATTGTAACGTTTTTAATTCCAACGGCCCTGACTCCTTCTTCAAGCTCAATTATTTTATCCACTAATAGAAATGGATAGCGATGTGGAATTATTTTTTTAATCTCATTTATATCCAACATTTCACAATTCTCCTAAAATTTAATCTTATTTTTGTGACTTATAAAAAGTCTTATATATGTTATCATATTTTAACAATAATCTCCACCTTTAAATGATGGCTTGTATAAATTAGGTTGATTAATATAAAACTAATGTTATACTTTATAACTTTTTTTGAGAGGGTAGTTGCAATTGAAATCGTATAGATACCAACTGATTAAAGAAGAGAATATATATACTTTGGTGATTCATCTTAATCATCTTAACGAATTCGCGGATGAAGCAAATATTAGTGAACAAAATACAAATACAAAATTAATTGAAGATATTAAACTTTTTGCTATAAAAACTTTTCCCAATATAAAAATTTCTTTTGTTAAGATAATGATTGGAGCAGTTGTTATTTTTACTATACCATTAAGTAGTGTAGCTCTAGCTGAAACATCTTATACTGTTCAATCTGGTGATTCCCTCTGGAAAATAGCTACCAACTATGATATTACTGTTAGTAAGTTGAAAAGCTATAATAATCTATCTTCTGATATGATCTATATTGGACAAAAACTTAAAATTCCAAGTAGCGATAATATTAATATAACTATTAATGGTAAGTCGGTAACTATGATTCCTGAAGCTTTTATCATTGATGGAGTTACTTATGTTCCCGTGAGAGCTTTTTCGGAGCTTTTAGGTGCTAGCGTTTGGTGGAATAGTGAATCAAACACAATTGGGATTGAGCGAGAAGATACTAAAATTGCATTTATTGCAGGTTCTTCTAAGGCAAGAATCAATGGTGTTCAAACTTCAATTCAACCATCAAGGTATATTAATAATACAACATATGTACCAATTCGTTTTATCACTGATGCGTTTGGGTTATATGTTAGTTGGGACGATAAAACAAAGGCAATTAATATAACTGAACAAAAACTCACTGTTACTTACATAAATCATACAGTTAAGCAAGGTGATAATCTTTGGAATCTAAGCATATACTACGGTATACCTTTATCTGAATTAATGGCGGTTAATAACTTAGGTGAAAGTAGCACTCTTTTTATAGGTCAAAATATAACAGTTCCTGTCCATCATATACCTATTAAGTCTACTGTATCGGATAAGTATGGTGAGTTGTTGGATTGGTGGACAGAGGCACAATACGTCTTTACAATTAATGAAGTTGCAAAGGTAACGGATTTCCAAACCGGTAAAACCTTCTATGTTGAAAGAACGATTGGAGCTAACCATGCCGATTGCGAACCTTTAACAGCAAGTGATTCGGCAATAATTAAAGAGATATGGGGAGGGACTTATAGCTGGTCTAGTAGAGCAGTTATTATAGAAGTTGATGGGCGCAAAATTGCCGCATCAATGTCCTCTATGCCTCACGACATTCAATACATTACTAATAATAATTTTAACGGTCATTTCGATATTCATTTTTTAAACAGCACTCGTCATATTGATGGATTAGTGGATGAAAGTCATCAAGTTCAAATAAAGATAGCGGCTGGGATATAATTAATATTATAATTTCCCAGTATATTTTTTAAAGAAATACTAAAAATATTAGTGTCCCTACTTCTGGCTTTGCCTAGAGGCTGGGTTCACATAAATGAGCACTGACTATTGCAGTCAGTGCTCAGACTATTGATAATGCGCTATAAAAATGTCCTAGTTTTTTTATCCGAATATTAATTGATACAGGTGTGTCCATGTTTCCAAACGAAAAATATCCAGTGCGTTTCCATCATCAATCAAACCGTATCCTATCATTGCCCCTATATTAAAGCATACTAAAATAGCAACTATTCCGATACCTATTAGATACCGTCGTCTTTTTTTGTTTGATTTAACTGGTTTTTTTTCATCCGATGATTTTTTATTATTTTTTGCATACTTTTGTGCTCTTGTAGTTGTTACTTGTCGTGAGTCCATTTATCCCATCAACCTCTTAATTTATTAGTTATACTCATCATTTGGTTGGAAATCGAAATCCCACCCGATAATAATTGATATGTCCTTTGTACATTATTTAATTCAGTTAGTTCTTTGGTTAGGTCAATATTAGAACCTTCTAAACTGCCTTGGATTACTGCATATCTACCGGAACTGTCACTGTTAAAACTAAAATCCCTATCAACTAAATCAAACCATCCCGTATTAAATTCCTCTGGAATTTGATATTTATTATTCCCTATTTGTTTTAAAATCTGTGAGTTGTTAAACTTTGTTATTTTAAGAGTTCCTACTTCCTCAACTTCCCCTTCAACATTGGTAGCCGTTAATAATCCTTGACTATCAACGGTGTACGTGGAGTTCTCTGGTATTTGCAAAGGTTCATCTTCAGTGCTTAAAACATATTCTCCCTGATCAGTTACCAAATATCCATATGCATCTACCTGAAAGTGTCCATTTCTAGTATATGTCCAATCGTCAGACTCATAAGGTTCTCCGCCGTTTTTTACAATTGTAAAAAAAATGTCTTCCCCTTGAAGCATTATATCTGACGGTATACCAGTTTCTTTTACATTGCCTTGTGAGAAATCAGTAAGCATAGAACTATTTTTGACCCCAAAGCCTTGAGTTAAGCCTAATGTTGTTTTTCTACCTTCTAGGTTAAATCCCTGAGGTTGAATCATTTTCTCCGACATTATATCTTCAAAGTATAGTGTGCTTGATTTAAAACCAACTGTATCAACATTAGCAATATTGTTAGCAATTGTATCAATTTTCTTTTGCATTGATTGCATACTAACCAATGAGCTTATTAAGGAATTATTCATTAACTATCACGCCACTCTTTCAAAATTAGTCTTAAGATTATACTCTGCCGACTTGATTAACCGCTAAGTCTAACGTTCTATCTATTGTTTTAACAACCTGTTGGTTAGCCTCATAAAGACTTAACGCTGTATTCATGTCTATTACAGTTTGATTTACGTCTACGTTAGACCCCTCAAGTTTTCCTTGAAGTATTTTATAATCTTCTTTCCCAATTTTAAATTCTGTATCAATAATAGACTCATCCTCAATACTGTATAATTGTTCGCCAACTTTAACCATTTTATTAGGGTCGTTTACCTTAGTTGTTTGAATCTGAACCCAATCTAGTTGACCACCAGTAAAAATTATCGTTCCTTTTTCATCAATTGAGAATTCTCTTCCATCTATATCTATAGGGAAATCGATATCATCCATAACAAGATGCCCTTCTGGAGTGACCAATTGTCCTGCTGCATCTTCAAAAAATAGCCCGCTTCTTGTGTAGAACATATTACCATTCTGATCCTTTACCTTGAAAAAAATAGCTGGTTTTTGTCCTGTTTCTTCATTTATTTCTAAATTTTCATCTACTATCGCCATATGAGTACTAACGTTACTGTCAATTAAAGTCCCTTGATTAAACATCGGAACACTTTCTTCTATAAAGACTGCTTGGTGCATAGTTCCAATAGACTTTTTTGTACCGCTGCCAAATTGAACTGAATTCATCAAAACTTCAGGAAATGATCTAGAAATAGCTTGATCTGCTTTATACCCAACTGTACTTACGTTAGCAAGATTATTGTTTAATATATTCTGTTTGTCCTGCAACGATCGCATCCCCGCAGCGGCAGTATATAGTCCTCTAATCATTTATAACACCCTTTGTTTTATTATTTCAATCTAAATTTATCCAGATTGTCTAACATAATTCCAGTACCTTTTACAACACAACTCATTGGATCCTCAGCTAATAAAACAGGAACCTTTAATTCATCTTGTAATAATAGTTCAATCCCGTTCAGGTATGCTCCGCCACCCGTTAAAATTATACCCTTATCAATAATATCGGCTGAAAGCTCAGGAGGTGTTTTTTCTAATACTGATTTAGCAGCAGCAATAACTGAATTCAAAGTACCAAGTAACGCTTGTCTTACTCCTTCTGAATCAATTGTAACAGAAATAGGTAAGCCCGTCACTAGGTCCCTACCACGTACCTCCATTGTTTCATTTCTGTTGCCCTCGTAAGCAGTTCCTACGTTTATTTTTAAATCCTCGGCTGTTCGTTCTCCGATTAACATATTATATTTTCTTTTAATGTAAGTCATAATTGCTTGATCGAACTTGTCCCCAGCAATTCTTACAGATGTGGCAGTTACGACATCACCCATTGACAAAACAGCTATATCAGTCGTACCACCACCAATATCTATTACCATGTTACCACTTGGTTGAAAAATATCCAAACCAGCTCCTATTGCTGCAGCTTTAGGTTCGGATTCTAAAATTATTTCTCCGCCGCCGCTTTTTTGGGCAGCTTCTTTAATGGCTTTCCTCTCAACAGAGGTTATTTCAGTAGGTGCACATATTAATATCCGAGGTCTACCAAAAATCCCTCTTACTCCTGCTTTTTTAATAAAGTATTTTAACATTAGTTCTGTTATTTCAAAATCGGCAATTACCCCTTCTTTTAGTGGGCGAATTGCAACTATGTTTCCTGGAGTTCTCCCTACCATTTGCCTAGCTTCTTCACCAACCTTAAGTACCTGTTTTGTATCGTTGTCCAAAGCCACTACTGATGGCTCATTAATAATTACCCCTTTGCCCTTAACATGTATGAGTACGTTTGCTGTTCCAAGATCAATTCCAATATCCTTGCTAAACATGTTTTCTTTTCCTCCCTGCTGCTGCTTTCAATATAAATTATTAGTTGTATCCATTTTTAATCATTATATCATTTTTAATTCTATATTAATTTTAAATATCCTTTTTTTACGAAATAAATAACTTATTAAAATTATTAAGCAGGAGCATTTTCATATATTAATTTATTTTGCTTCCTTTTTTATATTTTGTTTTGGTAGCCTCGCCTCCTCTAATATGACGTATTGCCTTGTGATAATCTAATATTTCTTTAACTTGATTTGCCAAATTAGGGTTTATTTCTGGCAATCTTTCTGTCAAGTCCTTGTGAACCGTACTCTTTGATACTCCAAATTCTCTAGCTATCGCACGTACTGTATTTTTGGTCTCTACTATATTCACACCTATTTTTAAGGTTCTTTCTTTGATATAATCGTGCAATCCCCTCGCCTCCCCATTTAAAATTCCTCTTTTACATTATATGAGAAGGGTAGGCATATATTCTCTTGTTACAAGCCATGACAAGCTAAAAAAAATAAGTATTCAGGTAATAATCCCTGAATACTTATTTGAACAAACTTTTTTATTCGACTTCTTCAATTTCTTCTGACTCTTCTAATTCTTCTGATTCTTCTAAACTAACAATATGATCCAATATTTCGTTTATGCTTTTGTTAAAGAAAATTTCTGGATTATAGGTTACTCCTTCTTTTACTACTTCATAGTGAAGGTGGACGCCCTGGTCTTTTTCAAACATGTTTCTACCTGCTAAGCCCAATATATCTCCTTGTTTTACTTTATCTCCAGCTTTTACTTTTACTTCATCGAGACTTGAATATTTTGTTAGTAATCCTTCTTCGTGCTGAAGCTCAACAATATATCCAACAATAGGATCTTTTTCTGCCCTAATAACTTCACCGCTTAATGTTGCAAGCACATTAAAACTTTTGTTATTTGCGGCTATGTCGATTCCACTGTGAGGCCATAGCTCGTCTTGAAAAGAGATTATCGCGTTTTCCATTTCTTCATCTGATGAATTAACGTCGAAAAACCTCATGCTTATATAAACCTCATTTTGATCTTCAATCGGCCAATTCATAACTTCAATATAATTAGTTACTGGAACTGACTCGAGTTCGTGCAGTTTCCCATATTTACTCTCTAAATATTTTTCAGAGTATGAAGCATTATTAGAGCCTACTTCCTGTAATCCTAACTCTTCACTGTTGATTGTGTATTCATTAGGATCCTGATACATTAACATAACCCCTAATATAACTACTGCGATTAATATATAGAGTGCTGGGAATGCCCACTTCTTTCCTAAGACTGTTTTTATCTTAGATTTAATATTATCCATTAATACATCACCTCAGAATACATTTTGTCCTTATTTGTCCTATATATACATATAAAGGCAATTTTTTGTTTTGAGGTTTAAACAGGTTTTATCCATTCATCAATATTTTTAATATCAACTCCTGTGTAGTAATACTTAACAATTTCTAGAGCAGTCTTACCCTCTTTAGCCATTCCATCTGCTCCATATTGACTCATGCCTACGCCATGACCATATCCCCTAGTAGAAAAGATTACTTCTTTATCCGTTATTTCAACTGTAAAGGTTGAAGAGTTAAGATTAAAGGTTTCTCTTACTTCTCTACCTGTCATGGTTTTATCTCCAATTTTTATTTGCTTAACGCTTCTACCTTCTGTTGTTTCCAATATTTCTATCCACTTTTGAGCGGATGAAACCATAACTGAGTTGTCGATGTTAAGCTTATTTTCGATTTCTGAGAAGGGGATTTTTGTGCTACCAAAATACTTCGGTGATTGTAAATCCCAAGGGCTTGTCACACTTCGGAGGTATGATACTTCTCTTAACCAGTAGTCTTCAGAGTTTTCTGTATAGCCATTGCTTGTTGAAAAAAATAAGGCATCAATTGGTTTCCCTTGATAAACAATAACTTGTCCGTTCGTTTCATTGACTGCCTGATTAATCTTAGATATTTTATCAGGATAATCTAAGCCCCACATACTAATTAACTCTTCCTCTGACAAAAACACTTGGTGCTTAACTGTATCTGTAACCATTGCCCCATCTGGTACATCAGTAAATTCTTTGTTAATTATTTTCTTTACAATATAGGTTCTTGAGGCAATTGCTTGTGCCTTAAGTGCTTCTATTTCAAAATCACTCGGCATTTCTGCTGCTACAACCCCGCGTATATACTCTTCTAGCGAATATGTCTCTATTTTTTTTGTTTTGTCGCGATATATATTAATCTGAATATATTTTTGAATATCTTGTTTCAATTCAATGTTTTGATTTCTAACTGTAGGAGCCCTGTCGTCATCAAAAATCGTTACAAATATAATTGGAATAGATATCATTGAAGTAGCGAGGATTATAATAAAAATTAATATAACTTTCTTCATAAAATATAGCTCCTTCTTAACTTAATTTGGACAGGTTTAGACTGTCTATACAAGTTATGAAGAAGCCATAAGTTTAGAACATTTTTCTTAATCTTTTGTTACTTTGGCAATAAATTTACCCTTGACCCAGGTTTCAAAATCGTCCATATATGTGTACATTACTGGTACTAATACTAATGTTACTAGTGTTGAAAAGCTTAATCCGAAAACTACTACTGTGGCAAATGGCGCTTGTAGCTCCGCTCCTTCTCCTAACCCTAAGGTTAATGGAATTAGTGCAAGTACTGTCGTTAGCGTAGTCATTAAGATTGGTCTTAAACGAGCAGGACCTGCTTCCAATATAGCCTCTCTACGATCTCTTCCCCTTTCTCGTAAAATGTTTATATAATCTACTAAAACAATAGCATTGTTAACAACTATACCCACCAACATGATTATACCTATAAAGGTAGAAACATTTAGTGTTCTTCCTGTCACAACTAAGCCAAAAATTATACCAATAAAGCTTGCTGGTATGGAGAACATTATTGTCAACGGATGGGTAATAGCCTCGAACTGAACAGCCATAACCATATAGACTAGAAAAACAGATAGTATTAATGCGTATTTGAGGCTATCAAAGGATTCCATCATTTCTTCTGCCTGCCCACCTGTTTTAATTACATAGCCATCAGGAACGTTAATGTTCTTAAGATTATTTTCAATATCTGTTGTTATGCTTCCTAGGTCTCTTCCGATAATGTCACCCTCTACGGAAACTTGCCTTTTTTGATCTTCATGATTTATTTGCGCAAAGCCTTGTGCTTGAGTTAATTCCGCAACATCTCTTAATTTTATTGATGTTCCATTGTGAAGCATGATTGGAATATCTTCTATTTGGCTCATATCCTGTTTATATTCTTTCGGTAATGTTACAATTACGTTTATCTCTTGTCCTTCATAACGAATTCTTGTTGCTAGCTGTCCGCTAAACCCTGTTCTAACTGTGCTTAAAATCTCGTTATATGTTAAACCATACATTGCTGCCTTTTCGCGGTCGATGATTATCTGCATCTCTGGTTTACCCTCTTCAAAGGAGGTCGTGATGTTTCTTGTTCCCTCAACTTTTTCTACCTGACTTTTAACTTCATCAGCTAGGCCACTTAGAATATTTAAGTCCTCCCCTGATATCTTAACGGAAACAGATGATTCACTTGTAAAACCACCACTTTGCATTTGAGTAACTTCAATCTTCGGACCAGGTATCATATCAGTAAAACTTCTTATATCATCCATTATTTCGTCAGTTCCACGGGTTCTATCAGCCAATGGTTTTAATCTAAGATAGAGATTACCAATGTTAGAGCTGCCTCCTCCCATTGAAAAACTGCCACCACTACCCGCACTTGTAAAGATGGTCTCAACCTCTTCAATTTGACCAAGATATTCAACTATCTGGTCGATTACCTTCTCTGTTTCACCTATAATTGTGCCTTCAGGTAAGGTGATATCGATATTGATTTCTCCTTGGTCCATTTCAGGTAAAAACTCGGTACCTACAAAAGGGACAAGTAAATACGAACCATATATTAAAACTACCGTTGTTATAACAACTATCAGACGATGGTTTAAGGACCAAGCTAGTATTTTTTTATAACCAGGATAAATAGCTCCAAAGAATTTACCTAAACCTTTTTTAACTCCCGGCTCTTTTCTTTTACCTTTTATTTCTTCTATTTCATTGTCTCTTGATAGATTAGCAGATAACATTGGTACTAATGTAAGTGCTGCGATCAATGAAACAATAAGTGCAAAGCTAATTGTTATCGCCATCGGTCTGAAAAGCTCCGATGCTAGTCCTTTTACAAATACAACTGGAAGAAATACAGCAACCGTTGTTATAGCAGATGCTATTACTGCTGATGCTACTTCCGCTGAGCCTGTCTTCGCAGCTTCAATCCTAGAATATCCTTCCTCACGATAGCGATAAATATTTTCTAGAATAACTATCGAACTATCTACCATCATTCCTATCCCTAATGCTAGTCCACCTAATGTAAGTAAGTTTAGGGTTTCTCCTGCAAAATAGATTAGATTAAATGTGGCAATAACGGCTATTGGCATGGTAATAGCAATAATTAGAGTAGTCCTTACACTACGTAAAAACAAATATAATATTAGTGTTGCTAAACCACCACCGATTACAAGATTTAATACTACGTTATCGATTGAATCTCTAATAAATGTTGACAAATCATAAACAACATCAATCTCAACTTCTTCTGGAAGCAATTCTTTAATGTCTTCTATTGCTTTATATACCTCATCAGCAACCTGAATCGTATTCGCATCAGCTTTTTTTGATATGTCAAATATTAAGCTTGGCTCTCCGTTTACTTTGGTTATTTCTGATGCTTCTTTAAAATCCTCATAAACATTTGCTATCTCCCCTAGCTTATATGTTCCACCTTTAGAAGATTGTATTATAACGTTTTTTATCTGTTCAATATCTGTAAACTCTCCGTTAATTCTTAGCTTGAGATCTTGATCTCCTCTTAAAAGAGTCCCAGCTGTTGCAGATACATTTTCCGCTCCAAGTGCTTGAATTATTTGATTAGTTGAGATTCCATACCCCTCAAGATAAACTGGAGATACTTCTACTTTAATTTCTCTTTCTTCAATCCCTGTTAATTCGATTGCAGAAACACCTGCGGCTCTTTCTAATCTTGGTTGAATAACATCTTTTGCTAAGTAAGTAAGTCTACTTTTATCTATATCTCCTGATACGGATAACCTAACTACTGGCATCGCGTTAGGATCTATATTAATAATTAAAGGATTAGTTGCTTCATCAGGTAAAAAATTAACTATACGGTCTAACTTTTCCCTTATTTTATTCGCCTTGTCATCTAAATCAGTTCCCCAATCAAACTCTAATACAACCATCGATTGACCAGAAGCAGAGACTGATTGGACACTTTTAATCCCCTCAATCCCACTTAATACTCCTTCTATTGGTTTAGTAACAAGCTTTTCAACCTCCTGAGGAGCTGCCTCTCCATATTCTGTAACAACTATTGTGTATGGAACCTCTATCTCAGGGTATAAATCTATCGGCAAGTTTTGAAGTGAAATAACTCCTATCAATAGAATTGCTATTACAATCATAACTACCCCGATGGGTCTTTTAACTGAAGTGTCTATTAATTTCATTTAGGATTTTTCACCCTCCTGAACTATTTCAATCTCCGAGCCATCCATTAAGTTATATTGTCCCTTAACTACAATCTTATCGTTAACAGATAAGCCTGAAGTTATCACAGTCTCTAAAGTTGTCATCTCTTTTATTTCTATATTTCTTTTATATGCCTTGCCATCTTCTTCAATAATATAAACGTATGTCTCCTCCCCAGTTCCTAGCACCGCATGGGTAGGTATAACAAGATACTCCTGCTTATCTATATTGTTTATTAAGCCTTCCACTAACATTCCTGATTTTATTAGGTTATCTTTATTGTCAATCCTCGCCTCTACTAAAAAGGTTAGCATCTGCTCATTTGCTATCGGTGAGATAAATGTTATTTTCCCTTCAAAGCTTTTATCTAGCGAGGGAATATAAATATCCAATGCGTCTCCCTCTGTAAAATTCTTTAGGGAGTTTTCAGTAACATTGAAGTTTACATAAATAAGGTCTTGATTAATTATTTGAACAACGGGTTGCTGTTGGGTAGCCATATCACCTACTTCAACCATTACTGTAGCTATCTGCCCAGAAATGGTAGCAACTACTTTAGTATCATTAACAGCCCTTCTGGCTTGTTCTAATCCAAGTTCTGCCTGTTCAAGTCCAACCTCTAGTCCAGCAATACTAGTAGTGGATTTTGCATTTTCTAGAGAATCTTTTGCTATTTTTAAATTGTTTGCTGCTTGAATAAACGCAGTATCCGCCTGATCTAATCGTGTTTCTTTTGCAATATCATCATTATATAATTCCATAACATCAGCCAGATTTTTTTGCGCCTGATCATAATAAGCCTGCGCTGTTTGTAACTGTGCTTCCTTTACAACAACCGAAGCATATATTGTTGACTTAGCGATTAGGTTATCCTCCGCCAAATCCAAAGCAGCCTCTGCCGCTGCTACTTCAGCTGGATCTAATGGATCGGCACCAGCGAGATTTATTACCGCTTGATCATAAGCAGCCTGTGCTATTGCTAATTCTGCTTCCTTCGCTTTGCCATCATTATATAATGCCATTGTATTATTTAGATTAACCCTCGCCTGATCAAAGGTGCTTTCTGCTAAGGTTAATTGAGATTCTTCAATTTTATTCCCATCATTTAATTCTATGTTATTAGCCAAATTTTTCTCAGTTTTCTTATAAGCATCCTCTGCAATAGTTAATTGTGCCTCTGCTTGAAGAATAGATGAGCTCTGTCTTTCTTTCGCTTGATTTAAGTTAGATAGTGCAGACTTGTATGATGATTCTGCTTGTTGCAATGTATCATTTACATACGTATCATCAATTTTCATTAAAACTTGACCTTCTCTAACAGCGTCCCCTTGATTTATATAAATATTTTGAACTCTACCTGATACTTTGGGTAAAACAAACAAATCCTTATCAGCCTTTACCTTTCCTATAAATCTTTCTCCTTGTTCTACTGATTTTAGCTGGACTTGTTCTATAAGTACTGGTACGGGTTTTATTTCGGTTGGTTGTGCTTCATTATTAGATGTTAGCGAACAACCGGACATATAAATTATTGATATTATTAATATAAGTAAGTAATAACCTCGTTTCATCAAACTGCCCCTCCTGAAAATATCTAATTTATATATCAATTATTTATAATAATATCTTTTTTTAGTGTTATACAAAAGACTTTTTTTATCCCTATAATATAAAAACTTGCTTATAAGTGATTATCTCACTCATAAGCAAGTTCATTTTTTATTTATATCATCCGCAGAGGCTGTAAATCCTCAATTTTGCCCTCTGAAGTCTTATCTTCCTTCTCTTTAACCCTTTTTATATCAGCACCCAGTGCTTTTAGTTTCCCTACTATGTCCACGTAACCACGATCAATGTGATGTAAGCCGGATACCTCCGTTTGACCATCAGCAATTAGTCCAGCTAGAATTAGTGCCGAACCTGCCCTTAAATCTGTTGCTTGAACTTTTGCTCCTTTTAGCTTACAGTTTCCTTCAATTATTGCAGTTCGACCCTGAATCTTTATGTGGGCATTCATACGTTCAAATTCCTCGACGTGCATATATCTATTTTCAAATACCGTTTCTGTTATAATGCTAGTTCCAGAGGCGGTTAATAATAAAGCCATCATTTGTGACTGCATATCCGTTGGAAATCCAGGATGTGGAAGTGTTTTTACGTCTACCCCTTTTAATACCTTATTTACTTTTACTCTTATCCCTGTTTCTTCCTCGTTTATCTCAACGCCCATTTCTTCTAACTTAGCTATTAGTGGTTTAAGATGATCTATAATCGCGTTTTCAATTAAAACATCTCCCCCTGTAATAGCGGCACCTATCATATATGTTCCTGCTTCGATTCTGTCAGATATTACAGTATGTTTTATAGAGGTTAACTCCTCGACTCCTTCAATTCTAATGTTACCTGTCCCAGCTCCCCTGATTTTAGCACCCATTCCATTAAGGAAGTTAGCTAAATCAACTATTTCAGGTTCTTGTGCAGCATTTTCAATTGTTGTAATACCTTTGGCAAGTGTTGCTGCCATCATTATGTTTTCAGTTGCTCCGACGCTCGCATAGTCGAGATAAATTTTTGTACCTTTTAATCTTCCATCAACTTTTGCATCAATATACCCTTGCCCAATACTAATCGTTGCTCCCATAGCCTCAAATCCCTTAAGGTGTTGATCCACTGGTCTGCTTCCGATTGCACATCCACCAGGAAGTGCCACGCGCGCGTGACCCTCTCTTGCAAGTAAAGGTCCAATAACTAAGAATGATGCTCGCATTTTTCTTACTAGATCATAAGGAGCCTCAGTTCTAAGAATTTTTTCTGCAGAAGTTTTAATAATATTGTTTTCATAATTAACTTTTACACCGATAAAAGTTAATACCTCTATTATTGTGTTTACATCATCAAGGGCAGGAATATCATAGATAATAGTTTCCCCTCTTCGCCCCAAAATTGAGGCGGCAAGTATTGGTAGTACAGCGTTTTTCGCTCCTTGTACTTTTACACTACCCGATAGTTGTTTCCCACCGCGGATTATTATCTTATCCAACGTGCTTCCCTCCGCGTTATTATTTTTCTTATATCATTAGTATTCAACGACGATAATAGGTGTTCCCATAGTTACCTTAGTTTTTTGCATAACAAAACTACTATGGGTAGCCACTTGATAATTCATCATTTTTTTACCAGTCATAATGTTAGTCTCTATGTTAGGTGTGTACGCTGATATACTTTTAACTAATTCCGTATCAAGTCTTTCTACTTCTTTAGCTCCAATTTCGTCTAATATTCCACCAATTAAGACGAGTTGGTCTGTATTACTTAGTTTAACATTGATATTTCCCTGAACACAAGAGTTAATTTTTATGATAAATGCAAGCCCTTGTAAATTTTTATCAAGATAATTATAATTTTTTTCTAACTCTTTAAGCGAATCTGTTCCAATTAGTTTAAAACTGATGTATAATTCTGCGCCATGCTTAAGTATTCTAAGTTCTGTTTCTGTCTTTTCCCCCCAGATTCCTTTACTTAAGTAGACTTTTTCATTGTTTAAATCTATTAGATTCTTTGAAATGGGAACATCTAATATTATGCTAAATCTTCTACCTGTGGCTAGTAACTCATTTTCTCCTTGATATTGACCGATTGGTGAACTAAAACTTAAGGAGTATGTTTCTAAATCTGCTCCTGTTTTATTAAATGCATCTATTAGAACTTCGATGTCCTGATTTTTATCTATTTCGATAGTGAACCCTAGTAAAAATATCATAGATACAAGTAATAAAATAATTATCTTATTATGATTACCCATTTTTTATTTCTCCTCTCGAACAATCTCTTTTCTTTCTTTATAACCATTGTTCACAGAAATAAATCTAGTTATACCCTTAAACAACAAAAAAACCTGATTTACTAATCAGGTTTCAGACTGCTGAAAGGTTGTTGTTTAAAACAAATTCCTTATATTAATTGACCAACTGAGGTAGTCGGTAAAAAATCTTGCTAATTGATAACCTAGCACAATAGATAAAATAATCTGCAATGACTTGGCTTGTGGACTTTTTGCATTATAAGTAAAAATATCGAATCTTACTGCTAATAATGCCCACCAAGTAAGTGCTATACAAATAATCGTAATTGTTACGCTCAATAAGCCTTCATACCCCATGTACTCCAAAGTTATCCCCCTATCACATTTGCACGTTAAAATAATTGTAATTAATTACATCGTCTAAAATTAAGAGAAACTCTGCTCTAGATATTGAAGCATACGGTACTATATTTATATCTGCTACTATTCTAGTAATTATGCTAATATCTAGCTCTTTATTAATGTTAGCTAAAATCACAGCGAGAGCCTCTGGGCTTAAGTTATCATTTGGTCTAAATGTATTATCCTCGTATCCAGACATTATTTCCGCTTGAATTACTTTTGCTACTGCTGAATAGTTAGCATCATCTTTACTAATATCACTATAGGATATTTCGCTTTCAGTAGTTAGTAAAAGCTTTTTACTTACAGTATCAGCTATTTCGCCCCTTGTAATATCTTGGTCAGGCTTAAATGTATGGTCCTCGTAACCAGTTATAAATCCATTCTCGTAATATTCCAAAATTAAATCCTTAGCAAAGTGATCTTGAATATCTATAAAGTCTCCAAGCATTTCAATTTTTGTATAATTAAAATTATATTTAACATTGCTCTCAGTAGAATTAATTCTTAAATAGTAAGTGCCCTCTTCAAGAATGTTTTTTTGGTCCCAATTCGCAACTGACTCTGACCAAATAACATCATATTTATTACCATATAAAGTGGTTTGAATATTACTGTCTGCTTTAAAATTAAACTCCAAATATGAGCGCTTAAATACATCATATTTATACCAATCATAATCCTTATCGTCATTTATCACTCCGCTAATCATCTGTTTTGGGAAATTTATTCCTGTTGCCTGTATTGACAAATCATTAGGTTCAGAAGGATCCCTATCATTGGATTTTAAAATTAATTTTAATTCATACTCTCCCGTAATTATGTTGTTATTATAATCAGTAACCCTAATCAGATATTCACCAGGAGTACAATTAAGATATCCAAACTCTGCCTTCCCTGCATTATTGTAATCTATTTCTGACCCAATTCCCCCTACCGGCTGTATCCATAATACTGGATCGGCTGCATCAGATGTAACTTTAACCTCGGCAGATAGGGTTCCGTTTATCGGAATGTAGATTCTATACCATTCTTCATCGTAAGCCTTACTAAAAGTACCAACTATAGGATTACTGATGTTGTCAATTTGATATGCATTCCATGGCCTATCATTAGATTCGTATTTATCTTGATAAATTGTATAATTATTCGTCATAACATAATTAATAGGTTCTATTTCAGACTCTATTTCTGTTTCTAGTGGTTCTAAGCTATACTTAATTTTTAAGTAATATGAGCCTTTTGAAAGATCTAAGTTTAGCAATTGCTTGTTGCGAATCTGGTATACCATATATGGAATAGGTTCATCGATTTCTACTATCTCATCTATTTCTACTATCTCGTCTATCTCATCTATCTCATCTATCTCATCGATTTCCTCAATTTCTTCAATTTCAGCTATTTCATCTATCTCAGCTATTTCATCAGTTTTTTCAATAATCTGGTCTTTAAGATAAATTTCTACCTGAATACCCTCTGCGCTATAGCGCTCTAAGGAGATATCTATATTAATATGACCATCATAGTCAAGGTCAATTCGATACCAATCTATATCTGTAGATGAGCTTAATTGTGCATTAAAAGTATCCCCAATTGGATAGAAATGAGCAAAATTACTTGTACCGTTTGGTTCATAACCATCTGCTAACTTATTTAAGTCCATACTTAATGCATTTTCTATATTAATTCTGCCATATCCTGTTCTTAAATCCCAACCACTTTCTCCTACGTCATCAGCAGAGAACTTAATTATCTCAGCTACCTCCTTAGGTGTTAAGTCCGGGTATTTTTGGTACAGAAATGCCGCCAATCCAGCAACTTGTGGAGCAGCCATTGAAGTACCTGAATTAGCAACATATCCTCCCCCAAGATTTGTAGTAAATATTCCTTCACCTGAAGCAACGACATCAATTTGTTGCCCAAAATTAGAATATTCAACATAACCATCTAACCTATCAACTGCACCTACTGCTAAAACATTGGTTAAAGCGGAAGGATAATTTAAGTCAGAGCCTTTGTTGCCGACTGCTGCAACAACTAATACCCCATTCTCTTCAGCATAATTAACTGCTTCATACATAAATGGTGTATAGATTGTTTCACCAGATGCAAGAAGGATAATATCTACACCATTATCTACAGCATATCTTATTCCTTGCCCAACAAAGAAAGAATCGCCGTCACCTTCACTATCTAATACTTTTATTGGCATAATTTTTGTATTACGTGTTATTCCACTAATACCCTGCGTGTTATCACTAACTGCAGCAACTATTCCCGCCACATTTGTTCCATGACCATTATCGTCTATTGGTAACAAACTTTTATCTAGTAAATTAACACCACCAACTATTTTCCCTTGTAGATCCTGGTGGTTATAATCGATTCCAGTGTCCAATATCCCAATAATAACTTCTTTTGTTAGATTTTCTTCCCAGCCTTTTTCTGCTTTTATTTGTTGTAGGTAATATTGCTCAGGAAAATATTTATCATTTGGTACGTTAGATATACTAAGAGAAGTATTTGGTTGAATATATTCGATTTCTGGGTTATCCTTCCATTGGTTAAGCCATTCGTTAATAATTATATCATCGTTTAGTTGTATTCTCATTATTCCTTGCGAAGGTATCCAGTCTAGTATTGTTACTTGTTCTAATATCTCCTCTTTATATTGGCCCTTCCATTTTATAATCCATTCATTCTTCTTATTGTTTTCTATATCTTGTATATTTTCCGTATTCTTTGTTATATTTTCATTCTCTTGTTGAGTAACACTAAGACAGCCAAAAGTAATAGCTGCAGTTAACAACAATAGTATTAGAATTAATAATAAAGTTTTTCTGCTGAATTTTTTCAATCTAATTCACTCCACAAATGCACATTTGCTTTCTTTCTAATAAAAATAATTATAACATTTTAAGGATAAAAAATGGATAATGTTTGTTTATCGTTTATTATTAATAACTCTTTGAATAATAGATTTAGCTGTTCTAAGCTTATATAAGATTTACCATTTTCTATTATTAATCCATTAGATGCGTCAATTTGCAGGTTTATCTGTTCATTGCCTAGTAGTATTTTAATTGTCTTCTGTTTAGAACTATAGATAATATTACCATCAAAGTAGTTAATCATCTCTCTTAATGCTATATAATCTTGTCCTGATTTTTGAATCCAACTACTATTTATTACAGGCATATATTCCTTATAACTATTATTACCCTCCAATATTAACAGCGCTGTTGTTATTTGTTTTTCAGCGTCTGCTACTATGACGTCTGGCTTTATACCAACCTCGTTCATTTTATTCTTATTAGGAGTAAAGTATTCGTTTACGGTTAGTTTTAAATATCCACCATTATCTAAGGAAATTAAGTTCTGTACTGTTCCTTTGCCATATGAATTCTCTCCAACTATTGTAGCTTTATTATAATCCTTTAATGCACCCGCTAATATTTCTGAAGCGCTCGCTGAGCCACCATCTATTAATACTATCAATGGAAGATCCCAGTTGACACCATTGCTTATAGCTAATTCTTGTTCATTTCCTAAGTTGTCCTTCACATAAACGATTGGTCCATTTTCGATAAATAGAGAAGATACGTTAAGAGCGGCATTCAGATAACCCCCTGGATTACCCCTTAAGTCCAAAATTAAATTTTCCATACCTTTCTCTTTTAACATAGCTAAATCTGCAGCTACATCATTATCTACTTGACTGCTAAATGTATATATTCTTAAATATCCTGTATCTTCTGTTAACATGTCCGCTTCCGTACTCGGAAGTTGAATGCTAGCTCTTACAACTTCTACAGTAAACTCTTCTGCGTTTCGAATGAAGGTTATTTGAACTGTTGTTCCTTCTTTACCTCTAATTAAATCCGCAGCTTCCTCTGTGCTTTTGCCTTTTATGCTTATCCCGTCCACATGAGTAATTAGATCCCCTGCCTTTAACCCAGCTGCTTCTGCCGGTGATCCTATTATTGGTGATTGTACTCCTATATAATCATCCTTCTCCTGAATATATATTCCTATACCTGTAAACGAGCCATCAATATCGCCAATAAACTCCTGATATTCCTCTTCCGTAAAATATTTAGTATGTGGATCTTCCAATGACTCAATCATTCCATTGATTGCACCTTTGGTCAATGTATCATAATCAACGCCGCTTATATGATATTCCTTAATTAAGCTATATATTTCAGCAAGAATATCTAGTTGATGTTGTGTATAGTCTGTAGCTTTACTAACATAAGGAATTGAAAAAATAATTGCTACTGCAAGTGTTAGTATTAATAGCTTCTTCTTGTGATGTTTCCAAATTTTTCTCATGAGTAAGTCATCTCCTTTTAACTGAATTATTATTCGTCACAAATACTATATATCCTTTATTAAATTATTACCATTTTTTTAAAAACTGAAAATCCATTCAGCAATACTGAATGGATTTTAAAAAATTAATTTTTATAATTAAAGCTACATTCCAATCCCAACTGTAAATAAATCTACAAAATTAAAGTGGGTGTTGATAAAATTAAAAATAGTATTAGGGAAGATACCTAATAAAACGGTTGCTAAGAATAAAATAAGAATTACTAATTGTAAGGAATGTGAAATTTTTACTCTTGCCTCTGTTTCTCCGGGTCTCATATACATCTGTTTTATGATACCAAAGTAGTAGAAGTAAGAAATCACACTTGTTACAAGCATTATTCCTGCTAATATATACGAATCCGCTGTAATTGCACTAATAAATATATTGAATTTTGCTATAAATCCAATCGTTACTGGCAAGCCAGCTAGAGATAGTAAAAATGTTGTCATTGCAATTCCTAATAGTGGGCTTCGATGATATAAACCCCTAAATGAACTTATATCCTCACTGTTAGCGTCCCTATTAACAATAGTTATAATTGTGAATGCCCCTAAGTTAACAATTAGATAAGCAATTAAGTAAAATATTATATTTGAAACTTCTAAGTCAATATATTCAATACCAAGCATTGTCGCTAGAGGGATTATTATATACCCAGCTTGTGCAACACTTGATAACGCGAATAACCTTTTTATATTTGTTTGCAAAAGAGCTAATGTATTTCCGACAATCATTGTTAGTCCAGCTATTACTGCAAATATTATCGTAATTTCATCAAATAAGAAAAATGTATATATAGGAGTGTCGTTAACAACCTCTATCTCCGTAACCAACAACCCGAAGCTTGTAAGAAATATACGAACAATTATTGCAAACCCTGCTGCTTTTGATACAACTGATAAGAAAGCAGTAATTGGTGTAGGGGCCCCTTCATACACATCAAGTGTCCACATATATGATGGAACTACAGAAATTTTATAACTTAATCCCACAAACATTAGTACAAATCCTATATACGTAAAGAAACTAAACCCACCATGAAATACGTCCGGAAGTCTTTCAGCAATTACAAATAGGTTAGTAGAGCCTGTTATTCCATATATAAAGGATGTACCGTAAATGAATATTGCCGAGGAAACTCCACCTGTAAGTATATACTTAAATGAAGCCTCGTTTGACTTAATGCTTTTCTTTCTAATACCTACCAATATATACGATGAAAAACTTAGTAACTCTAAACCAATATATAGTGTTATTAAGTCAGCTGATGAAGCCATTAGCATTGATCCTAACAATGCCGTTAGTAGGAGGTAGTAGTATTCTCCATCATCCTTAATTTCGTTTTTATCCATATCATTAATTGATAGGACGAAAACTATTCCGGCACCAACTAAGAAGATAAGTTTAAAGAAACTCCCAAAACTATCTACACGGTATGAGTTGTTAAGCAAATATTCTACATGACCTAAATTCATTTGTTGCAGTGTAAAATATATTGCTATGATTATACCCACGAAGCCAGCCCAGCCCAAAATTCTACGATCAGTTTTATTAGGCATGAATAAATCAACTATGGTGATTACTGTTGCAAATATAACTATTGTAAACTCAGGTGCAAGTAACGCCCAATTCAGTTCTAATAGATTCATCCGCCTAACCCCCTATCACTGTCAGTAACGATTTTATTGTCATTTGTAAGGGTTCACTAAGTATTGCTGGATAAACCCCTATCAAAATGATAAAGCCTAATAATACGAATAATGGAATAACTTCAATTGAACGTATCTCTTTTACGTCCTTCAAGATATCAACAGTTTCTCCAA
The DNA here is from genome assembly GCA_050175155.1 of Vulcanibacillus sp. Taxonomy (GTDB): domain Bacteria; phylum Bacillota; class Bacilli; order Tepidibacillales; family Tepidibacillaceae; genus JBFXJF01. The sequence goes on from JBFXJF010000010.1 coordinate 21,767, forward strand.
ATGTAATTTTTAGTGTTGCACGTAAGAGATATGCTGTTGTAATTATTATTCCAACTGTTGATATTGCAGCTAGTATTGGATGGTTTTGAAATAATCCTAAAAAAGTCATGAATTCACTAATGAAACCTGACATCCCTGGTAATCCAAGTGAGGCTAGCGCCCCTGCTAACAATATCCCGCTGGTAAAAGGCATAGTTTTTGCTAGTCCACCCAATTCTGCTAGTTTAGCTGTATGTGCACGATTGTATATGATACCTACTATATAAAAGAATAGGGCTGATAACAATCCGTGTGAAACCATCTGAAAGATTGCTCCCTGAAACCCGAAGGTGTTCATAGATCCTAGTCCTAACATGATAATTCCCATATGACTTATGCTTGAATAAACAATAACCATTTTAAAGTCCTTTTGAACAAACGCTAGAATTCCACCATAAAATAAGTTAATTATTCCTAGTATAATTATCAGTAAAGATAATGAACTGGTTATGTCAGGAAAGAAAGAATATTCTATTCTAAATAAACCATAAGCACCAATTTTTAATAGTACTCCAGATAGGATCATACTCATTGGAGGAGGTGCTTGATAATGTACCTTTAAAATCCAAGAATGAAAAGGGAATAATGGAAGCTTAATTCCAAATGCTACTAATAGTGCGAAAAAGACTCCGTATTTAAAAGTATCGGAAAACGCTGGTTCCCCTGTAATCTGTTCTATTACATAATAAGGTGAGTTACTATTAGTCAGATTGTATATTATTGTACTAATATCGCTTGTAAATATGGTCATATTATTGGAATAGGTTGCTCCAGCATTAATAGTTAATGCAATAAATGCAACTAGCATTATCGCTGAACCTAATCCATTATAAATTAAAAATGTATATGCAGCCTTCTCTCTTTGTTCGAGCCCCCAAATACCAATGAGGAAAAACATTGTTATAAGAGTTATCTCGAAGAAAACAAAGAATAAAAATAAGTTCTGACATAAGAATACACCAAATAATCCCACTTGAAGTAGTGAAAAAAGTATGTAGTACTCTTTCCAACGCTTTTTAATCATGTTAGCAGCTGCGATAGCTGACATGCTAACAACTATTGTTGCCAATAAAATTAATGCAAGCGAAAGACCATCAACACCCATGCTGTATTTGAATTCTAAAATTGTTCCCCCAGAAGCTGTACCGTCTCCTAATGGTATCTCTATCCAACTTACATCTTCTAAAAATTGCATACCATCGATGTTAGGATTAAATCCTGAGAAAAGCACTAATGCTAATATTAGTGGTATTAATGTAACTAAAATACCGATTAGTTTTACGGTTCCGACCCTGTTGCTTGGAACAAAAGCTAAAAGAATTACACCTAATAGTGGCGAGAAGGTAATGAGTGAAAGTAAACCGATAGATTCCATTAACTAAACAACCCCCTTGCCGCCAAGCTAACAAGTATTATTACGATCCCAATCACTGTGACCAAACCATATGCTTGAACTTGACCATTTTGTAATTTTGAAGCAAATTTTCCTATACTAATAGAAATCGTTGTTGCTAATTGCACAAGTCCTTCAATAATATATTTATCAAATAGAATTAAACCTTTACCAAATAGAACATATGGTGCAATTATTATAGTCTCGTATATTTCATCTACATAATATTTATTATAAAGTAATTTGTGTGCACCTCTTGGTTCCGCTAAGCTAACTGCTCTTCCTCTACCAAATATTATGTACGCCAAACTAATCCCAGTTACTGCAGCTAAGATTGATAATCCCATTATCCAACTTGGCGCGTGAACCTCTTCAGCAATTGTCCCCCCAGCACTAATCCAATGTCCAAAACCAAGGTACTCTATATATCCAGCAAATACAGCAAAAGTTGCCAATATGATCATAGGAATAGTCATGTTGCGTGGTGATTCGTGAACATGAACATTATGACGCGGTTTACCTGTAAATGTGAGAAAATATAAGCGGAACATATAAAAGGCTGTTATTGCAGCAGTAAATAATGCTAACCAGAACAGAAGAGTGTTCCCGCTTTCATATACAGAGGCTAAAATTAAGTCTTTTGAAAAGAATCCCGCCAATAAAGGGAAGCCTGAAATAGATAAAGCTCCTATTAAGAAAACTGCTCTAGTAATCTTCATCTCTTTACCAAGTCCACCCATTTCTTTAATGTTCTGCGTATGAACAGCATGAATTACACTACCCGCTGCCAAGAATAACAACGCCTTAAAGAATGCATGTGTGAAAAGATGAAAAACACCCGCTACATATCCTGCAGCTCCAAGAGCTAACATCATGTAGCCTAATTGAGAGACGGTCGAATATGCTAAAACTCTCTTAATATCGTTTTGAACTAAGCCAATAGATGCTGCGAATATTGCCGTAAATCCACCAACAATTGCTACGACAAGCAATGCCGTTTCTGATGCTTCAAACAATGGATAAGTCCGAGCAACTAAGTAAACCCCCGCTGCTACCATTGTCGCAGCATGAATTAAAGCTGAAACTGGAGTAGGACCCTCCATAGCGTCCGGTAGCCAAGTATGGAATGGAAATTGACCTGATTTACCCATTGCCCCGATAAAAATTAATATGGCCACAAGTGTTACAAAATTCGGATCAAGTAACCCTTGTCCAACCGCATCAAATATTACTGCATAGTCAAAGGAGCCCACCTGCCAAAAAATAAGTGAAATACCAATTAGTATTCCTAAGTCAGCAATTCGTGTTACCATAAAAGCTTTTTTTGCAGCAGCTCTTGCTGAATCTTTAAAGAAATAAAAGCCAATTAGTAAAAATGATGTTGCACCCACTAGTTCCCAAAAGATATAAGCTTGTAACAAGTTCGGTGAAATAACAAGACTTAACATTGAGAATGTAAATAATGATAAGTAAGAATAAAAAACAGAGAATCTTTCATCATCGTGCATATATCCCATTGAATAGACAAAAACCATTAAACTAATTGTTGTAACTATAAAAATCATTAGAGCATTTAATTCGTTAATCTCAAAACCTAATTTTAAAGATGTATCTCCAACTTTTAACCACTCTATTTCGTAAATATAGTTTCCTGTTTCTTGTACGAATTTTTGAATAAGAATAAGCAAGGAAACACTAAAAGAACTAAACATCGCTACAATTCCAATATAAGCTGCACCTACCTTGAGCCGGCGGCCAAATGCGACTAACAGCACGAAGGAGATGAAGGGGAAGAGTGGAACCAACCAAGCTAATTCAAACATATAATCACCATTCCTTCTCAATTATCGCTTCATAATATCCATTTCGTTGACATTAATAGTATCCTTGTTACGAAAGAGCAATATCAATATTGCTAGTCCTACCGCTGCTTCTACTGCTGCTACTGTAATTGTAAATATCGTAAATATTTGTCCTGATATGTTAGCATATAGTCCATATTTTGAAAACGCCACTAGATTAATATTCGCAGCATTTAACATTAGTTCAATTGATAGTAGGACAATTATACCGTTTCTTTTAAATAAAACTCCAAATATACCTAGAGAGAACAATATTGCTCCTACAGCTAAATATGCATTTAAAGGTACCACTATTCTTCACTCTCCTTTTTTGCTAGTACAACCGCCCCAACCAAAGCAACTAATAAAAGTACTGATGCTGCTTCAAAAGGGATTACATATTCGGTAAATACTTTCATACCGATCGTCCTTATATTATTTTCATCAAAACTTGTAGTTACGCTTGGCCAGCTAGTATTATAAATGCCGTAAAATATAAATCCTCCTAGTATTACAGCTCCTAAAAGCGCAAAGATTGTGTGTCCCTTTCTCCTTATCCTATCCTCGCGATGTTGGTTAGTCATCATTACTCCTAATGCCATCATAATTGTTATCGCGCCAGCATATATAAGGATTTGAACAAATGCTAAAAATTCAGCATTTAATATTACGAAAAATCCAGCAACTCCAAGAAAAGTTAATCCCATTGAGAGAACCATATGAATTACTTTTGTAAGATTTATTACTAATACTCCACCAGTAATCGTCATTAGGGCAAATATGAAGAAAGCTATATGTTCCCCTGTCATTATTTGTTTGCCCTCCTAACATTTTCATTATTATTTTCTAACCAATTAATATTTTTCAATAGTTTTTCTTTACTGTATACTGCTAATTCAAAGTTATTTGTCATCTGTATAGCATCTGTAGGACAAACCTCTGTACACAAATCACAAAGTATACAAAGTCCAAAGTTTATATCATATGTGTCTAAGACTTTTCCTTTTTTCTCTGGATCTGGATTCGGCTTACCTGTTAGTGATATACAGCCAGTAGGGCAAATTTTCACACATTGATTGCAAACAATACATTTTTCTGAATCTAAATAATGTATCCCTCTAAATCTGTCAGGTTGTATTATCTTTTCATCAGGATACTGACTTGTTACCTTTGGTTTAAATAAGTATTTAAAGGTAATTCCTAATCCAGCTAGTAGATGTTTTCCCCACATGTTATCTCACCCCAATTCTAAAATACATTAAGTGTCTTAAGTACTGCAGTTAGTAAGACATTAAATAAGGCTAATGGAATAAGTACTTTCCATGCGAAACCCATTAGTTGATCTATTCGAACACGTGGGAATGTAGCCCTAACCCAGAATAAGTAAAAAACTAATAATAAAAACTTTAGAATAAACCAAATTATTCCTGGAATAAAGTCTAATCCGAAAGGAGCATCCCATCCACCCAAAAACAATACGGTCATTAAACTCGATAATGCAAAAATATACGAATATTCCGTTAGCATAAAGAATGCCCAGCGAAATCCACTGTATTCAACAAAATAACCTGCAACAAGTTCATTCTCAGCTTCTGGTAAGTCAAAAGGTGTACGATTTAACTCTGCGTTCCCTGCAATTATAAAGACAACAAAAGCTAAAAATTGCGGGAAAATATTCCACATACCATCTTGTTGAGCATGAACTATATCAATTAAGTTCAGGCTTCCTGTCATTAAAACGATTCCTAAAAAGGAAAGAATTAATGGAACTTCATAACTAAGCATATGAGCAACTGAACGCATTCCGCCCATAATTGCATATTTATTGTTTGAGGACCAACCTGCTAATAGTATTCCCGTTATTGTCAAGCTTGATAAAGCCCCATAATATAAGAGTCCAACATTATTATTAGCAAAATAAAGATTTTCAGAGAATGGAATTATTGCAAGTATTGCAAAAGCTGGTGAAAATGCAATAATTGGTGCTAGATAAAATAAAAACTTATCTGCTTTTTTAGGAATAATATCTTCCTTAAGTAACAGCTTAAGAACATCTGCTGGACTTTGTAGTAAACCCTTATATCCTACTCTGTTTGGACCATTACGAACCTGCATCCAACCAAGAACCTTACGCTCGAAATATAAGGCATACATTACAAAAACCAAAAGTATTCCTAATAGTAATGCCGCAAGTATTGTTACAATTATTAAATTCAACCAGGAAAAAGATTGACTTAGAATTTCCATTAGGCATCAACCTCCCCTAATACGATATCTATTGCTCCTAAAATAGGGGGTATGTCAGCTACTGTTTTTCCAACTAAAAGTGACTCTAATATCTGTAAATTCACAAAGGAAGGTCTTCTAAAATGAAGACGGTATGGCTTGTCTTTTCCTTTACTAACTAGATGAACTCCTAATTCGCCTTTAGAGGATTCGATTCTGGTATAAACCTCTCCTTCTTGTGGTCTTAGAAGCTTTGGTACCTTTGCCATAATATCCCCTTCGGGTATCTGTTCTATAGCTTGCTCTATTATTTTCAATGATTGTTCTATTTCATTCATGCGCACATTATATCTATCAATTATTGCGCCTTCTTCTCCAACTGGTATATCAAAATCAAAACGATCATAGACAGAGTAAGTTTGGTTCTTACGAACATCAAATTTAACACCAGTTCCACGCAAGTTAGGACCAGAAATACCATAGTTTATAGCAGTAGGTCCGTCATATACGCCAATCTCCCTTATTCTAGCTCTAAAAATCTCGTTTTTTGTAACTAATGTATGGTAATCCTTTAATTTCTCACGCATTTCAGGAATAAAAGCATTAGCTTTCTCTAACCAACCTTCTGGGGCGTCCCACTTAACCCCTCCAACTCTCATATAGTTAAAGGTCATTCTAGCTCCGGATAATTCATTTAATAGACGCATTATAATTTCACGGTCACGAAATGCCCAGACAAATGGTGTAGTAGCTCCTAAATCTAATACGAACGTTCCCCACCATACTAGATGACTACAAATACGACTAAATTCCATTGCAATAACCCTTAAATATTCAGCACGTTCAGGTACTTCTATACCCATTAGTGTCTCTACTGCATAAACTAATGAGTAGTTATTTAACATTGATGATAGGTAATCTAGGCGGTCAGTATATGGGATTATTTGTGTGTAATTAAGATCTTCAACTATTTTTTCTGTCCCACGATGCAAGTATCCTAATATAGATGTAGCTTCTTTAATCTCTTCCCCATCTACCTTTACGACAACTCGAAAAACTCCATGAGTACTTGGATGATGAGGACCGATGTTTAAAATCATCTCTTCTGTACGTAATCCCATTTAACTACACCTCCTCTTCAGGTTGAACATAATCTTTTCTAAGTGGATGACCAACCCAATTCTCGCTAAGTAAAATACGAGTTACTTTTCTTCCACTAAAATCAATTCCTAATAAATCGTATGCTTCTCTCTCCTGCCAATCGGCAGCTTTCCATATATCTAATACTGAGGGCACACTTCCTCCCTCATGCTCTGTTGCTATTTTAATTGCTAAATAATCATCACGGTCGTAAGAATATAGATGATAAATAACTTCCATATAATCTTCATAATCAATACCAGAAAGATTCATAAGATAATTAAATTTCATTTGTTGATTATCTCTTATAATTAATGCAACATCATGCCAGTAAGCTTTATCAATTATTAATGTAGGCAGATGAAAATTAACTACATTTATGTAACTTTCTTTAATTGCTTTCTCTGATACTTCCATTGTAATAATCTCAACATATTTATCTAATATAGACTGCTTCGGAGAAGGTACAATTTTTTCATCACTCATTTTCTATCGTTACCTTCTTCCCAGTTTTGGCTTCATAACGAATCTTTTCTTGTAGCTTATTAAGACCGAAAATAAGTGATGCTGGCGTAGGTGGGCATCCCGGTACATATACATCAACGGGAATTAATTTATCTACTCCATTAACTACATTATATGAATTCACATATGGCCCACCAGCAATAGCACATGAACCCATCGCTATAACCCATTTCGGTTCAGACATTTGATCATATAAGCGTTTGACTACTGGTGCCATTTTTTTGGTAACTGTTCCAGCAACTATCATTACGTCTGCTTGACGAGGTGATGCTCTAAATATTATACCAAATCTGTCCAAGTCATAATGAGCTGCACCGGCCTCCATCATTTCTATGGCACAACATGCAAGCCCAAATCCTAATGGCCATAAGGAATTACTTCTAGCCCAAGCTTTTAGTTGTTCAAGTGTAGTAAATAAAATACTTCTGCTTAGTTCCTCTTCTTCTTGTTTTAGGATATCTGCTTCTACCATGTGAACACCTTCTTCTTCCAAGCGTATGCAAGTCCAATAATAAGCATAAATATAAAGATTACCATTTCTATTAGGGCAAAAGCACTTAATTTACTTAAATCATCAAAAGCAACTGCCCATGGATAAAGGAAAACTGCCTCAACGTCAAAAACTACAAATAAAAGAGCATATAAGTAATATCTGACATTAAATTGCACCCTAGCATCTCCAGTAGGTTCGATACCACTTTCGTAAGTAGTAATTTTACTCTCTGTTGGATTGCTAGGTCGTAAAAAACGAGCTACTATTTCGATTGCTATGAGTGGTAGTAATATACCTATCATTATAAAAATTGCCATGCTTATATAACTATTACTATAAAGTTGTTCCATAGACACTTTCCCTCCATCCTTTTTTAATCTCAATATATTGGTATAGAAGTATATTCCCCAACTAGTTAAAATAATAAATGTATTATTGTATTTTATAATATTAAAAATTAATTTTCCAGACAAATTTTTATTATCTTTTAAATATTCCAAATTTTCTTACTATTAAATTAATAATACCCCCACTTATAAACACGCTCAACAGTAACCACTAATCTCGGTTTTCTGTCTTTTTATGCCTAAAGGTGGGGGTATCGTTTTAATGTAATTCCTATTTTTTTTCTGCCACGTTAATACGGTTAAGTGCACGTTGAAGTGCAAGCTCCACTCTCTTAACATCCAAATCCTCGTCGCTTTTATTAGCCAAACGTTTTTCTGCTCGTTCTTTCGCTTTTTGAGCACGTTCAAGATCAATGTTTTCAGGAAATTCTGCAGTTTCAGCTAAGATAACTGCTTTATTGTTCCCTACTTCAAAAAACCCTCCACCAATTGCAACATTTAGTTCCAAGCCATCTTTTTTAATCTTAACAACAGATATTACTAATGGTGTTGCTAAGGGAGCATGGTTAGGTAGAATACCTATTTCCCCTAATTCACCCTTAACTATAACCATGTTAACATCCTCGCTATACACTTTACGCTCTGGTGTAACTATTTCTAATCTAATAGTACTCATTAATTCATCCTTCCCTTCTTCAAGGGTCAATAACTTCTATTTTGCTTTTTCCACAGCTTCTTCAATTGCCCCTACGAACATAAAAGCTGATTCTGGTAGTTCATCATGCTTGCCCTCTAGAATTTCTTTAAATCCACGTACCGTTTCTTTAATTGGAACGTATTTTCCTTTATATCCAGTAAATTGTTCAGCTACTGAGAAAGGTTGTGATAAGAATCTTTGAATTTTTCGAGCACGTGATACTGTTAATCTATCTTCTTCTGAAAGCTCGTCCATACCTAAAATTGCAATTATATCTTGTAATTCCTTATAACGCTGAAGTATTCTCTGTACTTCTCTTGCCACATAATAATGTTCTTCTCCAACAACTGCAGGAGTTAAAATACGTGATGTTGATCCTAATGCATCAACAGCCGGATAAATTCCTAACTCGGCAATTTTTCGATCTAAGTTAGTAGTTGCATCCAAATGAGAAAAAGTCGTTGCTGGTGCAGGGTCAGTATAATCGTCGGCAGGTACATAAATGGCCTGTATTGATGTTACTGAACCTTTTTTAGTAGATGTAATTCTTTCTTGAAGCTGTCCCATTTCAGTTGCAAGTGTTGGTTGGTAACCAACCGCTGAAGGCATTCGACCTAATAGTGCCGAAACCTCAGATCCAGCTTGCGTGAAACGGAATATGTTATCTACAAATAGTAGAACGTCTTGTCCTTGTACATCACGGAAATATTCAGCCATAGTTAACCCAGCTAAGGCAACACGCAAACGTGCCCCTGGCGGTTCATTCATTTGTCCGAATACCATTGCTGTTTTGTTAATTACTCCAGAATCTTTCATCTCATGATATAAGTCATTTCCCTCACGTGTACGTTCTCCTACACCTGCGAAAACAGATAAACCACCATGTTCTTGTGCTATGTTATTAATTAATTCCTGAATCAAAACGGTCTTACCAACTCCAGCACCACCAAAGAGTCCAATCTTTCCACCCTTAACATATGGTGCAAGTAAGTCAATAACTTTAATACCTGTCTCTAATATTTCATCCTGTGTAGATAGTTCGTCGAATTTCGGTGCAAGACGATGAATCGGATTATATTCTTTAGCGTTTACTTCTCCTGCTTCATCAACTGGCTCCCCTAAAACATTAAAAATTCGACCTAGTGTCACTTCACCTACTGGAACTTTAATTGGGCTTCCAGTATCTTCTGCTTCCATACCGCGAACTAATCCATCAGTAGATGCCATCGCAACACAACGAACTATACTATCTCCTAGATGAGTAGCAACCTCAACAACCAGTTTTAAATCCTTCTCACCTTTAGATTTAGCTTTATGCTGTATGATAATAGCATTATAGATTTCAGGTAAAGATCCGCTTTCAAATTGAATGTCTACAACCGGACCCATAACTTGAATAACGTTTCCTTTACTCATTAATGTACCCCCTTACGTAATTGAATATTAAGACAAGGCATTAGCTCCAGCAACAATTTCAGTAATTTCCTGGGTAATTGAAGCTTGTCTTGCTCTGTTGAAAGTTAATGTTAAGCCATTAATCATATCATCAGCATTACTAGTTGCACTATCCATTGCAGTCATTCGTGCTCCATTTTCACTTGCCTTAGCATTTAATAATGCGCTATAGATAAGTGTTTCTGCATAGCGTGGCAATAGTACGTTTAATACTTCTTCAGCTGAAGGTTCGAATTCAATAATGGCTGAGACGCTAGTCTCTTCCGATTTAACATTGGTTAAAGGAAGAAGCTTCATTTCAGTTGGAATCTGTGTCATTGCACTTACAAATTCATTGTAATGTACATACACTTGATCAAAAACCCCTTCAGCATACATACTTACTACTGTGTTGGCTATATTTTTAATTTCTAAGAAAGTAGGTGCGTCAGATAACCCTATTATTTCACCGACTATCGGAAATTCACGCCTTTTTAAGAAATCGCGTCCTTTTCTTCCAATAACAAAAATATCGTATTCGTCAGGAGAGTTATGGCGTTCTTTAATTGTTAATACCAACTTCCTAAGAAGGTTAGAGTTATAACCACCCGCTAATCCCTGATCAGAGGTTATTACTAGATAACCAGTTTTTTTGATATCCCGAACTTCTAATAAAGGATGTTCAGCAATTTCATTTTTAGAAGCTATAGAGGATATTACTTCGCTCATTTTTTCGGTATATGGGCGCGATTCTTCTGCACGCTCTTGCGCACGACGAAGCTTTGCTGCCGCTACCATTTTCATCGCTTTTGTTATTTGTTTAGTGTTCTGCACGCTCTTGATACGACGCTTAATCTCTCGAGTCCCCTGCATCCTTCTCCACCACCTTTTACAAAGCACCATCTAGTGCTTTATCTAGAAGAACTATATGCTTGATACAATAAATGTTTTCTTAAAATCATTTAATGCTGCTACTAACTTTTCTTCTGTTTCCTTAGTTAAATCTTTACTCTCACGAATTACTTTGAAGATATCATCATGATTTTCACTTAGAAAAGCATGCATCTCTTTCTCAAATCTTTTTACATCACCTAATGAAATATCGTCAACAAATCCTTTTATTGCACTATATATTGATACCACCTGTTTCTCTACAGGCATTGGTTGATATTGGTCCTGCTTAAGCATTTCCATTGTACGAGAACCTCTTGTTAGTTTGGACTGAGTAGCTTTATCTAAATCAGAACCAAATTGTGAGAATGCCTGCAATTCACGATATTGAGCCAGGTCTAAACGAAGTGTTCCGGCTACTTTCTTCATCGCTTTTATTTGTGCAGATCCTCCAACACGAGATACTGATAACCCTACGCTTACTGCAGGACGCATACCAGAATAGAACAAGTCTGATTCTAAGAAAATTTGTCCGTCAGTAATTGATATAACATTGGTTGGAATATAAGCTGACACGTCTCCCGCTTGTGTTTCTATAAATGGTAGGGCAGTCAGTGAACCCCCACCTAGTTTGTCGCTCAATTTAGCGGCACGCTCAAGTAGACGTGAATGTAAGTAGAATACATCTCCTGGAAAAGCTTCTCGTCCTGGTGGACGGCGAAGTAAAAGAGAAAGCTCACGATAGGCTGCAGCTTGTTTGGAAAGATCATCGTAAACAACTAGTACGTGTTGACCTTTATACATGAAGTATTCACCCATCGATACTCCTGTATAAGGAGCTAGATATAATAACGGCGCAGGATCAGATGCCCCCGCAGTTACTACAATTGTATATTCCATTGCGCCATGCTTACGTAATGTTTCTACTACGCTTGCCACCGTTGATTGTTTTTGTCCAATCGCAACATAGATACAAATCATATCTTGTCCCTTTTGGTTTATAATTGTGTCAATTGCTATTGCTGTTTTACCTGTCTGACGGTCTCCAATTATCAACTCACGTTGTCCTCGTCCAATAGGTACCATTGAATCAATCGCTTTTAACCCAGTTTGCATTGGCTCATGTACCGATTTTCTATCGATAACGCCTGGCGCCGGTGATTCAATTGGTCGATATTCTGCTGCAATAATCGGGCCATTGCCATCTATAGGTTGTCCTAATGGGTCAACCACTCTTCCAAGCAGTCCTTCTCCAACAGGAACCTCCATAATTCTTCCAGTCCTTTTTACTTGGTCTCCTTCACGAATATCAGTATATGGACCAAGAATGATTACACCAACATTATGCTCCTCAAGGTTTTGAACCATCCCCATTACACCGTTTGCAAATTCTAATAATTCACCAGCCATTGCATTGGCTAAACCATGTATACGGGCAATTCCATCACCTATTTGAATAACAGTACCAACTTCGGATACCTCGATTTTCAATTCATAGGACTCTATTTGTTGTTTAATTAGCGAGCTGATTTCTTCAGGTCTAATACTCATATTTTCACCCCTATCCTTAAACTCGCGATGTAGTTAGGCTTCTTTTCATCACTTGTAATTTTGTTTTAATGCTTCCATCATAAACCTTATCTTCAATTCTTATTACCATACCGCCTAAAATTGAAGAATCGATTTTATTTATTAAACGAACTTTTTTGCCGAATTTATTTTTAAATGATTCTGCAATTCTATCTTTTTCTTTTTCATTAAGAGAAACTACCGATATCGCCTCAACATCAATAATTTCCCGATGAATGTTTGCTAATTTCACATATTGATTTAAAATTTCACCCAATACTTCTTGACGATTATTGTCAATCAATTGAAAAAGCATGTTTTTAGTAAGTTTTAAGATTTTATCACTTAAAGCAGAAGCAATTATCTTTTTCTTCACTTCTCTTGTAATTTGCGGATGAGCTAAAAATCTTCTTATTTCTTCGTCATCGTAAATAACTTTGATAATGAGTTGTAAGTCTTGCTCCATTCTATCTAATAAATCTGTCTCTTTAGTTAGTTCAAACAAAGCCTTAGCGTAACGTTTCGCAGCTAGTCCCTCAATCATTGGACTTCTCCTACTTCCTTAATCATTTCATCAATAAACTTAGATTGGCCTTGTAAATCAATTTCCTTCTCAATTAATTTAGAAGCAATTAATACTGATAAAACACCAACCTGTTTACGTAGTTCATCAACGGCCTTGTTTTTTTCTTGTTGAATTTCTTGTACTGCTTGATCCTTAATGCGTACCGCCTCTGCTTTGGCAGTTGCAATTATCTCTTCAGCTTGCTTTGAGCTAGATACCCTTGCTCTTTCAATCATTTCTTGAGCTTCAATACGAGCTTCTTGAAAATTCTCTTTTTGCTCTTTTAATATTTTTTCTGCTTCTAATTTGTTATTTTCTGCACTACTTATTTGCTCTTTGATATTTTCTTGACGAGTTTCCATTATATTCACTAATGGACCAAACGCATATCTCTTTAAAAGCAAAAATAATATAATAAAGGCTACTATTTGAATAATAAAACTGCCCCATAATATTTCCATAAGTTCTTCACACTCCCTCCTTCATTTAAAAGGAAGGCAGGGGAATAGCCCCTGCCAGGTACTATCTTAAGCATTCATCAACATAAATGCAATTACAACTGCTATAATAGGTAATGCCTCAATCAAACCTACACCAATAAACATTGTTGTTTGAAGAATTCCACGCGCTTCTGGTTGTCTAGCAATTCCTTCAATTGTACGACTAATTACTAGTCCGTTACCAATACCTGCTCCTAAAGCTGCTAAACCTACCGCAATACCTGCTCCTATAAGTCCCATTAATATATCCTCCTTTTGAAAAATTAGATTTATATAATATTATTAATAAAGAAGATAAGTAATTTTTATTAATAAAATTGATAACAAAGATTAATGCTCTTCAGAAATTTTTTGCGAAATATATACCATGCTTAAAATCGTAAATACATATGCTTGGATACTACCAACAAAGATACTAAACGCTTGCCACACCACCATAGGAAATATTCCAATAAACCCTAAGCCAAGAATAACTGCTATTAATACCTCTCCTGCAAATATGTTCCCATAAAGACGCATTCCTAACGTTAGGAATTTTGATATTTCCTCAATTATATTAAGTGGTAACCAGACCGGATAAGGCTCAAAATAATGCTTGAGATATTTTTTTGTTCCTTTATATTGAATGCTTAAAATATGAGTCAAGATAATTATTGATAGTGCTAGTGCTAAAGTTATACTTACATCGGCAGTTGGAGATTTCCACCAAGCTACCTCTACTACTTGATGTCCATCATGATAAACCTCTGATTCATGAATCATCTCTTCGGTTATAATTTCCGAACCAAGAATTGTAAGTGGTTCTTCATGACTGGTTATTACATTGAGTGGTAGTCCTAACATGTTTCCCACGAAAATAAATAGTATTAATGTTACGGCCAAGAATACGAATTTTGTACCCTTCTTTGCGCCAACTGTACTACCTATAATGCCATAAACGAAATCGACTATCCATTCAAGAACATTCTGTAACCCTGAAGGTACACCAGAAGATAATTTCCTAGTTCCAGCTAGAGCAATAATAATTACTATTATTGATGTTATAATTATCATTAATGTTGTTGAGAGGTTAACTTGCAACCATGGCATTGATTCTGAAGCCCAAACCGGTTGTATATGATCCACGGCTTTCACCCCTTTCATTGATAAAGTAGTTTCTTTTAGGTCTTAATTTGATTTTATAGTATCCACTGCTGAAATTATTTGTGTAATAAACAAACCTGTCAGAGTGGCATATAAATTAAAATATTGTGGATATTCTAGTACAAGCATAATTGTTAGTAGCGAAAGGGCCATCCTAGTAAACATACCCGTGGAAGAATATTTCGTTTTATGCTTTTGATTAATATCAGCTGCTAATTCACCTATTTTATTTACTTTCCATGCTGCATAAACTGTATTTAATAGACTAACAGCAGTTCCTAATATTAAACCTAAAAATATAGCTGAGTACGGAGTAAGAAGTCCAATTCCAAAAATAATTTCAAGTATAAGCGTGTATTTTGCTATGCGTATTATTTTTCTTTTATAGTTTTCTAAAAAATCCACAGTTAGTGATCAATCCTCTAAATAGATTTTTATCAGCCTAATTATTGAAATTATGCCTATCGTAAACCCTAAGACTAGTCCAATAATCAAGAATAATGGTGAGCTTTGGAAGGATAAATCTAACTTTTTCCCTATCCACATACCAATAATAACCATTATCGCTAAGTCAAGTCCTATTGCACTAACTAACCCAAAAGCATGCCAAGGATTTTCCTTGTTAATATTCATCATACACTCCCATTACTTAGATAAATGATTATGTATACCAATTGTCAGTATACCAAAAACGCTTTCACTTTAGCAAGATAAAATTCACATAATGTACAAATAAATAGTAAGCCTAAAATTGCCTTTTTCTAGAACAAACTGCTTATTGCGTCTGCTATTCTTTCCGATGCAAATCCATCTCCATATGGGTTAGCGGCTTTGGCCATTTTATCATAAGCAGATTTATCAGTTAGCAGTTCATCTGCAGTATTAAATATATCATTTTCATCTGTACCTACTAATTTTAATGTACCAGCCTCTACTCCCTCTGGACGCTCAGTTGTATTTCGTAGTACAAGAACAGGTACACCGAAGTATGGCGCCTCTTCTTGTAATCCTCCTGAATCAGTAAGTATCAGATGTGCTCGGGACTCAAAATTATGAAAATCTACTACGTCTAATGGGTTTAAAAGGTAGATTCGTTCATTATTCCCTAGTATTCTTTTTACGGTCTCTTGAACCAACGGATTTAGATGAACGGGGAAAACTACTGCAATATCCTCATGCTTTTCAACTAAACGATTTATAGCTTTGAATATATTCTCCATTGGAGCACCAAGGTTTTCTCTTCTATGAGCAGTAACTAATATCATTCTTTTTCCTGTTAGTTTTTCAAGTATTGGGTGTTCGTAGCTTTCCTTTACGGTTGTCTTAAAAGAGTCAATTACAGTATTACCTGTTATAAATATTGTTTCTTCTCTTTTATTTTCTTTCCTTAGATTGTTTGCTGACCAATCAGTTGGTGCAAAGTGAATATCTGCAATTACCCCAGTAAGTTGACGATTTATTTCTTCCGGAAAAGGAGATTTCTTATCCCAAGTTCTAAGTCCTGCTTCCACATGCCCGACTGGTATCTGCTGATAAAAAGCAGCTAAGCTACCTAGAAAGGTTGTACTTGTGTCACCGTGAACAAGAACAATATCAGGTTTCTCTTTAATCATTACCTCTTCCAATCCCTTTAGTGCACGAACTGTTATCTCTACTAAGGTTTGTTTTTCTTTCATTATATTAAGGTCATAGTTAGGAAAAATTTTAAATACATCTAGTACTTGATCAAGCATTTCTCTATGTTGTGCTGTTACACATACAATACATTCAAAATCTTCTTTTCTTTGTTGTAATAATTGAACTAACGGCGCCATTTTTATTGCTTCAGGCCTAGTTCCAAATATTGTTAAAACTTTAATCTTCTTCATCTCTGCGCTCCTATTTTGTACCAAATAATCGATCCCCCGCGTCACCTAATCCTGGAACTATATATCCATGTTCATTCAGTCTTTCGTCAACAGCAGCAACAAATATATCGACGTCGTCATGTTCATTTTGTAGATATTCAATTCCCTCAGGCGCAGCAATTAGACACATAAGTTTAATATTTTTAACATCCTTTTTCTTAAGTAAGTGAATTGCCGCTGCTGCCGATCCACCAGTTGCTAGCATTGGATCAATTACTATTAAATCACGTTCGGAAACGTCTGAAGGAAGTTTTAGATAATATTCTACAGGCTTTAGTGTATCAGGATCTCGATATAATCCTATATGCCCTATCTTTGCTGCAGGTATTATTTTTAGTATACCATCAACCATTCCAAGTCCTGCCCGCAAAATAGGAACAATACCGATTTTTTTACCCGTTGCTATTTTTGATTTTGTTTTGCAAATGGGAGTTTCAATCTCTACTTCTTCTAGATGTATATCCCTAGTAATTTCATAAGCCATTAATGTAGCTACTTCATCCATTAACTCGCGAAATTCCTTTGTACCTGTGTCTTTATTCCTAATAAATGTAAGCTTATGCTGAATCAATGGATGATCAAATACATATAACCTTGACATATAAACACTCCCATAAATTTAGACTTCTTCTCTATAGTTTAGAATCCTGGATATAAAGGATATTTTTTCGTTAGTTCTTCTACTTTTCCCTTCGCTCTATTATGTACTTCGAAATCATTCGGATTTTTTAATGTCATTTCTAGTATCTCAGCGATTTCCGTCATTGCTTCTAGATCCATTCCTCTAGTTGTTACAGCTGCGGTACCGATTCTAATTCCACTTGTTACAAAAGGACTTTTTTGTTCAAATGGGATCGTATTCTTATTACATGTAACCCCTACTTCATCAAGTAAATGTTCAGCGTCTTTGCCAGTTATGTCTATATTAGTCAGATCAATAAGTATCAGATGATTATCCGTACCACCTGAAACTAATCTGAAACCTTTTTCAGTTAGTTTGTTTGCAAGATGTTTACTATTCGTAACTACATTCTTGGCATATTCTTTAAACTCTGGCTCTAAAACTTCAGCAAATGCTACCGCTTTAGCTGCTATTACGTGCATTAGTGGACCACCCTGAATTCCAGGGAAAATAGCCTTGTCAATCGCCTTTGCATATTCTTCTTTACAAAGTATCATTCCGCCACGAGGTCCCCGAAGGGTTTTATGAGTTGTTGTTGTTACAAAGTCCGCATATGGTACTGGACTAGGATGTTCTCCTGCTGCTACTAAACCCGCAATATGTGCCATGTCAACCATTAATAAGGCACCTACTTCGTCAGCTATTGCTTTCATTTTTTCAAAATCAATTATCCTTGGGTAGGCACTTGCACCAGCAACAATCATTTTGGGTCTGTTTTCTTTTGCTAGTTCTCTAACTTTTTCGTAGTCAATCACTTCTGTTTCCTTATCGACTTGATAGGAGATGAAATTATATAGTACTCCGGAAAAATTAACTTGACTACCGTGGGTTAAATGTCCACCATGCGAAAGATCCATTCCTAGTACAGTATCCCCTGGCTTTAACATCGCAAAATATACGGCCATATTGGCTTGTGCACCTGAGTGTGGTTGTACGTTAGCATGCTCTGCTTTAAAAATCTCTTTGGCACGATCCCTTGCTATATTTTCAACTATGTCTACACATTCACATCCACCGTAGTATCTTTTGCCTGGGTAACCCTCTGCATATTTATTCGTTAATACTGTTCCAAGAGCTTCTAATACTGCTTCACTTACGAAGTTTTCTGAAGCAATAAGCTCTATTTTTGAGCGCTGACGATTTAGTTCTAAATCTATTGCTTCAGCAATTTTCGAATCATATTTTCTTAAGTTTTTCATTATATAATCCCCCACCTATGTTTATTAGTATTTTTATACTTAATTTATTTAATTTTATAGCAAGCACGTTCCCCACCAATTAACTTTGGTCTTGTTATTGCCATGGTTAGATGTGCTTGTCCAATATTTCTAATAGATGCTCTTACAGGTACTGCGACGTGTTTTAGATGCATCCCAATGAACGTGTCACCTATGTCTATTCCTGCATCAGCCTTAATAAACTCAACTGCTACCGGGTCAACTAGGTGTTTATAGGCGTAGGTTGCCATAGCTCCACCAGCTTCTAGTACCGGGACAACTGAAACAATCTCTAGCTTAAATTCTTCTGCGGTAGTTCTTTCTACGATTAAGGCACGATTTATATGCTCGCAACTTTGAAAAGCCAATTGGAAGTGATGACTCTTTTGAAACTGTACTAATTTTTCAAAAATATCTTTTGCAATCTCTTCATTGCCCATTGTGCCAATTTTCCCACCTAGCACTTCACTTGTACTTGCCCCAATAACTAATATATCCTTATTATTTAAAGGGAAAAACCCTAGTAATTCATTAATTGCCTTATCCATTTGTGAATTAATGTTCTCTAAACTCATTATGTTTAGTCTCCACTATTTTCTATTATTTTTATCTTATCTATTCTTTTTTTATGGCGTCCGCCTTCAAATTCCGTTTCAAGCCAAACCTTTACTATATCTATTGCCACATTTAATCCTGTATTTCTGCCACCTAAACATAAAACATTAGAATCGTTATGTTGACGAGTAGCCCTTGCTGTAAAGCTATCATGCACTAGTGCAGCACGAATTCCTTTAACTTTATTCGCCGCAATCGACATGCCAACTCCCGTTCCACAGATTAAGATTCCCCGATCAACTTCCTTACTTAGAACCTTCTTAGTGACTGGAACGATGTAATCAGGATAGTCTACCGAATCGTTACTGTTCGTTCCCAAATCCTGATAATCAATATTCATTTCGTCCATGATGGTTTTTATTTGTTCCTTAAGCTCGTAACCACCGTGATCTGAAGCTATAGCAACCTTCATTAATTCGACCTCCTGTTATTCTAGTTAATATCTTATATATTATACCCTATTCTTTAGTACAAAAAAAAGAGAGTTAGTTATCTCTCTGATTAATTTTTCATAATATTTCTTTAGAATTAATTCTAATTAATAACTTGCTTATTAATTCTTCTAACTCTTTTTCAATAATTTGATAAGTTTCTAACCCTTTGCCAAAGGGGTCTACAATATCTAATGAAATAGCATCATCTAATAAAACATACTCTTTTAATGTATGAATTTTTTCAATATGTTCTGGTTTTAAAATATTTAATATTTGTTTATGTCCATTAGTCATCGTTAAAATAAGATCTGCCCAATCCATTAATTCTTCTGAAACCTTTTGTGAGATGTGACCCTCGTCAAGGTAATTTTTAATAATTGTTTCTGCATGTTTAGAATAGGAACTACCCTCAACCGCCGCTATTCCAGCTGATTTCACAACAATATTTAGTTTTTCATCAAGTAATTTTCTTTTCAACATCTTTTCTGCCATCGGACTTCTACAGGTATTCCCTGTACAGACAAATAATATATTCATAGTACAAACTCCTTGCAAAGCTTATTTTAAACATTAATAATATTCCCGTTTGCTGCTTTCTTTAACCGATTCATAATCGTATGGCCAATTCCTTCTTCATCTATTCCTTCTATTATTATATAATCGATATTTTTTTTATCAAACTCCCTTAATACATCATATAAATTCTCAGCCAGTGGATACATATTATCATTATTGCCATAGGCAAAAATTAAATTAGCATTAAGATATTGATTCTTATGTTCTTCGGTGGTTAAGATTCCAACGCTTTTCCCAGAGTTTAATTGTTCCTGAATAAGTGAATTTATTTTCTGGGTAACTCGATTTTCATTCCCTGTAATTATAACCATCTCGCCTTTTGGAGCATAATGCCTATATTTCATGCCGGGTGATTTTGGTTGTTCATAATTTTTCGATGAAGATTCTAGCTCAACTTTTCCCAGAACAGCCCTTAACTCTTCTATTGTAATAGCACCTGGTCTTAGTATGATAGGAGTCTCCATACTTACATCAATTACTGTTGATTCAACACCAATTCCCGTCGGACCACCATCAACAATACCTTCAACTTTTCCATCTAAATCATTTATAACATGCTCGGCTGTTGTTGGACTTGGTTTGCCAGAACTATTAGCGCTAGGTGCGGCTATAGGTATGTTTGCAGCCTTGATAATTGCTAAAGCGATTGGATTATTGGGCATTCTAACTGCTACAGTATCTAGTCCCGCTGTAACAAGTTCTGAAATCCCTTCTCTTCTTTTAAAAATTATTGTTAACGGTCCAGGCCAAAATCTTTCGATTAATAACATACTCGTTTCATTTATCTCTTCTGTTAAATAATGTAATTGCTCGATTGAAGCTATATGAACTATAAGTGGATTATCACTTGGACGTCCCTTTGCTATAAAAATTTTCTCAACGGCTTCGCTATCTAAAGCATTGGCTCCCAATCCATAAACTGTTTCAGTTGGAAACGCAATAATTTCACCCTTTTTAAGTTCAGTCGCTATCTCCTCAATTGCTATAATTGAATTCTTCTCTGTTAAATCATTAATCTTCCATACCTTTGTCTTTCTCAATTTCGCCACCATCTTTTTAAATTGCATTGTAAATCACAAATAATTTTAATCCTCATTTATATAAAATACAACCCTTTATAATTTACTATACTTATTAACAATCTGTTGATAACCTGTGGATAAATATGTTTATAAAATTTTCTCGTTGATATTAACCAGCTAAAAAATAAAAAAGCTAGATTTTTTAGATCAAGCTTCGAAAATTATTCTAATTATAAATATCATTTCAACATCTTATTAACATTCTATTAACATTCTATTAACATTCTATTAACATTCTATTAACATTCTATTAACA
>JBFXJF010000010.1:43438-77020 GCA_050175155.1 Vulcanibacillus sp.
TATTAACATTCTATTAACATTCTATTAACATTCTATTAACATTCTATTAACATTCTATTAACAATTTTAATTGAGTTTATGCTGCAAAAAATAATTTAATTTTATTTAAAAGTTCCACTACAAAAAATTTAACCTCAACATCTTCGTTTAACTCTAATTCATCAGCTGCAGTTGTATTAATATCCTCTGGTTGAATTGCACTACTTGTAGACATATCAATAAAGCATAGTGGCGGAAATAATACACACCACCAGTTTTCACCTTCTCCAGCACCTAACGTAACCCTCAAAGCTTCATAATCCCCTGCTGGGTATACATTTTGACCGTACATCTTCGTAGGAAAAGGAAATGAGCCCAGTTCAACTTTTAATTCTTCATTATAATTAAAACCATTTATATTAACAGTCTCTTTAACTAATTTTTCTAAAATGGGAATGTTCCGTTCGATTACTAATCTAGCCTCGTCCAAACTATCTATTGAATTAACCCACTCATCCATCTGATTTACAACTACTCCGGTTATTTCTCTTTTTAACCACTGGTCTTCTACCGAATCACTATTAGCAATAATTCTTAAACGTATTGCCTCATCGGGTATGGAAGATTCATTAGACATGGCAATTACAGAGTCTTGATTCCCAAGGTCCCAACTCATTAGTAGAATAGTAAAAATAAATATTATGTATAAAATTACTCTCATAACGTTTCTCCTCTCAATATCTTTCTATATTCTCAGTATGACCTGAAACGAAAGAGGATAAACGTCTTAAAAATTAAATCTTATTTTAAAACAAAGCTATTAAAATCCTTGGAATTCCCTGATAGTCAAGTATTTCATTAACATTCTTAGCCCCATATTCTTTTAATAGCCCAACTATTTTTTTTGCTTGATCAATTCCTATTTCAAAAGCGATAATACCCGGACTCCTTAAAATCGTATGACTTTTAACGATTATTTCTCGGTAGTAACTTAAGCCATCGGAACCGCCATCCAATGCTAAACTTGGTTCATAATCCTTTACCTCTGATGAAAGCTGCAATATGTCATCTGTTGGTATGTAAGGTGGATTTGACACAATCATATCGACTACTATCTTTTTCTCTATTAATGGAGAAAGAAGATTACCCTGATGAAACGTTACATCTGCTTTTAGCTTAATGGCATTATTAGCTGCTAATTGAAGAGCTTCTTTTGAAATATCGACTGCATGAAGGTCCCATTTCTCTTTTTCTAAGGATAATGTAATAGCAATCGCTCCACTACCAGACCCTATATCTGCAACTGTTATTGATTTATCTCCCCAAAGTATTCTAGCTTCATTTATTACTGCTTCTACTAGCAGCTCTGTTTCCGGCCTAGGAATTAATACATTATAATTCACGTCAAAATCCCTGCCATAAAAATTTTGAACCCCTGTAATATATTGCAAGGGTTCATTATTAACTCTTCTTTCAACCATTTTAATTAGCTGATCATACTTATCTGCAGTCATATCAAGTTGATAATTAAGAATAAATTTGCCTCTATCCCATTGATAAATACTGCATATTAAAACCTCTGCATTTAAACTTGCGTTTTCTATATTGTTTTTTTCCAAAATCAGGGCTGCTTTTTCATAAGCCTCTTTTATTATCATTTATCATTACTCCGCACTTGTACCTTTTAATAAATCTAACTGAACTTGAACTTGGAGAGCAGAAATAAGTTCGTCCATATCTCCTTCTATTATGTAATCAAGCTTATGCAATGTAAGTCCAATTCTATGGTCTGTAACACGGTTCTGTGGAAAATTATAAGTTCTTATTCGTTCACTTCGATCACCGGTTCCAACCATACTTTTTCTTTCACTTGCTACCTTCGCATGTTCCTCGGCGCGTTGTTTTTCATAAATCCTTGCACGGAGTACTTTCATCGCTTTTTCTTTATTCTTAATTTGAGATTTTCCGTCCTGACATGAAACAACTACTCCTGTTGGTATATGTGTTAAGCGAACAGCGGACATTGTTGTGTTTACGCTTTGCCCTCCTGGTCCACTAGATGCAAAAGTATCAACTCTAATATCTTTATCGTGAATTTCGACTTCAACTTCTTCAACCTCAGGTAGTATTGCTACTGTTGATGTTGATGTATGAATCCTACCTCCCGATTCAGTTGTAGGTATCCGCTGAACTCGATGAGCTCCACTCTCATACTTTAGCTGACTGTATACACCTTTGCCATAAATCATGAAGACTATCTCTTTAAATCCTCCTACGCCTGTGCTACTGGCGTCAATAACTTCCACTCTCCAGCCTTGGCGTTCAGCATAGCGAGTATACATTCTGTATAAATCACCAGCAAAAAGTGCAGCCTCATCTCCACCTGCAGCACCCCTGATCTCAACGACTACGTTTTTTTCATCGTTAGGGTCTTTCGGAAGTAATAAAATCTTTAATTTTTCTTCTAATTTTACCTTCTTCTCCGACAATTCATCAACTTCGATTTTTACCATTTCACGCATTTCAGAATCAAGCTTTTCGTTAAGCATTGACTTTGCATTTTCTAATTCTTCTACAATTCCATTATATTCTAAATATTTCTGAACTATTTCTTCTAATCCAGACTGTTCCTTTGAATAATCTTTAAGTTTCTTTAGATCGCTTATAACGTCTGAGTCCATTAACAACTCACTTAATTCATTATAACGGCTTTCTAAGTCTTTTAACCGTTTAAACACTTTACTTCACCCCATAATCACATTTCTAAATTAATTGTACAACATTAAAATTATATACAATTAATCTTTTATGGTCAAAAAATATTTTATGATAATAAAAATAAAGATGGTTCGAGATTACTACTCAAACCATCCCTATAAATCCAATTTACCTCACGTTATATCTAAAATTTCTGTCAAACAATCGAAAATCATCATCATACTTATTAATAGGTGTCCCAGTATCTATCCCGTCACCAACGTCTCTTAAGCGACCATAGAGGTCATCGTCAGAGGTTATCATAATTCTATTGCCGCCTGACAATTTACTTAACTTATCGTAAACTTCATTTTCGACTTTATATGCCTGGTTAGATTGAACCTGATTATCTAAATCTAAGGCTACGTATACATTACCTCCAGCTATTACTATTGTAGCATCATCAACGCCCTTAATTTTAGCTGCAGCATCTGCCATTTTCTTAGCTTCTTCATTTGTATTCGTTTTGTTAAATCTAGTTAGTTCATCTGCTTGAAGGCCATCTGTTCCCATGCTTAAACGATCGCTATAGTAATCTCCATTGTAATTGTATGGCGATACATTGTCACCGCTTACATCGCCTCTAAGTTTCTCCCTGTCATCGCTTTTAGTTAGTGGTTGACCATTGTCATTTAAGCTACACGCTGTTACACCAATCATTAAAGTACATAAAATTAATACTAATGTTATTTTCATTGTACGCACTTAATGTCACCTCCTCAGGATTATAATTCCCAAGAAGATGTTAAATAATTATATTTATTTATTAGGTACATTATGGCAATGTCGACATCGTGCCTCGTAGCTCTCGGATGCACCTATTTTAATTATTGGATCGTTATAATTGGCAGGCTCATTATTAATGAGTCTTTGTGTTCTTGACGCTGGTCCACCACATATAATACATATCGCCTGTAGTTTGGTAATAAACTCAGCCTTGGCTAAAAGTTCTGGAGATGGACCAAATGACTCTCCTCTAAAATCCATATCTAACCCAGCACAAATCACCCGTACTCCATTATCAGCTAGTTTATTGCAAACATCAACTATGCCATGATCAAAAAATTGTATCTCGTCTATTGCCACAACCTCTGTGTCGGGATGAACCTTTAATAAAATATCAGCAGAATTATTTACTGGTTCGGCATCAGCTTGACTGCCATTATGTGATACTAAAGCAACATCGCTAAAACGATTGTCAATTACAGGTTTAAATGTCTGTACCTTTAATTTGGCATATTTTGCTCTTTTTATTCTTCTAATCAATTCTTCACTTTTACCTGAAAACATACTGCCACAGATGAATTCAATCCATCCTTCTTTCTTATAATACATCATTTCGTTTGCTCCCCCAATAACCTTCATTAGAAAAAGAAAGGCAAGCCTTAGCTTGCTTTGCAGACTGTTGAAAAAGTCCGTCAGGCTGTTGACAAAATGACAGACTGTAGAAAATGTTTAAATACAACTTTTTCTACAGTCTGACTCATTACTTAACGATTTAAAATTTACTTATTATACTTCTTATTAAATTTGTCTACACGTCCACCAACGTCAGCGGTTTTTTGCTTACCCGTGTAAAACGGATGACATTCGGAACATACCTCAACACGTAGTTTATCCTTTACTGAACCAGTCTCAAAGGTATTCCCACATGCACAAACTATGTTAGCTATTTTATATTCAGGATGAATTCCCTTTTTCATCAACTTTCACCTCTTTCTGCCCTGAATCATTTAGAAACAGAGTTCTATGCGACACTTTTTGTATTATAACATGTTTTATTCTTTTGTTTCAACAAAACTTTTTAATGAATGTTTATTTTTTATTAATAATTTTATCCAATTGATCAAGAAATTCAGTATTTGTTTTAGTTTCTTTTAATCTTTTAATGAAAAATTCTGTAAAATCATTTTGCTCCGACATTAATTTTCTTAATGCCCAAATTTTATCTAAATGTTCTTTGGATAATAGCAATTCTTCTCTTCTTGTACCAGATTTTTTTATGTCAAGTGCAGGGAAGATTCTCTTGTCAGCTAATCTGCGATCTAGATGCAGTTCCATGTTACCGGTTCCTTTAAATTCTTCAAAGATTATATCATCCATTCGCGAACCAGTATCAACTAATGCTGTTGCTAGAATTGTAAGACTTCCGCCTTCTTCAATGTTTCTTGCTGCTCCAAAGAATCTTTTCGGCCTGTGTAGGGCCGCAGGATCTAATCCTCCGGAAAGTGTTCTTCCGCTTGGAGGGATTATTAGATTGTAAGCCCTTGCTAATCTTGTAATGCTATCTAATAAGATAACGACGTCTTTTTTTGCTTCAACTAACCTTTGAGCACGCTCCAAAACAAGCTCTGTAACTTTTACATGATTCTCTGGCAATTCATCAAATGTTGAACTTATTACCTCTGCGTTAACTGATCTTTGCATATCTGTTACTTCTTCTGGTCTTTCATCGATTAATAATATCATTAATTCAACATCTGGAAAATTAGTATTTATTGAATTAGCTATTTCTTTTAATAGTAAGGTTTTACCAGCTTTTGGTGGCGCAACAATTAATCCGCGTTGCCCCTTTCCAACTGGTGCTAATAGATCGATAATTCTAGCAGCGATATTTGTAGGGGAGGTTTCTAATATTAGTTTTTCTAATGGAAATATTGGAGTAAGTGCAGGAAAATGTAATCTTTCTGACGCTAGTGCCGGGTCTAAACCATTAACAGCTTCTACGTGTAAAAGTCCAAAATATCTTTCATTTTCTTTTGGCGGTCGAGCTTTTCCCGAAACAAGATCACCTGTTCTTAAATCGAATTTCCGTATTTGTGAGGCGGATATATATATATCCTCATTGCTAGGCAAATAATTTATTGGCCTTAAAAAACCAAATCCATCAGGTAATATTTCCAGAACTCCTTCTAAAAACATTAACCCTACGCTTTCTGTTTGCGCCTTAAGTATCGAGAATATAAGTTCCTTTTTTTTCATTTTACTATAATACGGTATTTCTAATTCTTTTGCTAACTGATATAGCTCAGTTAATTTCTTTGTTTCAAGTATTGCTATACTTAAATTCATTTAAACACCTACCTTATAGAATTGGCAATATTATAAGTATAAATTCGGCTTTTTTTCTAGACGATGTGTACCATCAATAACTCTAACTGTACCTGTTTTAGCACGCATAACTAATGATTGAGTCAATGCTGTTGAACCTTGATAACGAACACCTGTTAATAATTCCCCATCTGTTACACCTGTAGCAGCGAAGATTGCGTCTTCCCCTTTAACTAAATCGTTCATCAATAATATTTTATTTATATCTAATCCCATCAATTTACATCTTTTAATTTCTTCATCATTTTGAGGTAATAGCTTCCCTTGTATCTCTCCACCTAAGCATTTCAATGCTACTGCTGCTAGTACTCCCTCTGGCGCCCCACCTGTTCCAAATAATATATCTACTCCCGTTTTTTCAAATGAAGTATTAATAGCCGCTGCAACATCACCGTCAGTTATTAATTTTATTCTTGCGCCTACGCGTCTTATTTCTTTAATTAAATCATAGTGCCTCTCACGATTTAGAATAATGGCCGTTACTTCAGTTATATCTTTATTCAGAGCCTTTGCTACAATTCTTAAATTCTCTTCTACACTAGCATTTATATCAATCTTCCCAGCCACTCTAGGCCCAACAGCAATTTTCTGCATATACATATCTGGCGCATGTAACAAATTACCTTTATCAGCTACTGCTACTACTGCTAAAGCATTCCAAAGACCATTAGCAACTATATTAGTTCCTTCTATCGGGTCAACTGCTACATCAAGTTCATGTCCTTCTCCTGTTCCCAGCTTTTCCCCAATATATAGCATTGGTGCCTCGTCCATTTCACCTTCACCAATCACAACGGTACCACGCATTGGTATGGTATCGAAGACTTTTCTCATTGCTGTTGTACCTGCATCATCCACTTCTATTTTTAATCCTTTACCCATCCATTTAGCTGCTGCCAATGCTGCTGCCTCAGTTACGCGAACTAACTCTAAGGTTAAACTTCTCTCCACTTCATTTCCCCCTCTATTTCTTCTATAATTAAGTGTAGCAAAAATACTATTCAACTACTCTCCATATATTTGCACCCAGAGATCTTAATTTTTCTTCTAAGTTTTCATATCCCCTGTCTATATGAAAAACATCTCTTATCTCTGTAATTCCTTCAGCAATTGTTGCCGCTGTCACTAAAGCAGCTCCGGCCCTTAAATCTGTTGCTGTTACTATAGATCCTTGAAGTTCTTTCGGCCCCTCAAAAATCGCACTTCTTCCCTCGACTCTTGCTTCTGCTCCCATTCTTACCAATTCATCAACATGTTTAAAACGAGATGAAAATATAGTTTCGGTAATCATACTTGTACCAATAGCTTTTGTCATTAGTACACTAAAAGGTTGTTGTAAATCAGTGGGGAAACCGGGGTATGGTAAAGTTTTTACGTCTACAGGGTTGTAGAAGGATTGACCTATTACTCTTATAGAATCGTCACTTTCCTCTACAATAACCCCTGTCTCTCTTAATTTAGCTGTTAAAGATTCCAGATGCTTTGGAATTACATTTTCAACAGTTATGTCTCCGGCAGTAGCAGCGCCAATAATCATATATGTGCCTGCCTCTATACGGTCGGGAATTATTGAATGTCTGCATTCTTTTAAGTAGTCACAACCTTGAATTTTAATTACATCCGTTCCAACTCCTGTGATTTTTACACCCATTGAGTTAAGAAGTGTAGCAACATCTACAATCTCAGGTTCTTTTGCAGCGTTTTCGATTATTGACATTCCGTTAATTCTAGCGGATGCTAACATAATATTTATTGTTGCACCTACGCTAACTGTGTCTAAGTATATTTTGTTCCCTATAAGCTCCTTCGCATAAAGATGCAAATATTCCGGTTCATAAATTGCTTCAGCACCTAATGAATTAAATCCCTTTATATGTTGATCAATTGGTCGCAAACCTAGATTACATCCTCCTGGCATTCCAATCTTTGCTTCACCAAATTTACCTAATAAAGCTCCCATGAGATAATACGATGCTCTTAATTCCTTTATATTTAGGCTCATCATAGGTTTTGACTCTATATTTCTAGGGTCAATCATCATGGTACCTTCATTATATTCTATAATTGCACC
Organism: Vulcanibacillus sp.; assembly: GCA_050175155.1. Lineage (GTDB taxonomy): Bacteria > Bacillota > Bacilli > Tepidibacillales > Tepidibacillaceae > JBFXJF01. The sequence goes on from JBFXJF010000010.1 coordinate 51,357, forward strand.
CATTTCTCTTAAAATATCCGAAAGTATAATTACATCTTTTATATTTGGCAAATTGTCTATATATACTTTAGAGTCAGATAGAATTGCAGCAGGAATTAATGCAACAGCACTATTTTTAGCTCCACTAATTGTTACTGACCCTGTTAGTTGTTGTCCACCCTTAATCATTATCTTATCCAATATAGTTCATCCCTCAATTCTGTAGATATTAATCAGAAAAAAGCACCTGTTGTTGAGAAAGTCAACAACATGACAGACTGTTGAAAATGTTCTATATCGAGGCACGTTAAAATCGAGGAACGGAGCTTACTCTAAGGTAAGTGAGTACCGGAGATTTTAAACAGTAACGAAGAGATAGGACTTTTTCAACAGTCTGAAGCACCTTCCATAGAAAGTGCTTTAGTGACTAAGGACGTGATTTTTCCCAATCAGCAATAAATTTTTCTATACCTATATCGGTCAGTGGGTGTTTCACCATCTGTATTAATACATTATATGGAATTGTCGCTATGTCCGCTCCAGCTTTAGCAGCTTGAATTACATGTAGCGGATGCCTAATGCTTGCAGCAATTATTCTTGTTTCTATGTCGTAATACTGAAAAATTTGGTTAATCTCATCAACTAATGCTATTCCATCATGACCTATATCATCTAATCTACCTACAAAAGGGGACACATAGGTAGCCCCTGCTCTTGCTGCCATTAGTGCTTGATTAGCTGAAAAAACTAGTGTTACGTTTGTTTTTATTCCTTCTTTACTTAATTTTGAGACAGCTTTTAATCCTTCAAGTGTCATTGGTATCTTGATAACAATATTCTTAGATATTTTAGCTAGTTCTCTTCCTTCTTTAATCATCAATTCAGATTCTAACCCAATTACTTCAGCACTTATTGGTCCATCAACTATCTCTGTAATCTCTTTAATAACCTCTTCAATACTTCTTCCTTCTTTGGCAATCAACGAAGGATTAGTAGTAACTCCTGAGATAATCCCTAACTCACTGCTCTTATATATCTCTTTTACATTTGCCGTATCTATAAAAATTTCCACGTATATAATCCTCCTTAAGCTTTGCCGTTGCTTCCAAATAAAATGATTTTTTCTTTAACTGCTCTTTTAATTTCTTCACGACCTGGTCCTAAGTACTTTCTTGGATCATATACCTTACTATCATTAATAAATATTTCTCTGATCTTTTTCGTCATTACAATCTGACACTCTGTATTTACATTAATTTTCCCTATACCAGCTTTAATTGCCTTCTTTATTGTCTCGTCTGGAATACCCGATCCACCATGTAGTACTAAGGGAATATCTATTTCTTTACATACTGCTTCTATAATATCGAAACGAATTTTCGGCTCCCCTTTATACACCCCATGAGCACTTCCCACAGCAATTGCTAATGCATCTACATCGGTATCCTTATAGTATTTTATGGCTTCCAATGGGTTTGCTAATAATGCATCCTTGTCTTCTACTGATAAATCATCTTCCGTTCCGCCTATGGTGCCTAACTCACCTTCAACTGAGACCCCCATAGCTCGGGCAGCTTCGACAATTTTCTTAGTTAAGATGACGTTCTGTTCATAAGAATAATGAGAACCATCAAACATAACAGATGAAAATCCAGCACGAATTACCTTCATAGCTATTTCAAAGGAACTACCATGGTCTAAATGTAATGCAATTGGTATATCTGATATCTCAGCAGCAGTTTTTGCAAGAGCAACAGTATATTCTAAGCCCATGTACTTAATTGCACCTTCGCTTACCCCTAAAATAACCGGTGATCCTTCTTCTATTGCAGCTTCTACAATAGCCTGGGTAAACTCTAGGTTATTAATATTAAACTGACCAACAGCATATTTCTCTGCTTTGGCTTTCCTTAACATTTCAGTCATTGAAACTAAAGACATTTATTAAATCCCCTTCCTAAATTAGGTATAGCAACTTCATATAAGGTTATTACAATTATCTTATGTTAAATTCTTTCGTAAAAGAATAAATTTTAACTAAGCAAGTATATCAAATTTCTACTACTTTTTCATATATAATATTCTCTGTCCCACTATCCTTAATAAAAATCTCTTTAATTGCTCTTTTCAACTCACCAATATCAAACGGTTTGGTGAAATGACTCAATATACCGTGCCTATATGCCTCGTTTAATATATCTAGTTCGCCATAAGCAGTCATCATTACTACTTTAATTTCACTATCAAATCCTCTAATATTTTTTAATATTTCTATTCCATCCATTCCAGGTATCTTCATGTCTAATATTATGATGTCAGGTTTTTCAGTTTGGGTTATTTCTATAGCTGTTCTTCCGTTGGCAGCTTGAAAAACTTCGTATCCCTCACCAGTAAACACCTCAGATAATAATAATCTTATTCCCAATTGATCATCAACAATTAACATTTTCTTGCTTTTCATACTTCCTCCTTACATCTATTCCTATTTTACCCAATAACAACAATGTATAAAAGTTTCTTTCGGCATAAAATCATAATTTCCTTCTAACTTTTTATATTTTTATTTTTATTTAAATAAAAAGCTATTGTAAGACAATAGCTTCAGACTAAAAAATCAAGAAATGTTTTCAGTTTTCAAAGCTGATTTTATAAATTCTTTAAATAATGGATGAGGTTTATTTGGACGTGAGGTAAATTCTGGATGAAATTGTGTTGCAACAAACCATGGATGATCTGATAATTCAATTATTTCAACCAACTTACCATCAGGTGATGTACCTGAAATTATCAATCCAGCCTTTTGAAATTGCTCACGAAAATCATTGTTAAACTCAAAGCGATGGCGATGGCGCTCATCTATTAAATCTCTTTGGTAGCAATATTTCGCTTTAGTCATATCAATTAATTTACATGGATATAACCCTAATCTCATTGTACCTCCCAAATCCTGAAGTGTCTTTTGTTCTGGTAGAAGGTCGATTACTGGATATATCGTTTTCTCATTGAACTCAGTGCTATTAGAATTCTCTAATCCCATAACATTTCTTGCAAATTCAATTACAGCTGTCTGCATCCCTAAGCAAATACCTAAAAACGGTATTTTCTTTTCTCGAGCATATTTTATTGCTAATATTTTACCTTCAATTCCTCTATCCCCGAATCCGCCTGGAACTAATATTCCATTAACTTCACTTAATAGTTCATTCACATTTTCAGAATTTAAAAATTCAGCATTTACCCATTTGATTTCAATATCGGAATCATTAGCATATCCTGCATGATATAGTGCTTCTGCTACACTTAGATAAGCATCATGGAGTGAAACGTACTTACCCACAATAGCAATAGATGTAATATTTTTTAGGTTTTTTATCTTGCTTACTAAGTTAATCCACTCTGTCATATTAGCTTTCGGAACATCTAATTTTAAGTGTTTAATCACATATTCGTCCAGACCTTGCTCTTGTAACATTATAGGGACTTCGTATAATGTTTCTAAGTCCATATTTTCAATAACCGCTTCTTTTTCGATATCACAAAATAATGCTATCTTTTCTTTTAAATCCATTGTTAAAGGATGATTTGTTCTACATACTATAACATTAGGCTGAATACCAATACTACGAAGTTCTTTTACGCTGTGCTGAGTTGGCTTAGTTTTAAGTTCCCCTGCAGCATCAATATATGGTATCAAAGTTACGTGAATATAAATTATGTTATCTCTGCCTAAATCTTTCTTTATTTGTCTAATAGCCTCTAAATAAGGGAGACTCTCTATATCCCCTACTGTTCCACCAATCTCCGTGATAACAACGTCTGTATCAATGCCCGCTCTAAAAATATGTTCCTTAATTTCATTAGTAATGTGCGGAATTACTTGCACTGTTGCACCTAAGTAATCCCCATGTCTTTCTTTGTTAATAACAGATGAATAAATCTTCCCAGTCGTAACATTATTGTTCTTATTTAAACTTATATCGATAAAACGTTCATAATGCCCTAAGTCTAAATCCGTTTCTGCACCATCATCTGTTACAAATACTTCCCCATGCTGATACGGACTCATTGTGCCTGGATCTATATTTATATACGGATCGAGCTTCTGAATTGTTACTTTTAGACCTCTATTCTTAAGAAGTCTACCTAGTGATGCAGCAGTAATACCTTTGCCTAAAGATGATACAACTCCCCCTGTTACAAAGATGAATTTTGCCACTCAAGATTCCCCTTTCCTACTAATTTTGTGTATTAAAAATAAAAAAAACAAAAGTATATCCCTTGATAGGGGCTCTTTTGTTTATCCTATTAGTTTCCTAATATAATATGATTAATCCTAATTCTAATGCCCATAAAGTAGTTTACTAGCAAGTAAAACTAATGTCAAGGCAATTATAAATTATCTTCAGACTCATCGCCATAGAAGTCAACTTCGTCATCATCAACATCTTTATCTAAAATTAGATCTTCATCATCTATTATTATATCATTCTCATCATCTAACTCTATATCTATGTCTATTTCTTCATCTAACTCTATATCTTCGTCTAACTCTATATCTATGTCTATTTCTTCATCTAACCCTATATCTATATCTTCGTCAATGTCTTCATCAATGTCTTCATGATCAAGAATTATCTCTTCCTCATCTTCATCATCGTCATCTTTATCTTTAATAAACAGTTCCTCTTCTTCTATTAAATCTTCGTCATCTAAAAAATCTAGATCGTCTTCGTCATCTTCAATGTCCTTGGCAATTAGCAGTGCCTCTGCCTTTTCAAGTGGATACCAACTTTTCAATCCCCATTCATTTTGCCCTAAATGAATAAATCTACCATCGATATTTATTTCAGTATAAAGTTGCGGAAGATAGTCAAATAATTTATCCTCATTTAGATTTTTTACTTCAGATATTTCATTAATTAAATCTTTAAAATAAAATGTCTTTTTGGCCTGTCTTAATATTTCATATGCTAATTCAATTGTTGGCATTTCAATTACCGAACTCTCGTCAAATTGATATAAATTTTCACTCATATTCTGGGCACACCTTTCTTTAATATGTTCAGAACGTAAAACAATAACCTTTGCTTTGTTTACAATAATAACATTCTAATCATTTTTTTTATTATGTCAAATTATATTTGTAAATTTATTAATTAGAAGAAGATTTTAAATAATTGATATCCTAGATATATCCCTACTATGCCCATTACACCTGCTAGTGCGGGAGGAGCTGGTATTGGTAACTTGAATAATCCAAAAATAAAGCCAACTATTAATCCACTTAATGTTGCTAATAAAACTTCTTTCATATTATTATCTCATTAACCAATATAAGTTACCTCCAATGTATACTTCCCACTAATTTGACTACTAATTTTCATGTTATAAACCAAATATATTTTACCGCCATCTTCGTTGTCAATTATAGCTATATCATTTGTAATTGTTTCTAAGTTAATATTCCCAAATGGTCCCTTATATTCACTTAGATAGGTATATCCTTCTTGAAATACTTGTTTCATTTTTATATCACCTTGTCTAACTAATGTAACTATGTAAGGTGTATAATATTTATTCCACTTAATAATAGTCCAAGTATTTCCAAGCTCCTGTTTAGGATTATCCTTATATCTTAAAAAACAATCATTCCCTTTAAAATATAATACACCGCTATATTGATTACTCATTGTTTCTTTAACTTCGTTTTCATAGTCTATAATTGTCGTAACTAAGATTTTTACTTCCCTAGACATTAGCAACCAAAAGTATTTCTCTTACCAATTTTGCGGCTAAGATAGATGTCTGGTCTGCGATATCATATATTGGAGCAACTTCTACAATGTCTGCACCAATAATATTTAATTTGACCATTTCGTGAATGGCCGCTAACATTTCTACAGAAGTTATCCCTCCTGACTCTAATGTACCAGTTCCTGGTGCAAATGCTGGATCTAGTACGTCTATGTCAATAGTTAAATATACCGGTCTGCCTAATACCTGTGGAATAGCTTTTTGTACTGACTCTAAAACTGTGTATGGATAAAAGTTAAGATTGTTTTTAGCAAAAACAAATTCTTCTTTTAACCCTGATCGAATTCCAAATTGATATACATTCTTTCCACCTATAAGATCAACAATTTTACGAATAGGCGTTGAATGGGATAAAGTTTCCCCTTCATAATTACTCCTTAAGTCTGTATGTGCATCAAAATGAAATAGAACCATATCGGGATATTTTTTATATATTTCCCTTACTATAGGCCACGTAACTAAATGTTCTCCCCCTAATCCTAGCGGAAATTTACCATCTTTAATTATCTTCGCAACATAATCACCAATTATATTAATACTTTTTTCAGGATTTCCAAAAGGTAATGGAATATCCCCCGCATCAAAATATTTAATCTCAGATAAATCTCTGTCTAGATAGGGGCTATATTCCTCTAGGACAATTGAAACCTCTCTAATTTTTTTTGGACCAAACCTAGAACCAGGTCGAAAACTAGCAGTGAAATCCATCGGCATTCCATATATTACTGTATCAGATTGTTGGTAATCCGGACAAGATGCCATAAAAACGTTCCCAGAGTATGCTTCATCAAATTTCATTCTATTTACTCCTTTGTTAAATCTTCAACAAATTTAGGAAGTTGAAAAATTGATTTATGAATCTGTTTTGTATAATATTTTGTATTTAAGTCAATTATTCCTTCCTCACTAACTTCTAATGGATCATATTTCTTTGAACCAATTGTAAAACTCCACAATCCGCTTGGGTAAGTAGGTATGCTAACTGTATATAATCTTGTAATCGGAAAAATAGAATTAATATCCTTAAAAACCCTTCTTATTAATTCTTGATTAAACCACGGCGATTCAGTTTGTGCAACCAATATGCCATCCTCTTTTAAGCACTCAGATATGCTTTGATAAAAACCTTTTTCGAAAAGTCCAACCGCTGGACCTATTGGTTCTGTAGAATCAACCATAATAATGTCAAACTCGCTTTTATGGTCATTAATATATTTAATGCCATCTACTACTTGAATATCTACTCGCTGATCATCAAGAGCACTAGCTATTTGAGGGAGAAATTGTTTTGATGTTTCAATAACCCTTCCATCTATTTCTGCCAACACGGCTTTTTCAACAGTAGGGTGCTTTAAAATTTCCCTAATGGCACCTCCGTCACCGCCTCCAACAACTAAGACTTTCTTCGGACAAGGGTGAGTATTTAAAGCAACATGTGTTATCATCTCGTGATAAACAAATTCGTCTGCATCGGTAGTCATAACCATTCCATCCAAAACCAACATTTTCCCAAATTGATTAGTCTCGATTATGTCTAACTTCTGAAAATTGGTAACCTCCGTGTGAATTGTGCGCGATATCTTCGTTGTAATGCCGTGATTTGCTGTTTGTTTTTCCGTATACCATAATTCCATGTATATCACATCCTAATTTAGTATATTTTTAGACTTCCCATTTTCCTTTATAAAATATCAAGTTGTATTATATAGAATTAGTATAGTATAAGGCAATATTTTTTTACCAATAATAGAATAAAAACTATTATTATTTTGAAAAGAGGGACAAATGAGTAATTACAATGAGCCAAATGATTTGATATTAGTACGTTTTTTAAAGTTTATAAAGAAAACAATTAATTTCGCTATTATCGGATTTATTATAGCTGGTAGCTTAGCAATTCTATTAATCTTATATTTGCAATCACTTCCACTACTTAATACTACAACTGAGCAAACAACCTTTATTTACTCTATGGATGGCACAGTACTTGATGATTTACATTCTGTTGAGAATAGAGTCTATGTACCACTTTCCAAAATTCCTCAATCTTTAATTGATGCAACTATTGCTATTGAGGACCGTAAATTTTACAGCCATTTCGGTTTTGATCTATTCAGAATTGGAGGAGCACTTATTGAAGATATTAAACATAACTCAAAGGTTCAAGGTGCAAGTACAATTACACAGCAACTAGCAAAAAATTTATACTTATCTTTAGATAAAACTTGGGAACGTAAGTTTAAAGAAATTTTATTAGCCATTCAATTGGAACTTCAATATAGTAAAAAAGAAATACTAGAGTTGTATTTAAATGAAATATACTTTGGCTATTCGACTAACGGTGTCCAAATGGCAGCTAAAACTTACTTTGATAAGGATGTTAGTGAGCTTAGTTTAGCTGAAAGTTCTATGTTAGCTGGTATTCCTAAAGGACCGGCATATTACTCTCCTTTTAGTAATATGGATAATGCCAAGGCAAGACAAAAGCTTGTATTAACTGCGATGGTTAATGAAAATTATATTACAAAGGAAGAAGCGGATATAGCTTACGAAACAAACCTTGTTTTTAAGAACTCTAATATAAAGAATTATCCTACACAAGCACCATACTTTAGGGATTACGTTATAACAATCTTAAAAACACAACACGGATTTACTGATGAAGATATTTATACTGGAGGATTAAAGGTCTATACTACTTTGGATTCAAAAATCCAAAGTTCTGCTGAGGAAACAATTTCAAAATACCTTTTTGATAAAAATGAATTGCAGGTTGCTTTAATTAGTATAGAACCTAGCACTGGGTATATTAAAGCTATGGTCGGCGGTCGTGATTACACTGAAAGCCAGTATAATCGTGTATTTGCTTATAGACAGCCTGGTTCATCGTTTAAACCAATATTATATTTGGCAGCTTTGGAAAATGGTTTTACTCCTGTTTCAAAGTTTATTAGTGAGCCAACTGTTTTTACTTTTTCTAATAATAAAACATATGAACCCTCAAATTATGGAGATAGTTATCCATATAAGGAAATAGATTTAAGATATGCTTTAACCCATTCTGATAATATATATGCTGTTAAAACTCACCTTGAAATAGGCATGGATAAACTTGTTGATATGAGTAAGAAATTAGGCATAAATGCAGTTTTGGAGGCATATCCTTCTCTAGCCTTAGGAAGTCAAGAGGTCTCTCCCTTTGATATGACAAAAGCCTACGGAGTAATTGCTAATAATGGTAAAGCAATTCAGCCAATTGCAATCCTAAAAATCTTAGATAAGAACGGTAATACCATTTATGAAAATAAAGAAACAGTAGAAACCCAGGTAATATTAGATACAACTGCCTTTACGATGACCTATTTAATGGAGGGTGTATTTGAAGCTGGAGGTACTGGATTCAATGTATCTGATTTAATTAAAAGACCTGTTGCTGGTAAAACGGGAACGACCGATTATGATTCATGGTTAATCGGCTATACTCCACTACTTGTAACTACTTTATGGACAGGTTATGACCAAAATCAACTACTAGTTGGTGATGACGCTTATCTTGCTAAAACAATTTGGGCGGAGTATATGGAGAAGGCACATGAAGGTATTGCACCACAATTATTCAAAGTGCCCGATGGAATAATAAGTATGTATGTATGTTCTGAAACAGGGGATATTGCTACTACCGCTTGTCCTAATCCTAGATTAGAAGCCTTTGTTGAGGGAACAGAACCCACCGAGTATTGTAAGATACATAGTAATATTGATCAAAACCCAATTCCTTTGGATGGTGAAACCACTAATTCTTCTTCTTTATGGAACAAGTTTAAATATTGGTGGAATAATTAAAGTTGATAAAATATTTAACCTCTTGATATAATCTACTTAAAATTTGAAACTATTCTTTTCATTGCTCGTAAGATATTATGTATTGGAAAAGTAAATTTATTATTTTGATGATTATATTTTTATTATAATTATGATAAAAATTCATGGAGGTAAAAATAAGATGGATTCTTTTATATGGATATTATTAATTGCATCCTTTGGTTTAATTTTTTGGGCTCAATATAAGGTTAAAAGTAATTATAAAAAATGGTCGGTGGTAACTACTTCATCTGGGATAACTGGCGAACATGCAGCTAGAAAATTATTAGATATAAACGGTCTTTTTGATGTTGATGTGGAGCCAGTCAAGGGTACTCTAACTGATCATTATGATCCAACTAAACGTGTAGTTAGACTATCAAACGATGTTTTTTACGGCAACTCTATTTCTTCACTATCAATTGCGTCTCATGAAGTAGGCCATGCAATACAACATAAGGAAAGTTATAGTATGTTAGTTATAAGACATAAAATGGCCCCAGTTCTAAAGTTTACATCTGGGCTTGCACCTGTTCTTATTATTGGAGGCTTTTTATTTGAAGCATTTAACCTTATTGGATTAGGTATTGTTTTTTTTGCTACTGTTGTTGTCTTCCAACTAGTTACTTTACCAGTAGAGTTTAATGCTTCTAGTAGAGCTAGAGGTCTAATAGTAGCTGAAGGCTTTATTAATTCCAATGAAGAAAAAGGAGTTCAACAGGTTTTAAATGCCGCTGCGTTAACTTATGTGGCGTCAGCACTATACGCAACTTTGGAGTTACTTAGGTATATAATGATTTTCTCTAGGATGAGAGATTAACTAGAATACTTTCAACAATCTGAGTCCCCTTTTAGGGGACTTTTACGTTTGAATATTATAATATTTACCCTGCCACGTATCTCTTTTTAACAATTCTTTATCTATCCCATTTAAGACTTCCCATTTTTTTAATGTCCATAATGGTTCTATGAGAAGATCGGGGGGGCCATCCCCCGTTAAACGATGTATTACCATTTCGGGTGGTAGAATCTCTAATATCTCAACTAATAATTCTATATACTCTTCTCGACTCATAAATTGCAATAAACCTTTTTCATATAGCTTTATCATTGGAGTCTCTTTTAGCAAATGGAGCATATGTATTTTAATTCCTTGAATAGGTAACTTTGCTACAATCTTCGCTGTTTCCAACATATCCTCTTTATTTTCCCCTGGTAGGTTCAAAATAATATGGACAACTACATTTATATTTCTTTCTCTTAACTTTTGAACACCCTCTATAAATGTTTGGAATCCATGACCTCTATTTATTAATTTTTGAGTTTTATCGTGTACTGTTTGTAAACCCAATTCTACCCATAAATAGGTTTCTTTATTTATATCCTCTAATACATCTAATACATCATCAGGCAAGCAATCAGGACGTGTTGCAATTGCTAATCCTACAACTTTATCTTCTTTTAATATTGTCTTATACATCACCTCTAATTCATCTGCAGGCGCGTAGGTGCTTGTAAATGCTTGGAAATACCCGATGTATTTAGCATTTGGCCATTTCTTATGCATCTGTTGACTAATTTCAAAAAATTGTTGTTCTAAATCTTTGTATCGATCTCCGGCAAAATCACCCGATCCCCTTGAACTACAGAATATACAACCCCCGTAAGCAGCTGTACCATCTCGATTAGGACAAGTAAATCCTCCATCCAATGATACTTTAAACACTTTTTCTCTATATAGGTTTCGGTAGTAATAATTAATAGTATGATATCTTTTATTGTCCCAAAGTAATGGTGCGTTAGTCTGTTGACTTTTCATTTTAAAATATTCTGCCTCCCAAGTTACGGTTAATAATAGACTCATCTTATCATACTACTTGAACAAAATAAAAAGTCCCTTCTATTTTCAAGAAGGGATTAAGGGGAAGGGCATATATTGAACAACTAACATTTACATTAGTTCATATATATCAAATTAAAATTTAATCGTCTAAGCTTTTCTTATCTAAATGAAATATATACCGCTTAATTGATTTGAGCAACATACTTCACAAAATATTCTTTCTTTATTCAATATTTTGACATAATATTTTTATTTTTAGGTATAAAGTTTTTTTATTATGAAACTATAAATATTATCAGTTAATTAAGGAGGGAAATAAAATTGAATTTAAACCGTGCAGAAGAAATTATAAACTCGGAAAAAACTATTGATGTATTTTATAATAATCATTCGGTATGGATTGACAATCTAAATTTTACTAATCAAACGGCTGAAGTAACTGTTAATAATGGAGAACATTTAGAAATTCCTTTAACAGAATTAAAAGAAGCTGAAAATTGAGTCACCAATTATAGCTTCTGAAAATATATTGCTATAGAAGCCTATATGTGTGAGGTGATTAAATGGCTATAATAAAAACAAACTCTGAGGATATTAAACTATTAGCTAGACTTATGAGGGCAGAAGCTGAAAGTGAAGGTAAATTAGGGATGTTAATGGTTGGAAATACGGGTGTTAATCGAATTATTGCCGATTGTTTGGATTTTAAAGGTATAAGAAGTATTAGGGATATGGTCTATCAATCACCCGGAGGTTTTGAAGCTACACAAAAGCCATATTTTTACCAAAGAGCACGAGAAAGTGAAATACGTTTGGTGAACCAGGTAATTAAAGGGTGGAAGTATCATCCTGCAAGCAATTCTTTATGGTTCTTTAAGCCTGTAGGTGGATGTCCCACCACTTGGTATAATCAACCTAATACTGGACGTTTTAAATCACACTGTTTTTTTCGACCGTATTATGACTCATGCCCAAGAATTTATTATTAAAAAGGAGCGAACCGCATGAATCAGGATTATTACATGTACTACAACCCTATGTACCAACAATATGATATGCCTATGCAACAAACTATACCAATACCACAAGAAGTTGATAGGGGAATTGAGGTCCCGGGACTATTACCTACTGAACAATCTTATATTGAAAATATTTTACGTCTTAATTTAGGTAAAACGGGAACTTTTTATATGACCTACGAGGGTAGCAATGAGTGGAACTCAAAAATTTTTACCGGTACAATTGAAGCAGCCGGAAGAGATCATATTATTATAAGTAACCCTGAGACTGCCCAAAGGGTTCTATTACTAATGGTTAACTTAGATTATGTTACTTTTACCGAGGAGCTTAATTACATCTAAGTAAGTGCCAGGCACGTCAGTTAGTCAGTTATTAGATTGTTAAAAAGATAGAAAACTTCCTTATTTTTAATGGAAGTTTTCTATCTTTTTAGATATTTTGTTTTTCTGACTCTACCCCAATTTTTACCACTTTGTTAAATTCATCAACAAAAACAACCTTGGGAATATGCCTTTTTGCCTCTTCTTCATTTAATAAGCCATAGGTAATTATTATTATAACGTCTCCCGCCTGAGCAAGTCTTGCTGCTGCACCGTTTAAGCATATTACTCCACTGCCCTTTTCACCTTCTATAACATATGTCTCTAATCTAGCACCATTGTTATTGTTAACTATTTGAACCTTCTGATGTGGAATTATTCCTGCGGTCTCCATTAGTTGAGAATCTATTGTAATACTTCCGACATAATTTAGATTTGCCTCTGTTAAGGTTGCTCTATGGATTTTACTAAGCATCATTTCTAATAACATCTGATTAAACCTCCATTAATATATTATCAATTAATCTTGTGCTTCCAAATTTTACAGCAACTGCAATTAAAATATTTCCTTTAATTACTTCCATCCTGTTTAATTTCTCTATATCTACTATTTCAATATATTCAATTTTTGCTAAATCTTTTTCTATAATTTTCTCTCGTATAAATTTTTTAATCAACTCAGCCCTTTTTTCCCCTTCTTCAATCTTTCCTTTAGCAGCACTTAATGCTTGATAGATAATAGGGGCCTGTTTTCTTTCCTCTTCGCTTAGATAAACATTTCTTGAACTTAATGCCAGCCCATCCTTTTCTCTTATTATTGGGCATATAATTATCTCTGTATCAAAATTCAAATCATTAACCATTTTATTAATTACTTCACATTGTTGAGCATCCTTTTGTCCAAAATACGCTTTGTTCGGCAGAATTATATTAAATAATTTAGTTACAATAGTTGTCACACCTTTAAAGTGTCCAGGTCGAGATGCACCACATAATAATTCTGTTAATTCCTTTACTTCTACGTAAGTATTATAATTTTCAGGATACATCTCACATACTTCAGGAGAGAATATTATATCTGCGCCAGCTTCTTGAGATAATTCCAAGTCTCTCTCTATATTTCTTGGGTATCTTTCATAATCCTCATTAGGACCAAATTGGGTTGGATTAACAAAAATACTTACTACTACAAGATCATTCTCCTTTGCAGCTTTTGAAATTAGAGAAAGATGACCCAAGTGTAAAAACCCCATTGTCGGAACTAACCCAATGCTCTTTCCTTCTAAGTGTTGTTTCTTTAGATATGTTTTTGTTTCAGATACTTTGCTAAATATTATCATTGGTTATCACCTGTTATATTCTTTGTAAATTCCTTACTATCAACATGTATTGTCTGTTCTTCCCTTGGAAATATGCCATGATTTACATCTTGAACATATTTCGTTACTGCGTCTATTATTAACGAACTTAGGTCATTATACTTTTTCGCAAACTTTGGGGTTTTACCTTGAAATAAACCCAACATATCATATGATACCAGCACTTGACCGTCACACTCTACTCCAGCGCCAATCCCTATTGTTGGTATGGTAAGTTTTTCTGAAATTATTTTTGATAATTCAACTGGCATTGATTCTAAAACAATTGAGAAAACTCCAGCTTTCTCAAGAGCAATAGCATCGTTAATTAGTTTCTTTGCTTGTTCCTCAGTCTTTCCTTGAACGAAATATCCTCCCATTTTATGAATAGATTGCGGCGTTAAACCAATATGTCCCATAACCGGAATTCCAGCTTTAATTATAGCCCTAATATCTTCTGTTATTTCTTCTCCGCCTTCTAATTTAACTGCTTGTGCTTTTCCTTCTTGAATTAAACGACCTGCATTATAGACACTTTTTTCTTTACTTAAATGATATGAAATAAAAGGCATGTCAGCTATTACCATTGCTCTTTTTACACCATTGCTAACTGCCTTGCAGTGATGAATCATATCTTCCATTGTAACTTGAGTTGTATCTTCATACCCTAACACAACCATCCCCAAAGAATCACCAACTAAGATTGCGTCCACTCCACTATCATCTATTAACCTCGCCATTGGATAATCATAAGCGGTTAACATTGAAATATTTTGTTTATTATCTTTCATTTTTTGAAATGTTAATGCTGTAACTTTATTCATTATCATCAATTACCTCCATTAATTTTAATACAGATTCCTGATTAACCGTACCCGCTCTCTTTGCTAATTCTATTGTATGTGTACCTAAAATTTTATATAGTTCCAACCATTTTCCACTCTTTTTTAGATAGCTTATATGTTGTTCTATTGTTCCAAAATCTCCTCGTGAGATAGGTCCTGTTAATGCTTTTTCTGTATCCTGTCTGATAATATTTTCTAATGTATTTTTTATTAATGGTTCAGCTATCATTGATGCTTGTTCTTTTGTAAACCCTGATTCAATCAACATAGCTAATCCTACATCTATAATTGTAACAAAATAATTAGCTAACACTGTACATCCCGTATGATATAATACCTTGCTCTCAGCTGATATTTCTATGAAATTATTCCCTAACTCCTTAAGCAAATCTTTTACTTCTTCTAGCCTTTCTCCTTCTCCCTCCATAGTAAAAAAAGTTCTTTTCAAATCCCTAACTGAATTAGTCGAATCGCTAAATGACAATAACGGATGTAACGACAAAATTGTTGTTTTATTTTCTTTATTATCCTTCAAAACTGATAATATATCTGATGAATGTACTCCGCTCATATGAAATACAACTTTTCCTTTAACTACTGCGTTATTTTTCTTTAGTCCGTCTATTACATTAGCTATCTCATCGTCCGGAGTAGTTATTGCTATCGTATCTGCATCTTCAAGTAGTTGTAAAATACTATTATATGCTCTACTCTTAGTTACTGAAGCAGCCATTTCTGCTGATGAAAAACTCTTGCTATAATAGCCGACTACTTTAATGCTATTATCTGAAAGATACATCCCCATTGCTTTGCCTACTTTGCCCGCTCCAATAAACGCTACTTTCAAGTATATCCCCCCAAATACAATAATGCCTTCCTGACACAAGTCAAGAAAGCATATAATTTGCTAATTACATTCTTGATTCTGTCTCCGTCCAATCGGATCAAAGCAGAAATTATTATTAAAATAAAATAAGTCTAAGTACGGTTCCATTACAGATACCATCTCAATTAAGATTATCATGAAATATATCTATTTTCAATATATTCTTTATTTTATATGATTATTTTAGCTCTTTAAGTATCTTTTTAAATTATTTAATTCACCGTGCTTGCCAACAAAAATAAGAATATCATTTTCCCGCAAAACTTCATTTCCCTGCAGTTCATTAATAATATCATTTTCCCTCTTGATGGCAATCACTACAGCTCCATACTTTTCCTTTATTTTAATTTCATCCAATCTTTTACCTACAAGCACCTCTGAACTTGTTATGTTTATTTCTTCAACGCTATAACTTTTTTCTATCAACTCGCTATTAATTTCCAAGTAATTTTCATTTACTAAATTGTTTAAGGATGAAGCCATTCTTTTCCCACTAATGCTTGACGGGTTAATTACTATGTCCACTCCAATTCTCTTTAATTTTTCTTCGGTTTCCAATTTTTCTGCCCTGCTTACAACTTTAATGTTTGGACTTATGCTTTTTGCCGTTAACGTTATTAAGACATTATCTGCATCGTCTGGTAATGTAGAAACTAGACCGACAGCATTTTTTATGTTAGCTTTGATTAATATTTCGTCCTCAGTAGCGTCTCCCTCAATATAATAATCAACCTCACCTGAAAATCCTTTTATTTTTTGAATGTCTTTATCTATTACTATAAAGGGAACTCCTTCTTTTTCTAGCTCAATTCCTACCTGTTGTCCCACTCTACCAAACCCACAAATTATTACATGTTTATCCATTTTTTTAACTTTTTTATCCATCCTTATCCCCTCAATATCTCTAGAGATTACACTTTCAATAAAGCTCGCAGCAAAAGCTCCAAGTACATAGCCAACAACACCTATCCCTAATGGTATTATAATTAAAGCAAAGTACTTACCTTCTATTGTTTTTGGATAAACATCTCCATACCCGACAGTTAGAACACTAATTACCGTTAACCATAAGGAGTCAAAAAAATTAAGGCCTTCAAAATAGTTAAACCCAATAGTCCCAATTATTATGATAATGCTTATCAAAAAGAATCCGAATAATATTTTTTGATAGACTTTCATCTAATTCCCCCAAATGTAATGGTCATTTCCCCTAATACTTTCATAATATCCTTGGTTGAACGGGTCTACAAGTGATGATATACTTTTATATGATATTTTGCATTAGTTGAAAGGTTGAATCAACGATGATGTATAAAAATTTGCTCAAAAAAAGGTTATTCACAGTAATTGTTAGTATGTTTTTTATGTTAATATTTATTTCTTTAACTCTTTCCATTTATTTTATAAATGACTTAAAGCCTTTCATAAAGTTATTATCTGTAAATAGTAATTCTAATGAGCAACAATTAGTTGAACCCCCGAATAATAATATCTACAATTTACCCGAGAGCAATATGTTAGTTGACGTACCTTTAATATTGCAGTATCCAGAATTACCGAGGGGTTGTGAGGTTACTAGTCTTGCAATGTTGTTAGAGTATTCTGGTAATCCTGTTGATAAGCTGACTTTAGCAAGTGAAATCGAGAAAGATAATTCTTATTATAAAACAGCCTATGGAAGAGTATTTTATGGTAATCCCGACCACGGATTTGTTGGTGATATGTATTCTTTAAGTGACCAAGGATTTGGTGTTTATCATAAGCCTATTTTTAATTTATTATCCAAGTACCTACCGGAGGAAGCAATTGATCTCACTGGTCGAAAATTCGAGGATACATTATACTTTCTTAGTAAAGATATACCCGTATGGGTAATTACTAATACGAAATTTAATGAATTAAGTCCAGATGATTTTCATGTATGGTATACCTCAACGGTACCAATTCAAATTACTTATTATGAACACTCCGTGCTATTAACTGGTTATGACAAAGATTACATCTACTTTAATGACCCACTGGTTAACAAAATAAATCAAAAAGTACCAATAGAAGATTTTAAGAAGTCATGGGACCAGATGGGTAAACAATCTGTTTCATATATACCTGCTGATAAGCAAGAATTTTTCGAATTTATTTATTAATCTATTAGTAATTTGCTAGATAAACAATGTTATAATAAAAAAGTTATCATCTATTGATTAAAAAAAAAATTATTCATTATACTTAATAATACATGCTTAATACTATTTAACTAATACTATAGGAGTGATTTTTTAGAATGTGTGGATTATGTGGTTTTATTGATAAGCTTGAACCAATCAAAAAAGAAATTCATATTAATAGTATGATGAATAAAATTATCCACCGCGGTCCTGATGGAGAGGGAAAATATATTGATGATAGTATAGCCCTTGGTTTCCGCCGTTTAAGTATAATCGATTTAGAAGAAGGTAATCAACCCATTTTCAATGAAAATGAAAATTTAGTACTAGTATTTAATGGTGAAATCTATAATTATCAATCTATTAAAAATACTTTGTTATCCAAGGGTCATATATTTAAAACAAAAACTGATTCAGAAGTTATTCTTCATGCCTATGAAGAGTATGGTGTAGAAATGTTCGAGCATCTACGTGGAATGTTCGCATTTGTTATTTGGAATAAGGAGAGTCAGACATTATTTGGTGCCAGAGATTTTTTTGGTATAAAACCTTTCTATTATAGTCATCTAAATGATAGTTTTGTTTTTGCTTCTGAAATTAAAAGTATTCTAGAACATCCAACTATTGAAAGAAAAGTTAACCTTGATGCTCTTCAAAACTATTTATCCTTTCAATATTCGGTTTTGTCAGAAACTTTTTTTGAAGGTATATATAAACTTCCTCCGGGTCATTATTTTATTTTGAAAGATAGTAAACTTAAAATTAGTCGCTATTGGGAGGTTGTTTTTAAAGAAAATGTTGAAAAATCTCTTGAATATTATACTAATCAAATAGATGCTGTTATGCAGGACTCTATTAAAGCTCATATGGTAAGCGATGTGGAGGTAGGTTCTTTTCTGTCCAGCGGTATCGATTCTAGCTATGTTGCCGCATCTTTTAATGGTGATAAAACTTTTACTGTTGGGTTTAATAACGAGAAATATAACGAAATAACTGAGGCCAAGAAATTATCGAATGAAGTAGGCATAAAAAATTATGACAAGCTTATTACACCTGATGAGTATTGGGATGTTATCCCAAAGGTACAATACCATATGGACGAGCCACTTGCAGACCCAGCAGCTATAGCTCTTTTCTTTGTAAGTGAATTAGCAGGCCAACATGTAAAAGTAGTCCTTTCTGGTGAGGGCGCAGATGAGTTGTTCGGGGGCTATAACATTTATAAGGAGCCTTTAAGTTTAGCACCACTAGTAAGGTTTCCGAAATTTATTAGAATTTTGTTAGCAAAACTAGCTGCATTAATTCCATTTAATGTTAAAGGTAAAAATTATTTAATACGTGGTAGCAAGAGTGTTGAGGAAAGATTTATAGGAAATGCATTTATATTTAATGAAAGTGAAAGAGATGCGTTACTAAAGGATAAAGGGTCGAAAAAATATAAGTTATCTGATATTACAAGGCCATTTTATAATAAGGTGAATGGCTATGATGATATTACAAAAATGCAGTATTTAGACATTAATTTATGGTTAACAGGGGACATATTATTAAAGGCTGATAAAATGAGTATGGCACATTCGTTAGAACTTCGAGTACCTTTTTTAGATAAAGAGGTTGCAAGAATTGCAACACAAATACCCCTTAGGTTTCGTGTTAATAAGGATAACACTAAGTATGCTTTAAGATTAGCTGCTAGAAGAAAGCTTAGTAATACGGTTGCTGATAGAAGAAAGCTTGGTTTTCCAGTACCTATTAGGGTATGGCTTAAAGATGAGAAATACTATTCTTATGTTAAAAATTATTTTGAATCTACGTCCTCTCAACAATTTTTTAATGTTAATGAATTGAACAATTTGCTGGATGATCATTATAACGGTAAAAAGGATAACAGTCGCAAAATCTGGACTATATTTATATTCTTAATCTGGCATGAGCAATATTTTGTTGAAGATGTAATAAAGGCAAGGGAGAATACTATAAATATCAAAGATCGTGTACTTACGGCATATTAATTAGTTACTCAAATTATTTTTAAGAATAAAATAGTCTCTATAATAATTTTGGAATCAAATAAGTTTTTTCTTATTTGATTCTTTTTTGTTATTGGTTTCTACCTATAAAATATAATAATTTCTATAGCGAAACCTTTAATACTCATGTTATAATAAGTCAAAATATCGTGGCACAATTCGTTTATTTCGTGCTATTTTTTGAAGGAGGTTGCTAATATTCTTATGAACCAATTATTATGGGAAAAGTGTGTAGAATTTCATGGTCATCAATGCCCTGGATTAGCTATCGGTTTCAAAGCATGTGAAGCAGCTAAAAAAGAGATGAATCTAAAATTTTCTCGGGACGAAGAGGTTGTTTGCATTACTGAAAATAATGCTTGTGGTGTAGATGCTATACAAGTTCTTACGGGCTGTAGCTTTGGTAAGGGGAATTTAATATATAAACCTAATGGCAAGATGGCTTTCACTTTTTTTAGTAGAAAAACAGGCGAGAAAATGAGATTTGTACTTAATGATTTAAGTAATGATATGGATAGAGAAACTAAAATTAACTATTTATTAGATTCTAATACTTCATCTATATTTGTAATAAAACAAACAGATTTAGACCTTCCAAAAAAAGCTAAAATCTACAATTCAATTAAATGTAACTTATGTGGGGAAACTACTGCTGAACCTTTTACGAGAATTATGGATGGAAATATCGTATGTTTAGATTGCTTTTCATAAAAATTATGAGGGGAATTTTATGTGAAAAATTTAAAACCTTTATTAGTCCTTATAATACTTTTAAATATATTAACCATTTCTATTACAGGTTGTCAGAATAATTCAACGACAAAGGACCCTAATGCTAACCAAGATGAGCAACCATTGATTATACGTTTAGCTGGAGGTGATTATGGCGAACCATCTCCATTTCAACACTATCCAAGAGGCTCTGGAATATATAAGATGACTTTAGTATTTGATAGCCTTTTAGACAAGGATGAAAATGGTCTAACCCCATGGTTGGCTGAAAGTTGGATTATTGATAATAATGGTAAAACATATACTTTTAATATACATGAAAATGTTAAATGGCATGATGGGGAATCTTTGACTGCAGAGGATGTAAAGTTTAGCTTTGAGTATTTCATGAAACACCCTCCTATTAGCAATAGCTTGTTAATTGATGGTAAACATTTTATTGAAAGCATCGAGGTTGTTAATAATAATCAAGTAAAAATATCTGTTACCGAAGCAAACGCGACAATTCTAGAATCACTCGGTAAGACTGTAATTATTCCGAAACATATTTGGGAAACAGTTGATGATCCTAATAGTTTTACCGGCGAAGCTTCTGTTATAGGAAGTGGTCCTTACGTTCTTGATATATATAATAAGGAACTTGGTTCCTACAAATTTGTAGCTAATGAAACCTTTTGGGGACCTCAGCAAAATATTGATGAAATTCATTTTATTCCTGTAAGTGATGAAACATTAGCTTTCGAACAAAATGAAATAGATTTAGCTACTATATCTTCAGACTTGTTATCTAGATATGAAGATAATAATGAGTATAAAATTCTCCGACAACCTGCCTTTTGGGGATATAGATTAATTTTCAATCTTGAGAAGGTTGAAGAGTTTAATAATAAGGATATTAGACAAGCAGTAGCTTATGCAATTAATATAGATGATATTATTGCAAAGGTTGAAAGGGGAGCCGCTGTTCCTGCCAGTGCAGGGTATTTACCAGTAGACCATGTCTGGTATAATGATGATGTTAAACAGTACAATTACGATGTTGAAATGGCTAAACAACTCCTCGACAACTCAATTTTTTCTTTTGAATTATTAGTTGGTAATACAACTAAAGAGGTAAGAATAGCTGAACTTATTAAACTGTATCTCAGTGAAATCGGAATTACCGTAAACATAAACTCTGTTGACCCAAAAACTAGGGATTCCGCAGTTAAAGAGGGAAATTACGAAGTGGTCATATATGGGCATGGGGGATGGGGTTTTGACGCTGATAGTTTGCGAACTATATATGCAAGTGACACATATAAAGATGCTGTACCAACATCGAGTAATATTCCAGGCTATTATAATGAAGTAATAACAGAGCTAGGGCACGAACAATTATATACTACAGATGTTAACCATAGAAAAGATACTATTTATCAACTCCAAAAAGTTATTTCTGAAGAACTACCAATGCTGCCGTTATATAACACGACTGCTTATGATATATATAGGCCTGCTAAATACGATGGTTGGATGAATATGTTTGATCATCATATGATAACACATAGCAGATTATCATATTTGAGTAGATAATTTAGTATGTGTAGCTAATAATTTAATTTTCAAGGAGTTTTATTTATGGGAAAAAGTCTTAGAACTAGACTTATTGAATATAGTTTAACTTTTCTATTTATTTTATCTTTCAATTTTTTCATCCCTAGGTTAATGCCTGGGGACCCTTTTACTTTTATATCTTCTGAGGCAGGAGATATTTCAATTAGCTTTTCTGATGATGAAATTGATAGGTATAACGAATATTACGGCTTAGATGAGCCACTATATAAGCAATATACAGGTTATCTAAGAGATACCTTCACCGGTAATTTCGGATATAGCATCTATTACCATGATAATGTACTTGATATTATACTAAAGAGAATGTGGTGGACTTTTGGTTTAGTAATATCTTCACTTATTTTAAGCTCAGTAATCGGAGTTATTTTAGGAAGTATTTCAGCTTGGAATCGAAACAATAAAGCAGATTATTTTTTATATTTAGTTCTATTGGCAATTTCTGAAATCCCTTCTTTTTTATTAGGGATTTTGTTTCTTTTTGTATTTTCGGCAAAATTCGGTTTCTTCCCTTTATCGGGGGGTATGGGCAATTTTGTTGAATATAACTCATTTTATAAGAAGTTCTTAGACATAGCTTATCATGCCGCACTTCCAATTATAACGTTAACAATTGTTAGTCTTGGCGGTTTTTATATCTTAGCACGAAATAGTATGATTACTGTCTTATCAAAGGATTACATTAAGACTGCTCGAGCAAAAGGCTTGTCAAAGAAACGCCAAATATTCAGACATGCCTTAAGAAATTCAATATTACCTTTAATAACAAGAATTTTTCTTAGTATAGGTACAATGTTTGGAGGAGCAATCTTAATTGAGAACGTTTTTAATTATCCTGGTCTGGGAAGACTTATGCGAGATGCTGTTCTTTTAAGAGATTATCCATTGATACAAGGTATTTTCTTGTTTATTACTGTTCTTGTATTATTCATGAACTTCTTAGCTGACATTGTATATAAAAAATTAGATCCGCGAGTGAAATAATATGAAAAAATTACTAGATAAAATAAATAAATTCTCTATAACAGGCAAATTAGCTATTATAATAATATTGTTTTTTGTTTTTATTGCCATTTTTACACCTTTTGTTACTTCATTTTCTTATCAAGTACCCTCAGGAAATTCTTTAGAGGCACCTTCACTAATACATCTTTTAGGTACTGATGATCTAGGGATAGACATTTGGGCACAAATTTGTTACGGGGCTAGAATAAGTTTAACAATTGGTATCGGAACTGCCCTTCTCGCTGGAATAGGTGGAAGTCTAATTGGTATTCTTGCTGGTTATTTTGGTGGTATTGTTGATAAGCTTTTGATGAGATTAACTGATATGATGATAATTATTCCTGAGCTTCCAGTTATGATTGTTCTTGCTGCTTTTTTTGGTTCTTCACTAATAAATATTATAATTGTGTTAAGTTTGTTTTCTTGGACGATGCCTGCCAGAATAATTCGCTCACAAGTTCTCCATCTTAAGGAAGAAAATTATATTAAAGCTACTAAAAGTTACGGTGCTGGGTTCTTATATATAACTTATAAGCATTTTTTCCCACATTTATTGCCTCTAATAATGGTGAATATTATTAGAATTGTTAATAGAGCAATAATTGCAGAGGCAAGCTTAGCTTTTCTTGGCCTTGGTGATCCAACTTCAAAAAGTTGGGGAATCATGTTATATTATGCTATGAATTTTAGCGGTATATATTTTACAGAATTTTGGAAATGGTGGATTATTAGTCCTCTTTTTGCAATTTTAGTTTTGGTTGTTGCAGTAGCGTTTGTTGGTCGTGATTTAGAAAAGATCGTTGATTCTAAGATTTAATAAGGGAATGATAATATGAATAACATACTGGAAGTAAAAAATTTAGAAATTTCTTATATTTCTGAAGGGAAAAATACTAACGCTGTAAAGAGTGTTTCTTTTGTTTTGGAAAAAGGTGAAACTCTTGGAATAATTGGTGAGTCTGGAAGTGGTAAAACATCTTTGGCAATGGCTATCATGGGTCTTATTAATTCACCTTCTAATGTAAGTGGTAAAATATTATATCAAGGTGTAGATCTTCAAAGTTTGACTGAAAAAGAAAAAAATAAGTATCGTTGGGATAAAATCTCTATAGTCTTTCAGAATAATTTAGAAGTTCTTAATCCTGTTTTGACACTTTATGAACAGATTATAGAAGGTATTAAACGTCATTCAGATTTAGAGGATACTGCAATGAAAAATAAGGTCATAGATCTCATGAAATTAGTTGATTTAGATCCAAAATGGGCTCATCATTATCCGCATCAATTATCTGGTGGAATGAGACAGAAGGTTCTTATTGCGATGGCTTTAGCTTGT
Organism: Vulcanibacillus sp.; assembly: GCA_050175155.1. Classification (GTDB taxonomy): domain Bacteria; phylum Bacillota; class Bacilli; order Tepidibacillales; family Tepidibacillaceae; genus JBFXJF01. The sequence goes on from JBFXJF010000010.1 coordinate 76,165, forward strand.
GACCCTGATCTGTTAATAGTAGATGAACCAACTACTTCATTAGATCCTATATCAGCTAATGGAATACTTCAATTATTAATAAATATTCAGAACACTAGAACATTTTCGATGATTATTATATCTCATGAATTGTCTATATTAAGTAAGTTATCCGACAGATTATTAGTAATGTATGACGGCCATATTCTTGAAGAGGGGATTACAAGTGAAATAATTAAAGAACCTTACCATACTTATACTAGAGGTCTTATAAATTCATCAATAGAGATTTTTCCATTCCATGACTTATGGGGGATTCCAGCTGAAGATAGTAATTTAATTAAAAATGGTGACGGTTGCCCATTTTATTACAGATGTAATCAAAGAATAACAGACTGTAAAATTATCAAACCAAATATTCTTAACTTATCTGACAATAGAAAAATTGCTTGTATTAGAGGCGGAATAGTTACACTATTAGAGGGAATAAATATTAGTAAAAGTTATATTATGCATAATAAGCCCCTTAAAGCTTGTATAAACTGCAATATAAAGGTTCGTTCTGGCGAAATAGTTGTTCTAATGGGTCAATCAGGATCGGGAAAAACAACGCTTGCAAGTATTCTATCTGGAATATTGGAATCAGATGAGGGGGATATTTATTTTGAAGGTACTAAATTATTAAAAAATTCTGAAACATCAAAACTGAATGGTATACAAATGGTATTTCAAGATCCTTTTTCAGCAACTGATAGTTATATGACTGTTGAAGAGGTAATTAAACAACCCTTAGATATTATTAAAGAGGGTAATAGCTTGTTTAGAAAAGATAAGGTAAAAGAAGCTTTAGGATTTGTTCAACTTGAAAGTTCGGAAG
>JBFXJF010000011.1:0-2235 GCA_050175155.1 Vulcanibacillus sp.
TAACAATCTAAATGTTTAAAATATAAATTAGCACTCAAACACATAGAGTGCTAATTTATATTAAGTATTCAAAAAGGAGAAGATTTTAATGGCTAAGAAACAGTTTAAAGCAGAATCCAAAAGACTATTAGAGATGATGATTAACTCAATTTATACGCACAAAGAGATATTTCTAAGAGAGTTAATCTCTAATGCTAGTGATGCGATTGACAAAATCTATTATAGGGCGTTAACTGATGAGAATTTAACATTTAATAAAGATAGTTATTACATAAAGGTTGAAGTAGACAAGGAAAATAGAACACTGAAAATAAGCGATACTGGTATTGGAATGACGAAGGAAGATCTTGAGAATAACCTTGGTATTATTGCAAATAGTGGTTCTTTATCTTTTAAAAATGAAAATGAAGTAAAAGATGGGCACGATATTATTGGTCAATTTGGGGTTGGGTTTTATTCAGCTTTCATGGTAGCTGATGTTGTTACTGTAATTAGTAAGGCTTTAGGTAGCGATGATGCTAATAAGTGGGAATCTAAGGGTGTAGATGGCTATACGATTGTGCCATCTGACAAGGCTGATATTGGAACAGAGATTACTCTTAAAATCAAAGAGAATACGGAAGACGAGAATTATGACGAGTATTTAGAGGATTATCGCATAAGGGCAATTATCAAGAAGTATTCTGACTTTATTCGCTATCCTATTAAGATGGATATTACAGAAAGCAGACCTAAAGAAGGTAGTGAGAATGAATTCGAGGAGTTTACAGAGGAACAGGTTGTTAATAGTATGGTTCCAATCTGGAGAAAGAATAAGAGTGAGCTTACTGCAGAAGATTACGAGAACTTCTATATGGAAAAGCATTATGGGTTCGACAAACCTTTAAAACATATTCATATTAGTGTTGATGGAGCAGTGAGATATAATTCGATTATGTTTATTCCGGAACAAATGCCTTATGATTATTACTCTAAGGAGTTTGAAAAGGGATTAGAGCTTTACTCTAATGGCGTGTTAATTATGGAAAAATGTCCAGACCTGTTGCCTGATTATTTCAGCTTTGTTAAAGGAATGGTTGACTCCGAGGATTTATCTCTTAATATTTCACGGGAAATGTTACAGCATGACAGACAATTGAAGTTGATAGCCAAGAACATTAAGGGTAAAATAAAAAGCCAATTACAAGACCTATTAAAAGATGATAGAGAAAATTATGAGAGATTTTATAAATCCTTTGGAAGACAATTGAAATATGGGGTTTATAGTGATTTTGGTGGTAATAAAGAGGCATTGCAGGATTTGTTAATGTTCTATTCTTCAAAAGAGAAAAAACTAGTAACTTTAGATGAATATGTATCTAGAATGCCAGAAGACCAAAAGTACATATACTATGCATCTGGAGAAAGCAATGAAAGAATAGATAGGCTACCACAAACAGAAGTTGTATCAGAAAAAGGCTATGAGATTTTATATTTCACTGATGAAATTGATGAGTTCGCAATTAGAATGTTAATGACCTATAAAGATAAGGAATTCAAATCGGTATCTAGTGGTGATTTGGGAATTAAGGAAGACTCCCAAGATATTACGGAGGTAGACGAGCAAGAAAACAAAGAGCTATTCGACTACATGAAGAAGATATTATCAGATAAGGTAAAGGATGTTAGAGTATCAAAAAGATTAAAGTCTCACCCTGTATGCTTATCTAGTGATGGTGAATTAACAATAGAAATGGAAAAAATTCTTAAAACAATGCCTGATAATTCAAATATTAAAGCTGACAAAGTCTTAGAAATTAACATCAATCATCAGGTATTTAAAACTTTAAAAGATGCTTTTGAACAAGATAAAGAGAGATTAGATTTATACACAGACGTATTGTATAATCAGGCCCTATTAATTGAAGGATTACCGATTAATGATCCAGTAAAGTTTACTAATGACATTTGTAGAATAATGATATAAAATTTGATTATTAACAAAGAGGTTGTTATATTTTAACAACCTCTTTTTATTTTCAATGTTTCGATTAATTGAAGGATTTTAAAGGTTTATGTCGAAAGTATTATTTAAGAATACTATAAGGAAATTAAACCTATTTATCAATATCACATGGTATTAAAAACAGGAGAGCAAAAATATGGGTGAATTATTTTCTAGAGTGTATATTCAATATTTAGACTATATGTTATTTTCCTTTGGCATGATTTTCATAGGTATTAGTGTAGCTTTAT
>JBFXJF010000011.1:2335-72948 GCA_050175155.1 Vulcanibacillus sp.
AAATCAATTTGATTATCAATTAAAGGATGCTCTTATAAGTATAGTAAAAAGAACTATGTTTCTTATATTAGGTCTGTTTATTGTTGGTTTTTTTGTGACCACTGGATTTGGTAGGCTTGCTTTTGAAAAAGATATAGATAAATTACATTCGATGAGCGATGTTATTGTTAGTTCGATTAGCAAATCTACTGTTCTGCATTTAATAGCTAAGGATAATATTGAATTGTATTATCCGTCTATTCAGAAGCATTTAACGGATATTCAAAAACAAAAAAAACGAGTCACAGGTATGGATGTTTTAGTTTATAGAAACGGTGGATTTGAAATTCTTGTTAATTCAAGTACAGAATTTGAGAATTTTAGTCTTGGAGAAATGTATACTGATAAAAATAATTTATTACTAGAGTCCTATAAAGAGAAGATAGTTACTCATGAAGAGGTAATAAGTAAAGGTGAGGAAGGTAATTATTTATCTATATACTCACCTATATATAGTTCGATAGGTAGTGTACTCGCAGTTTTAAAAATTGATATTACAGAAGATTCAATTCTTGAGCCAATTTTAAATTATCGTATAATAATTATTTCTATATTATCTGGAATTATATTATTTATTTTTATCCTTGCGCCGATACAATATTTATATCAAAGGGAAAAAATTTGGTTGAAAAATTATCAAGGGATCTTATCAAGTATAGATGAGTTTATATGTATTTTTGATGAAGACGGAGAAATTATCTATGTAAATGAAGCGATGTCTGAGTTAACCGGATATATGAATGAGGGAAACTCTGATAATAGTACGAGGAAGTTAGGAGATATAGTATCGGCAAATAATAATAAATTAGATTCGGTTTATATAATTGATGAGATTAAGAAAAAGGATATATATTATGATGAGATAATAATACATGATATTAGTGGCAATATGCTTCCCTTGTTTATAAGTGTAAAAATTTTGGGTAAGGTAAAAGCCTCTTCACTTTATGTATTTGTAGGCATGAATATTGCCGAGCAAAAAAGAAGAATTAATGATATGCAGAATTATTCAGAAAACACATTGTCTTTATTGGCAACAGTTGTTGATGCTAAAGATAAATATACTTTAAAACACTCTTCGAATGTAGCAAAGTATGCAAGAGGCATTGGTCAAGAATTAGGATTTTCACAGGAGAAACTAAATGAAATCGCAAAAGCATCAATGCTTCACGACATTGGGAAAATTTACATACCTGATAATATATTAAATAAAGTAGGTCCATTAGATGGAGAAGAATGGAACATAGTGAAGAAACATCCGGAACAGGGAATGCAAATACTTGAAAAAGCAGGTTCTACAATGGAGCATTTAATACCTTACGTTTATTACCACCATGAAAGGTACGATGGTAAAGGATATCCAACTGGTATGAAAGAACAACCTTTGGAGATAAGCGTTATAACTTTGGCTGATGCTTTTGATGCAATGTCATCTGATCGTTCTTATCGAAAGGGTATGTCTATTGAGGAAATAAAAAATGAGATATCAAAGAACTCTGGAACCCAATTTCATCCGGAGGTAGTAAATGCATTTTTCAGATATGTCGAGGGAATTATTACTATCGATGAATTAGATAAAGGTTAGAATATCTTTAATATCCTTTCGAACAGGGGGTACTGCTGTTTGTGCCGGGTATCCTAAAGAAATCAGCATGTTTATTTGTCTGTTAGAATCTAATTTCAAATATTCTCTTAAACGTTCTTCTGCTAGCAAAATTGGTCCGGTAAATGGACATGTTGCTAGCCCTTTTGCGTGTGCCGCTAACATAATATTTTGACAGGCTAAGGAATTACTTTTTATAGCCTCTTTTTCCCAAATAGAACTATCAATAGCACCTATTGGATCAAACATTTTTTCTTTAAATTTAGAATTATAAGGAATTATTAAAGATATAATGAGGATTGGTGCATTTGTAAAAGCCGTAGCGAAATGACCAAAGGAACGTACAAGCATGCTAGCTTCATTTACTAAACCACTTTTTTCGGCATTATTCGCAATCTTTAGCATCTCATCCTTAGTAAGATTGGCGATATCTAAGATCTTTTCTTTATTACTTATTACAATAAACTCCCATGTTTGCGAATTAGTGGAGCTAGGAGCATATCGTGCACAATCAATTATATCTATAATGTCTTCTTTTAAGACATGCTGATCAGTATATTTGCGAATACTTCGTCTATCCTGGATTATTTTCTTTACTTCTTGATACATCGAAATAATACCCCCAATGGTCGATTTAATAAAAATGTGCACTGACTTTTTTATCTATTATAGCATAAGATACTAATACTTGGTACTAACTTATTTATCCTATATATTTAAAAGACGGTAATCTATAGAAAATGTTATCAATAAAAAATGTATAGAATTATAGCTTATGTTGTTGATTATACTTCCTTGTAGTTTCTAGTAACCCTTTATAATATTTTCCCGATTCAACGTAATGACTAGCTGATTTAACTAACTCCGCTTGTTCATCTTGTGTCAAAGATCGTATTACTTTTGCCGGACGTCCATATGCTAGTGTGTTAGGCGGGATAATTTTCCCTTGAGAAACCAAACTTCCAGCACCTATGTATGCACCTTCTCCTATCTCTGCACCATCCATAACAATTGAGCCCATCCCAATTAATGCCCCTTTTTTAATAGTTGCACTATGAAGAATACATTGATGACCAATAGTTACGTTATCTTCGATAATTAAAGGTATATCATCGCTTTGATGAAGAACAGAATTGTCTTGAATATTAACTCGATTTCCGATAATCACAGGTGCAACGTCCCCGCGTATGACAGTATTAAACCAGATACTAGTATGCTCACCGATTATTACTTCGCCTGTGATAACTACATTATCAGCAATAAAGACATTAGAAGCGATAAAAGGTTGCTTATCTTTAAAGTTGTAAATTCTCAAAAATATCACGTCCCAAAATTTATTATAAAACCTTTAAATATAGAAATATTTAAATCATTTATAATTATACAATAAAAACTAGTTTTCCTGTATATTTTCACAACATCTAATAATAGTAGCTAAATAATTCACACTTACTGAGTAAATTGCATAATCCAATCCTTTAAAAATATATATTTTAATAACGGTTGGAATTGCGATTTATAATAAATAAATTAGAGGAGTAAGGATTATATGCCAACACCAAGCATGGAAGACTATCTCGAAAAAATATATCAATTAATTGAAAAAAAAGGGTACGCAAGAGCGACAGATATTGCTGAAGCATTAGAGGTTAATCCTTCCTCAGTAACGAAAATGATCCAAAAATTAGATAAAGAAAAATACGTAGTATATGAAAAATACCGTGGTTTAATATTGACAAGCAAAGGAGAAAAATTTAGTAAAAAACTTGTATCACGTCATAATATACTTGAAGATTTTCTAAAAATACTTGGTTTAGAAAATAAGGAAAGAATCTATCAAGAAGTAGAAGGTATTGAACATCATTTAAGTCCAGAATCAATTAGTGCTATCACTCTATTAGTAAAATTTTTGGAAGAGAATGAAGATGTTTTAAAACGTCTTAAAGAGTTTCATTATTAAAAATATCAGTGAGGAGGAATGCTCTATGTTTGCTGATGCAGTTATTGAAGGCGGAGGTGTTAAGGGGATTGGATTAGTTGGAGCAATTTATGAAGCTGAGAAAAGAGGATATGAGTGGATAAGATTGGCAGGAGCTTCTGCTGGATCAATTATTGCTGCTTTACTAGCAGCGGGTTATAGTGCTGAAGAACTAAAAAAAGAAATAATGAACTTAGATTATTCTCAGTTTAATAAAAAAGAGGGAATAGTTAGAATACCGGTGTTAGGAAGTGTATTAAATCTATGGATAAATAATGGGATATATTCAGGTAATTACATTGAACAATGGACAAGGGAGAAATTATTGGCAAAAGGAGTTACCAAGTTTCAGGATTTAGAAAAAATGCTCTATATAATTGCTTCAGATATAACGAATGGGGAAATGTTGGTACTTCCAGATGATATTAAACGTTTTGGAATATCACCAGGCTCCTTGGATGTCGCAAAAGCTGTAAGAATGAGTTGCAGCATACCCTATTATTTTAAACCTGTAAAAATTATAAGAAAGGATGGATGGAAAAATACTTCTAATTTCATAATTGATGGTGGGGTTTTAAGCAATTTTCCAGTATGGATTTTTGACAGGGAACGTAATCCCAAATGGCCTACGTTTGGATTTCGACTTACATCTGAGAAGACTGGGCAACCTCATAAAATATCAAATCCTGTTTCGATGGGTTTTGCAATAATTAGTACGATGCTAGAAGCACATGATGAAAAACATATCGAAGAAAAAAATTATGTAAGGACAATTCTTGTCCCTACAATGGGGGTTAAAACAACAGATTTTAACATCTCTAAAATTAAAAGCGAGGAATTATTCATATCAGGTGTTAAAGCTGGAGAAAAATTTTTCAAACAATGGGATTTTGCAAAATATGCTATTAAATATAGAAGCACATCAAAAATAGTCTAAAGCTTATCATCTGGATTCTCTTTTTTATTCTCTTTAAAATTACCATCTATTACAGTAAATGAATTTTTACGTTCACTCTTACTATATTGATTATTTTTGTAATTATTTTTACTTCCATTATTTTTTGCAAAATTAAGTTTATTGGGATGCTTATAAAAATAAAAAATAATACTAAAAATAATTATTGGAATTATTATCTGAAAAAAGTTATAACGTAAAGCAGATAGAAATCCAATAACTAAGAAGAACATTAAAATCCATGTAAAAATACCAAACTTTCTCATATAATCACCTCTTTGTGTAATTATCTCAATATTATAGGTGTTTGTCTAGTCTTTCAAAGGTGTTATAGGTAAATAAGTGCATTTAATATTTTTAAGTATCTGCGTATACTTACTGAATATCTTTTACAACTTATTTAGATACTATTATAAAGGGGAAATTAAGTAAGCTTTTTTATTAACGACTTCGCTGTAACGAAAGAGGAATAGTAAAGTGAATAAAGACAAAAATAGAAAAAAGTTGAAAATTAATAGAAAATGGAGCTACTCCATAAGTATAGGTTTGTCGGCTGGTTTTATATGGGGTATCTACTTTTTATCTGTCTACTTACTAAAATTCTCGAAAATTGGGCCTTCTTTCTTGGCTAAACCTTTGATTAACCCAGAGTATATAACAAAATGGCAGGGACAATTAGTAGGAATTGTTACTTTTATACTATTTACAATTATTTCTGCACTTGTTTATACCTTATTATTTTCCAGATTCAAAGGTCCAGCGTTTGGGGTTATATACGGAGCTTTATTGTGGGGATTTGTCTTTTATATTCTAAATCCACTATTTAATTTAACTTTATCGGTTAAGGAATTAGGTTTTTATACAAATTCGGTAATGATTAGCTTATTTATACTGACTGGTTTTTTTATTGGCTATTCTATCTCAATTGAATTAAATAGTGTAGATAAAAGTTGATTGTTTATAAAGCAATTAAACTATTCAAATATATACATATATGATAAAATACTCAGTAAAAGTCGATTAAGGTGAAAAATGAAAAGAATATTAATTTTAAATGGACCCAATTTAAACATGTTAGGGAAAAGAGAACAATCAATTTATGGTTCTAATACTCTTGAAGACCTTCATGCAGAGTTGCAGAAAGTGGCTAACGAAAGGAACGTAGACCTTTCTTTTTTTCAGTCTAATCACGAAGGTGAATTGATTGATAAAATTCATCAAGCAAAGGATAATTATGAAGGGATTATAATTAATCCAGGTGCATTTACTCATTATTCTTATGCTATTTGTGATGCAATTAGCTCTGTGATGATTCCTTTAGTAGAAGTTCACATTTCAAACATTTATAAAAGAGAAGAATTTCGTCATCACTCGGTGATAGCACCAGTAGCAATTGGTCAAATATCTGGATTGGGTTTCTACGGTTATACTGCGGCGTTACTTTTTTTTATAAACTATTTAGACAAATGGAGTGATATAGTTGAATAAAAGATTAAATAAGTTAAGAGATGAATTTGCAAAAAATAAGATAGACGCAATGCTTATTACAAGTAAAACAAATCGAAAGTATATAACAGGATTTACAGGAAGTTCTGGTTATGCTTTGGTTACTCAGGATAAAGCTATTTTAATAACAGATTTTCGGTATATTGAGCAGGCAAAAAATCAGGTAAATGGCTTTGAAGTTATTATGCACCAAGGTCCAATAAATGATGCTGTTGCTGACCAAATAAAGGTTAATAAAATAGATAACATAGGATTTGAGCAAGATTTCGTTACATACTCTTTACATAAACAATTCGCGAATAAGCTTTCTAATCTTAATTTAGTCCCTGTCTCTCATATTATTGAAAATCTTAGAATGATAAAAGATCAGGATGAGATTAAACTTATTAAAAAGGCAGCAGAGATTTCTGATCAGGCTTTTACATATATTTTAAATTTCATTAAGCCTAATATGAAAGAAACAGATGTAAGCATTGCACTAGAGTATAAAATGAGAGAATTAGGGGCGGATGGTATAGCTTTTGATTCGATTGTTGTCTCAGGGTATCGTTCTTCATTGCCACATGGCACTCCATCTGACAAAAAGATTCAATCAGGTGACTTTCTAACATTGGATTTTGGAGCTTGCTATATGGGTTATAATTCTGATATGACTAGAACAATTGTTATAGGGAAAACAAGTTCTAAGCATAAGGAAATATATGATATTGTTCTTGAGGCTCAGTTAGAAGGCGTTAAGAAGATTAAAGCTGGGATGACAGGAAAAGAAGCCGATGCATTAACTAGAGATATTATAAATAAATATGGCTATGGTGAATATTTTGGTCATGGCACTGGTCATGGATTAGGGATGGATGTTCATGAGGATCCAAGATTAAATCATCTAAGCGAGACTGTTTTAACTACAGGAATGATTGTAACTGTGGAACCTGGAATATATATACCAGATTTTGGCGGTGTTCGTATAGAAGATGATATTCTAATTACCGAATCTGGAGGAGAGATATTAAATCGTTCTTCTAAAGATTTGATTAGCATATAATGAACTTTTTCTATTAAAATAAATTTTGCTGGAGGTTATACTTTGATTTCTACTAATGATTTTCGCACAGGGGTAACTATTGAATTTGACGGGGATATTTGGCAGGTTGTTGAGTTTCAACACGTAAAACCTGGTAAAGGGGCTGCTTTTGTTCGTACAAAATTGAAAAATATGAGAAACGGAGCGGTTCAAGAAAAAACCTTTCGGGCTGGTGAGAAGGTAGCAAAAGCTAGAATTGAAACTAAGGAAATGCAATACTTATATAGTAGCGGAGAAGAGTACACGTTCATGGACACTGCAACTTATGAACAGATTAATCTTCCGACTAGTCGCTTAGAAAAAGAGATTAAATTTTTAAAGGAGAACATGAATGTATACATTGTAGATTATGATGGAGAAATTATTGGTATACAGTTACCAAATACAGTTACTTTAAAAGTTGTTGAAACTGAGCCTAGTGTTAAAGGTGACACAGCTCAAGGAGCTTCAAAAGCAGCTACACTTGAAACCGGATTAATTGTTTTTGTACCTCTATTTATAAATACTGGGGATAATCTAATTATAGACACTCGATTAGAAGAATATGTATCTAGGGCATAAAAAAGATGCACTCAAAATATTAGTCATAAAGCTAATATTTTGGGTGCATTTTAGTAATTGGTGTTTTGTTTTTATTCTTCAATCATAATATCTACATTAATATCCTCATTATCCTCAGCAAGTAAATTATCAAAATCATCTTCAGTATCGTCATCATAAAACTCATTTTCCATTTCGTTCAAGTCTTCATCTATAACGTCAACATAATCTTCCAAATCTATTAAGCGGGTCTGTATTTGTTGAACGTTTTCATCTAGATTAGAGATAATATCAATTAGCTCAGAATACACTTTTCCATCCTTACTTTCTAACATCTCCATACCTTCTGCCAAACCTTTTAAATGTGCTATTTTCTGTTGAACTATATCCAAATTTTATCCCTCCTATTAAATAACCTATCTTATCAAGTATTATGTTCATTTGTTTTAAAATTATCCTCAGCTAATACCAAACCAGTTCAAATAGTCTCTATCTTTAAGCATAATTTGGTCAAGCAGGCATATGTATTAATGATGATTTATTATCTATTGAAAAAAGTAAAGGAGATGCGAAGTTTGAAGGAAGAAATATGTCTAATCTTGCCAATATCTATACGTAGCATATTGTTAAAAATCGATCCGAGTATTCAAGAAAAAATTGAAGAAATAAGAATAAGGGATAATCGTCCATTGGAAATAGTGTATGAGAATAAGCATGCCTTTGTCTCAATAAATGGTGAATTATCTTATAATATAAAACAAGCTTACCACCCTATAAAGGAGGATATATCAAAATTACTTAACCTAATAAGTAACCATTCGATTTATAGGTTGGAAGAGGAATTAAGAAGAGGATACATAACTGTTAAAGGTGGTCATCGGATTGGAATCGCTGGTAAGGTGATATTAGAAAAAGGTGAAGTAAAAACAATAACCGATATATCAAGTTTTAATATTCGAATTGCTAGACAAATAATCGGAGTTGCAGACTCTGTTATTCCATATATATTTGAACTAAATGGTAAAGGTATTCATAATACTCTTATTATTTCACCGCCACAATGTGGGAAAACAACTTTAATTCGAGATATTGCACGTCAGATTAGCACCGGAACCTTAAATAATGGACATTCAGGTTACAAGGTAGGTATTGTTGATGAAAGATCGGAAATAGCAGGATGTGTTAATGGAGTTCCTCAAAACAATATAGGTAATAGAACGGATGTTTTAGATGGTTGCCCAAAAGCTGAGGGAATGATGATGATGATTAGATCAATGTCACCTGATGTATTAATTGTTGATGAAATAGGACGTCAGGAGGATTCTTATGCCATCATGGAAGCTAGAAATGCTGGTGTTAAAGTAATAGCAACTGCACATGGAAGTAGTATTGCGGAGATAATTAAAAGACCTACTATTTCTTCACTAATTCAACAAGAGGTATTTACAAGATATTTCATTTTAAACAGAAGAAATGAATCTAGATTTATAGAAAAAATTCTAGATGAGAAGTTGAATCAAATATTAAGTAGGGAAAGAAACTATGCTTAAACTAATCGGTGCTACTTTAATCATAGTCGTCTCAACATTTGCGGGCTTTTATATAGCGAGAACGTATAAAGAAAGACCATTACAATTGAGGATTTTGCAACAAGCGTTCCAAATGCTTGAGACTGAGATTGTTTATGGTTTAGTCGCGCTAGATATCATTATGAAGCATATTGGGGATAGGCTTCCAAAGAATCTAAATTTAATTTTTCTTGATATGAGTGAAAATTTACAGAGTTTAGATGGTAGTTCAACATTTAATTGTTGGAAGAAAGCTATTGATAAAAATTTTCAAAGTACAGAATTAAAAAAACAAGATAAAGAAATTTTAGTTAATTTTGGACAGACGTTAGGTTGTTCTGATAGGGATGATCAAATGAAACATATAAGGTTAACAATAAAAAACTTAGAAACTGAAGAGATGTTAGCCCGTGAAGAACAAAAAACCTATGAAGGACTGAGCAAGAATATAGGAATTTTGCTAGGAATCTTAGTAGTAATTTTGATTTATTAGGTGGTGAAATATATGGAATTTGAAGCAAGTACAATCTTTCAAATTGCAGGTATGGGTATAATTCTGGCGATGATTCATACTATTCTAAAACAGGTTGGAAAGGAAGATATAGCTCACTGGGTAGTTGTATCAGGTTTTGTAATAATTCTATATATGGTGGCATCGTTTGTAGGAGATTTGTTTGAAGAAATGCAAAGAATATTTTTATTCAAATAAATTTATTAAAATCTAACAGTACATTTGCTCATGTTAGAGGGTGTGAAGATGGAAATAGTTCAGATAGTTGGAATAGGATTTATCGCAACTATTATGGCAATCTTATTAAAAAATAACAACCCGCAATTTGCTTTTCTAATTGTCGTTATAACCGGAGTAACTATTTTTATTTTTATATTAACTAAAATCTCTATAGTCATATCTGTTTTAGAAAGACTTGCTATGGAAGCTAATATAAATATGGTTTACCTACAGACAATATTAAAAATTATTGGCATTGCATATATAGCCGAGTTTGCATCTCAGATTATGAGAGACGCAGATCAAGGGGCGATTGCTTCAAAAATAGAGTTAGCTGGGAAGGTACTTATACTTGTTTTGGCAATCCCAATAATTAGTGTAATTTTTGAAACAATAATCCAATTCATACCCAGCTAGAGGGTGATAGAAGTGAATAGCAAAATTTTAGTATTCATAATATTTTTCTTAATTTTTCTGACCTGTAATTACAATATTGTAGTGGCAAGTCCAACAAATCAAATTATTATTGAAGGGTTAAACAAGGTCGATACGTTTGAAATAGAAAAGTATTGGGATGAATTAGTTAATGAGTATGGTGGTTTTTTTCCTGATAATCAAAAGGTTTTATTTGATTTAATTCTACCAACTAATAGTTTTGATATTCAATCTTTTTTACTTGGACTTTTAAAATATTTTTTCTATGAGATTTTATACAATTCAAAACTAATAGGAACAATAATAATGTTAACTATATTCAGTGTTTTACTTCAGCATATTCAAGGGGCATTTGAAAATAGCACAGTAAGTAAAATAGCGTTTTATGTATCTTATATGGTTTTAATAATAATAGCTATTAATAGCTTTAGTGTTGCAATTAATTTAGCAAAAGATGCTATACAAAGTATGATTAATTTAATGATAGCTTTAATTCCTTTAGTATTATCTTTACTAGCATCCTCAGGCAATATTGTTTCAGCTACCTTATTTCATCCGTTAATAATTTTTCTTATTAACATAATTGGGACAATTATTTATAAGGTTGTGTTTCCACTAATATTTTTATCAAGCTTACTTTATATAGTAAGTTCGATTTCAGATAAATACCAAGTGACACAGATGGCAAAACTTTTAAGAAACGTTAGCATTGGGCTCTTGGGTGTACTATTAACAATTTTTTTAGGGGTTGTTTCTGTTAAAGGAGCTTCTGCCTCAATAGCTGATGGGATAACTATTAGAACAGCAAAGTACATTACGAGTAATTTCGTTCCTGTTGTTGGTAAAATGTTTGCAGATGCAAGTGATACTGTTATAGGCGCATCATTATTGGTGAAAAATGCAGTTGGTTTAGCTGGAGTATTTATTCTATTAGTTATTGTGATCTTTCCTTCAATAAAAATATTGGCATTAGCATTTATATATAATTTTTCGGCATCAATAATGCAACCATTAGGTAATAATCCAATTACAGAAACTTTAAGCGTAATTGGGAAGAATTTAATTTTTATTTTTGCTGCGTTAGCTTCTGTTAGTTTAATGTTCTACCTTGCCATAACAATCATAATTGCTGCAAGTAATATTTCAGCTATGATTCAATAGGGTGTGAATAGATGATTGATTGGATTAACGAATGGGTAAAAAATATAGTCTTTGTAGTATTGTTAGCTTCCTTCGTTGATTTGTTGCTACCTAATGCTAGTATGCAGAAGTATGCTAGAGTAGTTCTTGGGATGCTTGTTATCTTAATAATTATTACACCAATTTTAGAGGTCTTTGGAGATAGCATTTCTATTTCATCTATAACAAAGGAATTTGAAAGTGATTTAACATTAGGAAATACAATCTCAACTCTGGGATCCATAGATTCAATAAGGCAAAAAGGAGAACAAGAATATCAGGATAATATTCTCGAGCAGGTTGAAGTTAATATGAAGATCAATCTAAAACAAATACTGGAAGAAAGATTAAATATTGTAATTAATAATCTTATATTAAAAACAGAAGTTAATAGCGGCGTATGGGAGATTAATCAAATCATTATCTATGCAACAATCAATGAAAATCTAAATACAGTTAAAGAGGATTCAATAAGAATGGTAGAAGCTGTGGGTATAAAAAATGTTGTTGTCAATAATGGAGATACTTTAGTTATTACAAATGAGATAGATGAAGAAAATAAAAAAATAATTAGCGATATTAAAGAAATAATTGAAGACGAATGGAACATAAAAAAAGAAAAGATTGCTGTCTATATAAATTCGGATATGAAGTAAGGGGGATAAGCAATGGTCAAAGAGAACGAGAAGTTCTTTACGAACTTATTTGGAGGTGAGGCCGGTAATAAAAAAAATAAATACTATTGGATGATTTTATTAGTATTAATTGGCGTGGCTATTATGATACTATCTTCATTTATAAACATTAAAGAACAGATTCCACCTGATGAGATTGGAACTATAAATAAAGTAACACAAGAAACCTCTGGATTAATTGATACTAGCTTAAATCCAAAAACAATTCAAGACTATGAAAAAATATATGAAAATCAAATAATTGAAGCATTAGTAGATATGTTAGGAGTGAAGGAAGTAACAGTTGTTGTTAATCTAGATTCCACTGAAGAAATAGTAGTTGAGAAAAATTTACAGGTATCAGAACAGCTAACTAAAGAAAGAGATAAAGAAGGCGGTACAAGAGATATTACTGATTTAAAAAGGGATGAGGAAGTAGTTATCTATAAATTAAGCAGTAATGATCAACCTTTAATAGTAAAAACTTTAAAACCAAGAGTTAGAGGGGTAATGATCGTAGTGGAGGGAGCAGAAAATTTACAAACTAAAGCGATGATAATTGAGGCTGTTCAAAAATTTTTAGATATATCTCCCTATAAAATTGCGATCCTACCTAAAAAAGGTAATTAAAAAAATTGGGGGTGTAGTGGTGAGGGAAATAAAAAGGAAATCAAGGCAGACTGTATGGCTTTTAACAATGGTAACAGTAATGATAGTTTTATCAGCATATTATCTATTAAGTGAGCCGTTATTTTCTACAGATATGTGGAGTGCTGGTATAGAAAATATAAATAAAGAAGTAATCAATGAAGACAATTTAGCTATTGAAGAACTTGATTTACAGGAAATGACAAACAGTTCAGACTATATACCTGAAGAAGTTTCAAGTAATAGTGACTTTATTTTAGGGATCAAAATGGAACGGGATAATAATAGAAGTAAGCAAATTGATACTTACTTTACTATGATGCAAACAAATTTGTCGGAGGAAGCTATACTAGAAATAAATAACAAAATAGAAAACTTGCAAGTCATTGAAGAATCGGAATATGTTTTGGAAAAATTAATCTCAACCGATGGTTATGAAGATGTAGTAGTGTTTAGTAATAATGTTAGTGCAGATGTTATTATTCAAACAAAAAAACTTACCAATGAAAATGCAGTCAAGATTATAAAGTTAGTAAGCGAACGCTTAGTAATACCTGCTGTTAATGTACATATAAAAATTATTAATTAATTTTTATAAATAAGGATTCTTAGCTTTAGGTAAAGTTAATCCGCCTAAAGCTATTTAATTTGCATGAAGTTTGTTGTATAATTCATTAGAATTACTTATATATTTGAATGGAGGAAAAGAATTGCTTAAAATTAGTGAGATAAAAGAAATAATAGATTTAATTGATCAATCGAATATAAAGGAAATTGAATTAGAGCACGAAGGAACAAAATTGAAATTAAAGAAATCTGTTGACCATGTTCAAGAGTCTAATAGTATCGAAAGGAATAACAACCATGTTGTTAGCCAGTCTGTTAGAGCTGAGGAGAATAACCTGTTTCAAATAAAGTCACCTATGGTTGGAACGTTTTATAAAGCAACAGCTCCGGGGAAAGCCCCTTATGTAAAAGTTGGCGATAAAATAAACGTGGATACAGTAGTTTGTATAGTTGAAGCTATGAAGTTATTTAATGAAATTAAAGCAGAGGTAAATGGGGAAATAGTTGAGATACTTGCTGAAGAAGGCCAGTTAATCGAATATGGACAGCCATTATTCTTAGTTAAATAAGAATAAGAAAGGGGTGCAAAATGTTCAAGAAGGTATTAGTAGCTAACAGAGGGGAAATAGCAGTAAGAATAATACGTGCCTGTAAAGAAATGGGAATAAGTACAGTCGCAATATTTTCAGAGGTTGATCGCGATTCTTTACATGTTAGATTAGCAGACGAGGCATATTGCATTGGCCCTAAATCATCTAAAGATTCATATTTGAATTTTACTAATATAATTACAATTGCTAATTTAACCGGTAGTGATGCAATACATCCGGGCTATGGTTTCTTATCAGAAAATCCTGAATTTGCAGAGATTTGTTTGAATTGTCATATTGAGTTCATTGGTCCTTCCCCGGAAGCAATACAAAGGATGGGGGATAAAGCTACCGCCAAGGAAACAATGATTAATGCTGGAGTACCTACTGTGCCTGGTTCAGATGGGATTATTGAGGATATTGATAATGCTATATTTGTTGCTGAGGAGATAGGTTTTCCTGTTATTATAAAAGCAACTGCTGGTGGTGGTGGAAAAGGAATGCGTTTGGCATATAGTAAGGAAGATTTAATTAATTCTATGAATATGGCGAGTCAGGAAGCAGAATCAACCTTTGGTAATTCTAAAGTATATTTAGAAAAATATCTTGAAGAACCAAGACATATAGAGATACAAATATTGGCTGATAAGTACGGAAGTGTTATTCACCTTGGGGAAAGGGATTGTTCCATACAAAGAAGGCATCAAAAACTTTTAGAAGAAGCCCCTTCTCCAGTATTAACAGATGAGTTAAGAAAAGATATGGGAGATGCGGCAGTTAAAGCCGCAAAGGCAGTCAAGTATCATGGTGTCGGAACTGTTGAGTTTTTGCTTGAAAAAGGCAAGTTTTATTTTATGGAAATGAATACAAGAATTCAAGTTGAACATCCGATAACAGAACAAATAACTGGAGTTGACCTTGTCAAGGAGCAAATAAAAGTAGCTGCAGGTGAAGCATTATCATATATTCAAGAGGATATTAAAATTAAAGGCTGGTCAATAGAGTGTAGAATAAATGCTGAAAACCCAGCAAAAAACTTCATGCCATCCCCTGGAAAAATCAAGTTCTATCTTCCACCGGGAGGTATAGGTGTAAGGGTTGATAGTTCAGTATATTCAGGCTACGAAATTTCACCATATTATGATTCAATGATATCTAAACTGATCGTTTGGGGTAACAATAGAGAAGAAGCAATTTCGCGCATGAAAAGGGCGCTAGGTGAGTTTATAATAGATGGGGTTAATACAACAATTCCTTTTCATCAAAAATTATTAAACCATGAAGCTTATATAAAGGGAGAATATGATACTAAATTTCTTGAGAAATATCCAATATATAATGAATTAGAATAATCATAGACTAGAAAAAAATTGAAATATTATCCTTTAATTGATATAATTAAAGAAAATCGGAGGTAATAATTATATGAGTATTATCAAAACGAATAACATCGATGAAGATAATTTTGGAACTGTTCGCATATCTCCTCAAGCAATTGAGACAATTGCAAAGATAAGTATATTAGAAATAGATGGAATTACAGGGATTAATACTAGTTTTTTTGGGAGAAATAAGGATACTGGAAAAGGAATTAAGGTTAAGATAAGTGAAAAGGACGTTATTCTAGATGTTTCTCTAAATATTAAATATGGTTATTCAATTCCAGATTTAGCTAATCAAATACAGGTAAATGTAAAGGAATATATTGAGAGTATGGTTGGATTAGAGGTTCTAGAAGTTAATGTCTATTTTAGCAATATAATAATTGAATAAGATATTAGTATTAATTCAGGAGGATATTTTATGAGTATATTTGATAGGTTTGTATTATTTATTTTTAGTGTGGCGGTTATATTATTAGCTGCACTTTCTTTATTAACAGGGTTTGGATTTTATAGCCAGACATATGTTAATACTATCGTCGATTCTTTATATCATGATTATGACATTAAACTAACCTTCATAAGTGCAAGCATAATCTTCGTTATAATTGGAATTTTTTTAGTAATAAGAAGTATGTATTCAAAAAAAGAGATGACTTTCTCGACTAACTCAACCGATTATGGTCAAATAAAAATCTCCTTAGAAACCTTAGAAAATATTGCTTTAGGGTCTGTTTTATCGGTTAAAGGACCAAAAGAACCTAAGGTTAAGGTGCGGATTGAAGAGGATGAAAGCGCAGCATTTATCATAAAAGTCTTAGTTGATGGAGAAACACCAATTCCTCAATTGAGCGAGGAAATCCAACATAATGTAAAAGATAATATTGAAAAAATTACTGGTCTTTCTGTAAATCAAGTCCATATTGTAGTAACTAATGTTAGTAATAATAAGATTAATAAGAAAAAATCTAAGTTGGAGTAGGGGTGTTCAAAATGATAGGTAGGTTAATTGAAGAACATCCAGGAATGTTGATTGGAATTTCTGTTGGATTAGTATTAGGTTTTATCTTTTTATTGGTTGGTTTCTGGAAAACAATTATATTTTTAGCATTTGTACTTATTGGGTTGTATATAGGTAAAAGATTTGATAGCGATGAAAGCTTCAAAGAAATTTTACAAGAATTTTTGCCTGATAAATTTTTTAAATAAAACCACCTGTATGGTGGTCTTTTATTTTTGATATGATAATATAGAATAAGTTCAACATACATAAGGAGTAGTAATATGAAACGTAGAGAATTAAGGGAAATAGTTTTACAATCATTGTTTCAAATTGATTTTTCAGATGCCGAGGTTGAGGATGTCTTTGCTTATTTACAGGAAGAAAAAGAACTGGATAATAAGGACTTAGCCTTTATCGGAGGTAAAGTAAATGGAACTTTAGCTCATCTAGAGGAGGTTGACAAACAGATATCAAAATACCTAAAAGATTGGACATTCGAGAGAATTCCGAACGTAGATCGTGCTATTCTTAGAATGTCAGTTTATGAAATGCTGTTTGAAAGAGAAACATCTTATAAAATAGTGTTAAATGAAGCTATTGAGATGGCAAAAGAGTTTAGTACTGTTGAATCAGGGAAATTCGTAAATGGTGTACTTGGATCTTTTGTTAAAGATAATTTAAAGGGGTAATGCAAATGACAGCAAAAATTATAAGTGGACAAGAAGTATCTAATTCTATAAAAGAAAAATTAAAGCTGGAGGTTTTGGAACTATCTAAAGAAGGGGTTGTTCCAAAATTAACCGTTATTCTTGTAGGCAACGACCCTGCTTCACAATCATATGTAAAAGGTAAAGAAAAAACAAGCGCAGAAATAGGAATAATTTCTGAAATAATTAGAATGGAAGAGTCGACGACACAGGAGAAACTACTATCTGAAATAGATCGACTAAACAACGATAATTCTGTTAATGGTCTTTTAGTTCAGCTTCCACTTCCAAAACATATCGATGAAAAAGCAGTTATTAATGCAATTAATCCAGTAAAAGACGTTGATGGATTTCATCCAGTTACTGTTGGAAGGATGATGATAGGCGATGATTCTTACCTGCCATGTACTCCTTATGGAATAATTGAGTTAATTAAATATACAGGCACGGATATTAAAGGCAAACATGCTGTTATTGTTGGCAGGAGTAATATTGTAGGCAAACCTGTTTCAATTTTATTATTAAGAGAAGATGCTACAGTTACAATCTGTCATTCTAAAACAAAAAATATAAAAGAAATTACAAAACAAGCAGATATTTTAATTGCAGCTGTGGGTAAACCAAAAATGATTACAAAAGAATATCTATCGCCCGGAGTTATTGTAATAGATGTTGGGACTAATCTTGTTGATGGAAAATGGGTTGGAGATTGTGATTTTGAAGAAATATCAAAAATAGCAAGTTATATTACTCCAGTACCTGGAGGCGTAGGTCCAATGACGAGAACAATGTTAATTAAAAATACTATTGAGGCCGCTAGAAGAATGAATGATTAAAAATTAACTTTTAAAACGGAGGGTATTTCATTGTCTGAGCAAAGCAATATATATTCAATAAAAGAATTAACGAATTATATAAAAACTAAATTTGACAATGATTCAACTCTTACCAATGTATGGGTACGTGCAGAGATATCTAATTTTACTAATCATTCTAGCGGGCATATGTATTTTACATTAAAGGATGAAGGAAGCAGATTGCGTGCAATAATGTTTTCAGGTACTAATCGATATTTAAAATTTCTTCCAAAAGACGGAACCAAAGTAATTGCCAGAGGATACGTTTCAGTTTTTGAACGTGATGGTCAATATCAATTTTATGTTCAAGAAATGCAACCAGATGGATTAGGTCAATTATATCTAGAATATGAGGAATTAAAAAAGAAATTGGCAGAGGAAGGGTTATTTGCACCTGAATATAAAAAACCTCTACCGTTATTCCCACGAACTATAGGAATTATTACCTCTTCAACAGGAGCGGCAATAAGAGATATAATAACTACGATTAATCGAAGATATCCTTATGTTAGGTTAATCGTGTTTCCTGTTTTAGTACAGGGAAAGGGAGCAGGTCAATCAATATCAAGGGCAATTAATAAATTAAATGAGGATGATGGGATAGATTTAATAATAGTTGGCCGTGGTGGGGGTTCAATAGAAGAATTATGGGCTTTCAATGAGGAGTTAGTTGCTAGGAGCATATTCCAATCCCAGATACCTATTATTAGTGCTGTAGGACACGAAACAGATTTTACAATAGCTGATTTTGTAGCTGATGTTCGAGCAGCTACTCCAACTGCAGCTGCCGAGTTAGCAGTACCAAATAAAAACGAAATAATGAGTAATGTTATTAATTTAGAAAATAGATTAAAAAAACAGTTTGAAACAAAATATAAGGATTCTAAAAATTTACTATCACAACTTCTTAATTCGATTGTTTTTAGAAGACCAAAACAATACATATTAGAAAACTTACAAATTGTTGACCATTTTGAGAAACGTTTGTATCATTCCATAAAATTAAATACTTCAGTTCATAAAGGTAGAGTTATAATTTCATACCATAAACTTTTACAATTAAAGCCTAGTTATAAATTAAAAAATGAGAAAGATAAACTATTTTTAATGGAAAAGCGTTTACTACGCGAAATAAAAACAGCAGGAGAATTTAGGGGCAATAAATTAGACTCGCTTAATAAACAATTAGATGCTTTAAGTCCTTTAAAGGTTATGGGCAGGGGGTATTCAATAGTTTACGATGAAACTGAGAAAAAAATAATTAGATCAACTGAAGATGTACAAGTAGGCGATTTATTAAGTGTAAGGATACAAAAGGGTAAATTAAATTGCAAAGTCATGGGTATGGGGGATGTTAAGGGTGAATAAAATAACTGATGAACAGATTAAGGAATTGTCTTTCGAACAAGCAACAGAACGACTAGAGTCTATTGTTAATATGCTCGAATCTGGAGAAGTAGCTTTAGAAAACTCAATTGAGCTTTTTCATGAGGGAATGAAATTAGCAAAACATTGTCATCAAAAATTAGAAAAAGCAGAATTTAAGATTGATAAAATTCTCGAGAAAGATGGAGAATTAATTACAAGACCATTTGAATACGAGGAAGATAAGGAGTAGTTTATAGTATGAATAATCAGACAGATTTAGTTGTAGGTTATTTAAATGAAAAGGCTGGTTTAATAAATAACTATATTACTCAATTAATTCCGAGTGTAGAAGTTCCTAAGTTATTAAAAGAAGCAATGGAATATTCTCTTTTAGCTGGAGGGAAAAGAATAAGACCCATTTTTACACTTGCAACATATGAAGCTTTTGGTAAAGATAGCACTGATATTCTTCCTATAGCT
The DNA here is from genome assembly GCA_050175155.1 of Vulcanibacillus sp. Taxonomy (GTDB): domain Bacteria; phylum Bacillota; class Bacilli; order Tepidibacillales; family Tepidibacillaceae; genus JBFXJF01. The sequence continues at coordinate 22,226 of JBFXJF010000011.1, forward strand.
TGCTGTGTTGAATTACTTCATACATATTCTCTAATACATGATGATTTACCATCTATGGATAATGACGACTATCGTAGAGGGAAGTTGACTAATCATAAAGTTTTTGGTGAAGCAATTGCCATATTGGCTGGGGATGCTTTATTAACGCACTCATTCGGTAATATTGCTAAATTTTTGAGAAGTAACCAAGATCTTTCAAAAGATGATTCACTAAAAATTATCGAAGAATTCTCTCAATATTCAGGAGCTACGGGGATGGTTGGTGGTCAAGTAGTTGATTTTTTAGGTGATAAGGAAAAAACATCATATACTGATTTAATATATACACATACACACAAAACAGGAGATTTAATAACTTTTTCTGTTCGACTTGGTGGAATTCTTGCTGGGGCAAACCAAATGCAACTAGAAAAATTAACTCAGTATGGACGTAATGTTGGGTTGGCCTTTCAAATTCAAGACGACATATTAGATATAATTGGTGATGAAACTAAATTAGGCAAAAAGGTCGGTAGTGATCAGTTGAACGAAAAGGTAACTTATCCATCGTTTAAGGGAATCGATGTTTCAAAAGAAGATGTTAACAAGTTGATAATATTAGCAAAGGAAGCCATTAGCGATATCGACATTAACTCAAATAATTTAGACAAGATAGCAGAATTTATTATTAACAGAGAAATCTAAAAAGTACGTTATAAGATTGGAGTTATTTGTAATAATTAACTTTTACTTTTTTGTTACGTATATAATAATATGTTATAATATATATTGGTGTATGAGTGGTGCAGTATTCTAGTCAATCTACTTATTCTGAAGACGGGACTAAAAAACCGTTAAAGGGCATATCGATGAAGTTCTTGGTGCTGGCTTTTGACGCCCAGTCAGGGGTCGGTACTGAGAGTTAAGGTTAGAGGGCGATCCGCAATGGCATGTGGGCGTTGACCCTCTCTCCGTGGAGGCCCAAGTTCGTAGCGGTAAGGTATCATCTTTATTGCTATGGTTTGGGGTATGAACCTGCATGCGGGAGTATATTTTTGTGTGCAGCGTAGCCTGCCATGAGTGAAATAGTTGGGAGTATAGGATAACAATCTTTTTTACTTGGCCGAGTGATAAAGATTGTTCTATATGAAACCTATATTGCAAAAGAGGCTAGGGATAAGTTAAGGGTTGTAGAGGAAAACTCCTAGACTGTTTTAATAAAGGCTCTTTAGGGATTAAAGTGTGTACTAAGTGGTAATCTAGTCCAATGTTTGGTGACTTCATTGAGGAGAGCGTAAGGGGAAACTACCTTTTTGGCGACGAGAAGGTGACTCTCTTGGGAAAACCTACTAGACCTAAGACACAGTGTTTACCTAAAGAGTAGCCACTCAATATATAATACAAATAGGAGAAAAACATAATATGAGTAGTGCTTTTAGAAACTCTTTACGATGGAGTTTAATTATTTTTTTTGTTACTTTAATACTTGCATTTATCATTACTATTATTTCTACTAGTATTTTAGCTGGAGTAAGTTGGGTAATGGGGATGTTGGTAGTTTTTTTTATAGTTATTATTGGAGTTATGTTTGACATTATAGGATTAGCAGCAGCTGTTGCTAAGGAAGAACCCTTCCATTCAATGGCATCAGAGAAATTGAACGGTTCTAAAGAGGCTATAAGAATAGTTCGAAATGCAGCAAGATTTTCAAACATTTGTAACGATGTTATTGGTGATACATGTGGAATTATTAGCGGCGTTGCAACTGCAACAGTAGTGATAGAATTAGTTGGAGCTTTTGAAAAAGAGTCAGATCAGTACTTTTATTACATAATATCAGTTTTATTCACATCAATAGTTGCTGCCTTAACTGTTGGAGGTAAAGCGGTCGGTAAATTTCTCGCGATAAATTACTCAACTGAAATAACTTTAATTATGGGTAAATTCTTTTTCTTCACTGATAAGAATTTTAACATTTCTATTTTTAAAAAGAAGACGAAGTTGAAAGCAGGGGGAAGAAATGGATCTTAATAAAATAACTAGTCCTGATGATATAAAAAACCTTTCCATAAAAGAATTGGAAAGTTTAGCGATAGATATACGACAATTTCTTATTGAGAAGCTATCTTATACCGGTGGACATCTAGCACCGAATCTTGGTGTTGTGGAATTAACTATTGCGTTACATTATTTATTCGAAAGTCCTAAAGATAAAATAATTTGGGATGTTGGTCATCAATGTTATGTCCATAAGATTTTAACTGGAAGAGCGGACCAATTCGATACGCTTCGTCAGTTTAATGGTTTAAGCGGTTTTCCAAAACTTTCAGAGAGCCCTCATGATGTCTTTGAAACTGGTCATAGTAGTACATCATTATCAAGTGCTATGGGTTTTGCAATTTCTAGAGATTTTAAGAATGAGAAAAATCGTGTTATTGCTATTTTGGGAGACGGTGCATTAACTGGTGGGATGGCTTTAGAGGCTCTTAATTATATCGGTCATCAAAATAATAATTTAATGATTATATTAAATGATAATAAGATGTCTATTTCACCTAATGTCGGGGCAATTAATAACTACCTAGAAAGAATTCGGACTAATACTGGTTACCAAAATGCGAAAAAGAAATTTAAAAATATTACAAAAAAAATTCCTTTAGGCGATAAAATTTTTGATATTACTTACAAGATAAGAGACAGTTTTAAGTATCTAATCGTTGAAGGTGTTCTATTTGAAGAATTAGGCTTAACTTATTTAGGTCCTGTTGACGGACATGATTTTGAATCATTATTTGAAACATTAAGAAATGCAGATAATACTGAGGGTCCTGTTTTGGTACATGTTCTAACCGAAAAGGGAAGGGGATATCTACCAGCCGAAATTAACCCTAATCTATTTCATGGCATCGGGAAATATGATATTAATACTGGAGATGTAATAAGTAAAAAACAATCGCCTAGTTATACTGATGTATTTGGCAATACGATGTTGAAGATAGCAAAAGAAAGAAATGATTTATTTGTTATAACAGCAGCCATGCCTACAGGTACTGGTTTAGATAAATTTAAAGAAGATTTTCCAGAAAGATTTTTAGATGTTGGGATAGCAGAACAACACGCAGTAACGATGGCCGCGGGTATTGCAATAAGTGGGTTATGCCCAGTTTTTGCAGTCTATTCAACATTTTTACAACGAGCATATGATCAAGTATTACATGATGTTGCAAGACAAAACCTCCATGTAGTTTTTGCTGTTGATAGAGCAGGGATTGTTGGTAATGATGGTGACACACATCATGGTGTTTTTGATATAGCTTTTTTAAGAAGTATACCAAACATGATAATTATGATGCCAAAGGATGAAAACGAATTACAGCATATGTTATATACTGCTGTAGAATTTTGCAAAGGACCAGTGGCAATTAGATACGCTAGAGCAGTTGGAACAGGTATAGAACTAGATGAACAATTAAAAGTTATTCCTATTGGTAAATATGAAGTGGTAAGAGAAGGTAAAGAAATTGCTATCTTAGCTTTAGGACCTATGATTCAACTAGCAGAAAAGGCCGCAGAGGAACTAGATAAACTAGACATACATCCTCTTATAATAAACTCAAGGTTTATTAAACCTTTAGATGAAGAATTATTATTGAAATTAGCGAAAGAAAATTATAAAATATTGACAATTGAAGAGGGCGTTGAATTAGGTGGTTTTGGAAGTTCAATTCTTGAATTTTACTCAAGGAATCAAATTTCTATTGATGTGGAAATTCTTGGAATACAAGATAAATTTGTAACGCATGGTGATATTCCCGTGCTAAGAAATTTCATCGGTTTATCCGTAGAAAATATTATTAACAGGGTCAAGATGATTGATGCAAAGCTAAATCAAATGGTATAAGATGTTAAAAAAAGAGAGATTAGATGTTTTAATTGTAGAAAAAGGAATAATTAGTTCTAGAGAACAAGCGAAGAGAATGATTATGGCAGGACTTGTTAAAGTAAATAATGAAGTTATCGACAAACCAGGTACTAAAGTACTCATAGATGCAGATATTATTTTAAAAGAATCTTTACACCCTTATGTATCAAGGGGTGGACTTAAACTCATGAAAGCAATTGATACATTTTCGATAAATTTAGAAGATAAAATTATGATCGACATAGGTGCTTCAACGGGTGGGTTTACAGATTGTGCACTTCAACATGGAGCAAAAGAAGTATATGCTATTGATGTTGGATATGGTCAGTTGGCATGGAAAATTAGGCAAGATGAACGCGTTCATGTGATGGAAAGAACTAATTTTCGTTATGTTACAAAAGAAGAATTTAAGCATGGTAAACCTAATTTTGTAACAATAGATGTATCATTTATTTCTTTAAAAACTATTCTTGCTAATTTGATTAACATTATAGATATCGATAGTGAAATAGTTGCATTAGTAAAGCCGCAATTTGAGGCAGGAAAAGATAAAGTAGGTAAAAAAGGTTTAATTAAAGATCAAAGTATACATAAAGAAGTATTAAAATCAGTTGTTAATTTTGCAATTAATATTAGCTATGAAGTTCTAGATATAACATTTTCCCCTATAAAAGGCGGAGAAGGTAATATCGAGTTTTTAATGTATCTTAAAGTTTATAATTCTGAAAAAACTATTGATAATTATCAAGAAATTATTAATTTTGTTGTTGAACAGGCCCATCAATTATGACATATTAAAACAACTTCAAAGAGGAGTTGTTTTTTTATAAGAAATTATATAATTAAATGGTTTTAAATAAGACAAAATAAATGTATAATTATTCAAAGATTATTTTCCTATTAATTAGCAATTATGGAAATCGAGACATTGCTAAACCATTCGGAGGATGCTATGAAAGCAAAAAGACACTTGAAAATCAGAGAAATTATTACTAACAATAATATTGATACCCAAGAAGAATTGGTTGATATTCTTAAAGAGGCAGGTTTCAATGTTACGCAAGCAACAGTATCAAGAGATATTAAGGAATTACATTTAGTAAAGGTTCCTTTGGAGGATGGTAAATATAAGTACTCATTACCAGCTGATCAAAGGTATAACCCACTAGCAAAATTAAAAAGAACTTTAAGAGACAGCTTTATTGGATTGGATTCCTCAGACAATCTAATTGTGTTAAAAACTTTACCAGGTAATGCTAATTCTATTGGTGTTATTATAGACAATCTTGGATGGACTGAAATAATGGGTAATATTAGTGGAGATGACACATGTTTAATAATTTGCCGTACGAAAAACGGTGCTAAAGAGATTGCAAAAAAACTTTTAGAAATGTTGTAATGTGGGGATAATATATGTTATTAGAAATATCAATTAAAGAGTTCGCTATTATTAAAGAACTAAAAATCAATTTTAATAACGGGTTGAATATTCTTACTGGAGAAACAGGGGCTGGTAAGTCAATTATTATTGACGCAATTGAACTTATTATAGGTGGAAGAAGTTCGATTGAGTATATTCGCAAAAATGCAGAAAAGGCTGAAGTAGAGGCTTTATTTGACATACCCTCAGGGCACCCTGTTTATGAAGTATTAAACGAGCTTGGAATTACTATCTTAGAAGACGAAATGTTAATAATTAAAAGAGAAATTTTTATGAATGGTAAAAGTATTTGCAGAATAAATGGTCAACTTGTTACTTTGACAGCTTTAAAAGATGTTGGTCAATGGATAGTTCAATTATATAGTCAATTACAACATCAACAACTATTACATACTGATAAACAATTGAAGCTATTGGATTCCTATGGTGATTTCGCTCATTTAGAAAAAATAAATGACTATAAGAGAAGATTTGATAAGTATTCTTCGTTGAGGAAAGAAATCTTAACACTAACTGAAAATGAAGAAAAAACAGCTAGAAAAATTGATTTATTGCAGTATCAAATTAGTGAAATTTCTCAATCTAATTTATATATTGGGGAAGAGGAAGAATTAAGCCAACAGAAAAACATTATAAAACACTCAGAAAAGATTTCATATGGTATAAATAATGCTTATCTGAATTTATCTAAAGAAAATGGAATTCTTGAATTATTAACACAAACAATTAATTATCTAGAACAAATAATGGTCTTTGATAATAGTATTACTAAATATTACGATGATATATCATCAATTTTTTACCAACTTGAAGATATATCAACAGGGTTAAACCAGAAATCTAACTCGGTTGAGTTTGATCCTGAGCAACTTAATGTTATTGAAGATAGATTATCGGTTATTCATCATTTAAAAAGAAAGTATGGAGAAACGATAGAAGAAATTCTTAACTACTCAACAAAAATAACTAATGAGTTAGAATTTATTAAGAACAGTGATGAGTACTTAAATAATCTGCAAAATGAGTTGATTGATATTACAGATTTAATTATAAAAGATGTTTTAGAAATATCTAACAAAAGAAATATCCTTGCAACAAAATTATCAGAACAAATAGAGAAGGAACTAACTGATTTGCAAATGGTCAATACAAAAATTAGTATTGAGGTTAGTTATCAAGAAGCTAAAGAAGGAATTGACTATGCTGGAAAGACTTATAGTATTTCGCAAACTGGTTTAGACAGAATAAATTTTTTAATATCACCAAATCCAGGGGAACCGTTAAAACCATTGAATAAAATTGCATCTGGTGGTGAAGTATCTAGAATTATGTTAGCTATTTTAACAATTCTAGCCCATAAAGATCAAGTCGATACAATTATATTTGATGAGATCGATACGGGAGTAAGTGGAAGGGCAGCACAAGCTATAGCAGAAAAATTGGCTCGCGTTTCGAGGGGAAAACAGGTTTTTGTTATAACACATCTTTCTCAGGTAGCTTCAATGGCGGACTGTTATTATTTAATCGAAAAAAGAACAGATAACAACGATACAACTACGGTAATTAATCAATTAAATGATGAAGAAAAAATTGCAGCATTATCTAGAATGTTGGGAGGAAATGAAGTAACAAATATTACATACGAACATGCTAAAGAGATGATTGAAAGGGGCTCATCCTTTAAAAATAAAATATAATATAATAATTTACGTTCTTATCTATTTTTATTACTTACCTATAATTGATTTGTTTAACTAAGATGGTACGATTTTGTCATAATAAATAAATCTTATAAAGGTTATCTTATATGTACAGAGAAAAATGGAGGTGTAGGTAAGAGAGAAATAGGAGCGTGATTTATTTGTCCCAAAATAAAATGAAGGTATTTGGGTTACTCGTTGTTTCCATTATTATAGCTTTTTTCTTTACAGGGACTATTCAATCATTTGTTTCATTCCCTAATGAAATTAGGATGTTTGAATCAGCAAGCAAACAATTAAATATCTCTTTACCGATTTCAGCTACCGTCAGTTCAAGTGATACGAATGTTGCAAAAGTAGGCGAGGACAAGAATTTAAAATATGATTCGTTAGATTCATTTACTGTTGAATCGATACAGCAGGGAGAATCAAAATTAACAATTAAGTTGTTTGGTCTGATACCTTTTAAATCGGTAAATGTTAACGTGATAAAAGATGTCAAAGTAATACCTGGTGGGCAGACGATTGGTGTTAAATTAAATTCTGCTGGAATTATGGTTGTGGGTCACCATTCAATTGGTACTAACAGCAAGGACGCTATATCTCCAAGCGAAAGTGCCGGAATACGTATAGGCGACGTAATTATTAAAATGAATGGTGAAAGAGTTAGCACTGTAAACGATGTAGTAAATAAAGTTAATAAAAATGGCGATAAAAAAATCGAGTTTGAATTACTAAGGGATAATGAAAAGATTAAATTAGAAGTTACACCGATGCTTGATCAAGATATAAATTCTTATAGACTAGGGCTATATATACGTGATTCAGCAGCAGGGGTTGGTACATTAACTTTTTATGATCCAGTTACAAATAACTATGGAGCGCTTGGTCATGTAATTACTGATTCAGATACACAAAGACCAATTATAGTTGGAGACGGCAAAATTTTATCCTCTGATGTTACCTCTATTGATAAAGGGGAAAGTGGAAAACCTGGAGGGAAAAAGGCTATATTTACCGATGAAGGTGCAGTAATAGGAGATATTAGGAAAAACACTCCATTTGGGATATTTGGTAAAATTTTATCAAAACCTAAAAACGGAATAAGTAATGAACCGATTTATATTGCTTTACCTGAAGAAGTTGTAGAAGGTCCTGCGGAAATACTAACGGTGATTCAAGGCCAGAAAGTTGAAAAATTTGATATTGAAATTGTTAACGTAATAAATCAGAGTTACCCAGCAACAAAAGGAATGGTAATTAAGGTTACAGATCCAAGATTGTTAGAAAAAACAGGTGGAATAATTCAAGGGATGAGTGGAAGCCCAATAATACAAAACGGAAAACTAGTTGGAGCAGTAACACATGTATTTGTTAATGACCCAACTTCTGGATATGGCTCGTACATTGAATGGATGATTAGAGATTCTGACATATTGCAAGAAGAAAATACTACAAAAAACCTTAAGGCTAGTTAAGTCTTAAGGTTTTCTTGTAAAAAAAACTAATTAAGTGGAAATTTATTCATAATTTTGGTTTTTATTTAATTTTTAGCAGGAAAGATTTGTGAATTGTCGAAAAGATAATAAAGTAATATATTTTGTTTGTTGAAAGAGGTGGACTCAATGTCAAAAATTAAAATCATAATTGCTGACGATAATCGAGAATTAGTTGAATTATTAGAGGATTATATGATGAATCAGTCAGATATTGAAGTCATAGGTGTTGCACATAATGGAATTGGGGCTTTAGAACTTTTAGAAACCAATGAACCAGATGTTTTAGTACTAGACATAATAATGCCTCATCTAGATGGATTAGGAGTACTCGAAAGAATTAAGGATATGACATTCACAAAGATACCAAAAATTATTATGTTGACGGCATTTGGTCAAGAAAATGTTACTCAAAAGACAGTAGAATTAGGGGCGTCCTACTACATTTTAAAACCATTTAGTATGGATTTATTACTAAATCGTATTAGACAAGCTACGGATGATGGTCAACAGGATTATAATTTATCAAAGATTAAAAAAAATATTATACCAATAACTGCAAGTAATGTAGACGTTAATATTACTGATATTATTCATGAGATGGGTGTTCCAGCCCATATAAAAGGTTACATGTATCTAAGGGACGCAATTATTATGGTTTATAATGATATCGAAATCTTAGGTTCAATAACTAAAGTCTTATATCCAAGAGTTGCTGAGAAATACAAAACAACTCCAAGTAGAGTAGAACGAGCGATTAGACATGCAATTGAGGTTGCTTGGAACAGAGGAAACATTGATGCAATCAAGAATACATTCGGCTACACAATAAACTCCAGTAAATCAAAACCAACAAACAGCGAATTCATAGCAATGATTGCAGACAGACTAAGACTAGAAAGCAAAGTAAGCTAAAACATAACAATAAATACAAATTTTAAAAAGTCTAATGGCATAGTATTTTTATACTATGTCTTTTAATTTTATCTATAAATTAAGAACATACTAAGAGGTAAATAATCTTATTTTTAAGGAATTGATTATATGACTCTTATAAAAAGTACAAATCGTATCAAAAGCACATATTTAGTTGATAATAAAACGAAAAATCTAATAAGTCGACTTAAACCAAATCAAATTGCAGTTATTAATCATCCTGATATAGATGAAGTAGCAGCAGATGGATTAATAAAATGTAAGCCTAAAGCTATTATAAATTTTTCCTCTTCGCTTACAGGAAAATATCCGAGCATTGGCTTGAAAAATTTATTAGACGCTAAAATACCTGTAATGGATGTTAGTGCAAAAAAAGATAAGATTAATCTTTTGAAAGATGATTCACAAATAATAATTGATATGGAGGATAAGTTATTAAATTTTAAAGCAGATGATCGATTTGACATTGTGATTCCTTATGAAGAGTGGAATGAAGAGAAATGGGAGAAAATATATGAAAGTTCGAAAAAAAATTTGGAAGGTGAATTGGAACAATTTATTGATAACACGTTGGAATACGCCTCCAGAGAAAAAAACTTTGTATTAAAAACACTAAATATACCAAAATTAAAGACAAAGATAAAAGGCAAACATGTCGTAGTTGTTGTTAGAGGGAAGAACTATAAGCAAGATTTAACTGCCATTAGGTCATATATAGAGGATTATAAACCTGTATTAATTGGAGTTGATGGTGGGGCTGATGCTTTAATTGAAAATGGACTTAAGCCAAATATAATAATAGGCGATATGGATAGTGTTTCTGATGAGGCTTTGAGAACTAAAGCGGATATAGTTGTTCATGCCTATCCTAATGGGGAAGCACCAGGGTTAAAGAGAATTAATGAACTAGGCATATCAACTGAAATTATATCATCAGTAGGAACTAGTGAGGATGTTGCTATGCTAATGGCATTTGAAAAAAAGGCGGAAATAATTGTTGCGCTTGGGGCCCACTCAAACATGATTGATTTTTTAGAAAAAGGACGAAAAGGGATGGCTAGTACCTTATTAGTTCGGATGAAAATAGGAACAAAACTAATTGATGCAAAAGGTGTAAGTATGTTATACCAACCTCGGGTTCAATGGGGATTCTTAACTTTACTTTCGATAGCTGCAGTTACACCTGTTTTAGCAGTTAGTTTAATTAATAAAGATATGGTTAATATTTTTCAGATTGTTTGGATGAATATCAAAATGCTATTTACGTAGGTGAAAAAATTGATCTCAAACAAGTATTATGTAACAACAATTATTGCAATATTTTTATCATTAAGCATAGGGATTTTAATTGGTGGAACCATTGGACAGCAATGGATTAACTTTAATCAACAAAAAATAATAACTCATTATGAACAAAAATCTAAAGAGTTGGAAGAAACAAATAAAGGCTTAGTTACAGCGAATAAAGATATTACTAATAACTATCAGAATATAGAAAAAGAATTAAATACCTTATATAAAAAAAGTATTTCTAATTCATTAAGAGATAAAGAGTTTTTATTTATCACTACACCTACTCAAAATAATAATTTAATTACGAATGCAATCGCATTAGCAGGTGGGAAAGTTACTGAGATTGATCAACATAGTCAAAGTACTGATATTGAGAAGTACGATGGTATTATTATGGATATAAATAATCAAGATATAAGTAATAACAATTTATGGTTAGATAATTATCAATTACCCGTAATGTATGTTGGTAATGGTCAAGAAGTATGGCTAAACGGTTTTGAAAATAATGGAACTGTATTTAAACAGTTGATTAAAATAGGCTCTTATAATGATAATTATCAATTCATCTACTACTTAAAAAATATTTTACAGGAGCAGGCAAAAGATGAATGAGACAACTATTTCAGTAATTATTCCAGCATTTAATGAAGAAAAGTATATAAAAAGAACTATTCTAGCTATCCTATCATGGTCAATAAATTCTCAAATTATTGTTGTTGATGATGGAAGTACTGACAGGACTCTTCAAATTGCTAATAATCTAATGGAAGGTAATGAAAATATTAATGTGATTTCATTAGAAAAAAATGGTGGTAAAGGAAATGCCTTAAACAAGGGGTTACAATACACAAAGGGCAATATAGTAATGTTTTTGGATGCCGATTTAGGAGATTCCGCTAAAGAGGCAATAAAATTAATTTATCCAATATTAAATGACAATATTGACATGACAGTTGCAATAATTCCAAGTACAAATACAAAGGCAGGGTTCGGTCTTGCTAAAAATCTAGCCAAGAAGGGTATATACTATTTAACGGGATTTCATTCTAAAGCTCCATTATCAGGACAAAGAGCGGTTAAAAAAAAATTACTAGAACAAATAGCAAATTTTGCTGATGGATTTGGAATAGAAGTAGGACTAACTATAGATGGTTTACATAAAGGATGGCTAATAAAAGAAATTGAGGTTTCACTTAGGCATCGAGAAAGTAAAAGGGATTTAATCGGTTTTATGCATAGGGGAAAAGAGTTTGCAGACATTACTAAAGCACTATATATAAGGCGGAGGTGGGTTCGATTGTGAATATAGTTTTAGTAACTTTCTTAATTACCTTAATTTTATTTCCCGTTTATATAATTCTATTAAAAAAAGTTGGCTCTGTTCAAGAAAATTTTAATAATATACAAGTACCAACAAGCATTGGTATTTTTATTTTTTTTGGCGAGGCAATTGTTTTATTTACTTATAATGATCAGGTCTTTATGTCAGTCTGGGTATATCTAATAACCATGACGATAATGGGGACTATTGATGATTTTTTTGGTGATAAGAATATCAAAGGATTACGAAATCACCTAAAGCTAATTTTTCAAACAAAGGTTACAACAGGGTTTTTAAAGGCTTTAACTGGTGGATTAATTTCATTATTGATTACTATAAAATTTGGGAATAATATTTTTGAATATGTCACTCACTTCTTTTTAATATTATTTATGATAAATGCAATTAACTTATTTGATTTAAGACCCGGAAGAGCTTTAAAGGTTTTCTTTATGTTTATCTTAATATTAGGAATTAGTATTCCATTGTTATCTAATAACTTCATATTAGTAGTTACAAGTTTGTTGCTTGTTGTATTCTATTATGATGTTAGAGGAAAAGTAATGATGGGCGATAGCGGATCCAATTTAATAGGATTACATATAGGCATTTTCTATAGCATTTATATGCCTATATCAGTCCAATGGTTGTTAATAATTTTATTATTATTTTTACACATCTATACTGAGAAGTACTCTTTGAGCAGATTAATAAACAATAACAGAGTTTTATTAAGTATTGATTTATGGTTTACAAAATAAATATAAAAAGTACTGGAGTGGCCAAAATGAATTCTTTTGAAGAAATGATAAATCATCTTAATAAAAATAATACACCTAACATATCAGTGGCGGTTGCAGGTGATAGTAGGGTATTATTATCAGTTAAAAAAGCAAAAGAAATGAACCTTGCTAACTTTAATTTAGTAGGCGATGAAACAATAATTAAAAAATGTGCTAAAGAAATTAATCTTTCATTAGACAATATAAATGTAATAGATGAACCAGACTTAATAAAAGCTTGCAGAAGAGCGGTTAAGTTTGTAAGTAGTGGTGAGTCGCAGATTCTTATGAAGGGTCACGTCCATACTGCTCTTCTATTAAAGGCAGTTTTAGATAAAGAAATTGGCTTAAGAACTGGGAAAATTTTAAGTCACGTAGCAGTATTTGAAATTAAAGAATTTAATCGATTAATCCTGCTAACTGACGGGGCAATGAATATAGCACCCACTTTAGAAGAAAAAATTGAAATCATAAACAATTCTGTTGAGGTCGCCCAAGCATTGGGTATTAAAATTCCTAAATTAGCAGCAATTGCAGCTGTTGAAACTGTAAATCCTAAGATGCCAGCAACAACGGAAGGGGCTCTTTTATCTAAGATGAGTGAAAGAGGGCAGATAAAAAAAGTTATTATTGAAGGACCTTTAGCTTTGGATAATGCTATTTCTATTGAGGCTGCTAATTATAAAGGTATCCATAATGAGGTAGCTGGGAGAGCAGATATTCTCTTAGCGCCTAATATTGACGTAGGTAATGCTTTATATAAATCCCTAATATATTTTGCCAAGGAAAAGGTTGGTGCAGTATTAAGTGGTGCAAGTGCACCTGTAATAGTTACTTCAAGAGCGGACAGCTATGAAGCCAAGTTTAATTCGATTATACTAGCTATTTTATTAGTAGAAAAACAATAAAAATGAATCGATAAAGGGGAACTAAAGATGAGAATATTTGATTATTTAGAAGAGTATGATTACGAGCAGCTACTTTTTGCACAGGATAGGGAATCGGGGTTAAAGGCAATTATTGCTATACATGATACTACATTAGGCCCAGCACTTGGTGGGACTAGAATGTGGACATATAATTCAGAAAAAGAAGCAATAATTGACTCATTACGGTTGGCAAGGGCTATGACATATAAAGCGGCAGCAGCTGGATTAAATTTAGGCGGGGGTAAAACGGTAATAATCGGTGATCCCACAAAGGATAAAAGCGAGGCACTTTTTAGAGCTCTTGGTAGGTACATTCAAAGCTTAGATGGTAGGTATATAACTGCTGAAGATGTTGGAACCTCAGTTCAGGATATGGATTGGGTACATTTAGAAACAGATTATGTTACTGGTATCTCACCGGTTTTTGGCAGTGGTGGTGATCCGTCACCCGCAACCGCATATGGAACCTATATTGGGATGAAGGCGGCTGCAAAGGTAGCTTTTGGCGATAGTAGTCTAACTGGAAAAACTATAGCGGTTCAAGGTCTGGGAAATGTCGCTTGCAACTTGCTAAAATATTTACATGAAGAAGGTGCAAATCTTATAGTTACTGATATTATTGAAGAAAAGATAAAATCAGTGGTTAAAAAATACGGAGCAAAGACAGTTGGTGCAAATGAAATTTATAGCGTCGATTGCGATATATTTTCACCTAATGCTTTAGGGTCAATAATTAATGATGATACAATACCACGGCTTAAAGCAAAATTAATTGCCGGAGCAGCTAACAATCAATTAAAAGAGGAGTATCATGGAAATATATTATACGATAAAGGAATTATTTATGCTCCTGATTACGTTATTAATGCAGGTGGTTTAATTAACGTTGCTGATGAGTTGGAAATCTTTAATCAAAAAAGGGCTAAAAAGAAAACAGAAAAGATTTACGATAATATTCTAAAAGTATTTGAAATAGTTGAGCGCGATAAAATCCCTTCCAACATAGCTGTAAACAGGTTAGTTGAGGAACGGATTGAAAAAATGCGTAAAGTTCGAAGCAACTTTATCAGAAACGAAAAAAATACATTAGTAGCCCTAAAAAACAGGTAAACTACAAATAATCTTTATTAAAAAATCAGTATATATACATATACGAAAGCATTTGTAGTTTACATAAGTGCGGCATAGCACGACTAGATGCTCAAGCATCTTAGCGTGACTTGTACTCTTGAGTACTTTTGGGAGGAACGGACAAGGTGAGCACGTTGTAAACTACAAATGCTTTTAGTATTGAATAATAGAACTTTTGCTACAATTTGAAGCACTTTTTTAGTGCTTTTTGTTTTTTTGCAAAGTAATTACATTTTAAATTACAAAGAATATTGATAGAATGATACTAATTTTAAAAAATATATCAACTGGAGGTAAACTTGATAACTAAGGATTCCAGAATAAAAATCATTACAGGTCATTTCGGAAGTGGAAAAACAGAGATTGCAATCAATTTAAGTCTTAATGAAAAAGAAGTATACCAGAAGGTAGCAATAGCTGATTTGGATGTTGTAAATCCGTATTTTCGTTCTAGAGATGTATTTAAAATTTTAGATGAAAAGGGAATTGAATTAATTGCACCGAAGGGTCAATTGGCAACATCCGATCTACCCATTGTTTCTGGAGAGATTTATCGGGTAATTCATAACACAAATTATCGTCTAATTATTGATTTGGGCGGAGATAAAGATGGAGCTACAGCATTGGGGCAATATTATAACGATATAATTAAGTATGATTATCAGATGTACTTTGTTGTGAATATTAACCGTCCTTATGTAAGCGACGTTAATGGTATAATTACATCAATAATGCAGATTGAATTAGCCTCTAGACTTAAAGTTACTGGTATTATAAATAATACACATCTAGGAAGTGTAACTGAATTAGATAATTTACAAATGGGAGCAGATTTAGCAAAGCAGGTAGGTGAAAAATTAGGTATACCGTTTTTATATACAACTATATCTTATGATTTTTCAGAAAAAACAGAGGGATTTTCTCAAAGTAATAATGTATTATATATATATCGTTTTACGAAATTACCTTGGGAATAATGCTAAAGGGGGAAGTTACTTTGGAAATGCGGGTTGTTTTTGATCAAGAATTGTGTAAGGGTTGTGGTTTGTGTTTATCAGTTTGTCCTAAAAATATTATAATACTAGCTGATAATCTTAATGATAAGGGGTATCGACCAGCAACTGTAATAGAGCAAGATAAATGTATTAGTTGTTTGGCATGCGGGATTATTTGTCCGGATGCAGTAATAACTATTTATCGCCCAAATAAATAAAAAAACAACCTAATTATTGAGGGGAGAAACTTAAAATGACTAAAGTATTAATGAAAGGTAACGAAGTAGTTGCTGAAGCTGCTATACAAGCTGGGTGTAAATCTTATTTTGGTTATCCTATAACACCACAGAGTGAATTAATTGCTTATATGGCTAAGCGGTTACCTGAAGTTGATGGAATGTTTTTACAAGCGGAGAGTGAGATTGCCGCTATAAATATGGTTTATGGTGCTTCAAGTGCTGGAGTTCGTGTAATGACTTCATCCTCTAGTCCGGGAGTTAGCTTGAAACAAGAGGGAATATCTTACCTAGTTGGTTCGGAATTACCAGCTGTAATCGTTAATATTATGAGAGGTGGGCCAGGGTTAGGAAGTATACAACCATCACAGGCCGATTATTTTCAAGCAACTAAAGGTGGTGGTCACGGTGATTATCGAATTCCAGTTTTCGCCCCTGCTACACTTCAAGAAATTATTGAATTAGTCTATCTTTCATTTGATATAGCTGATTATTACCGCACGCCAGTCTATATATTGGGGGATGGAATGCTTGGTCAAATGATGGAACCTGTTGAGTTTGTGAAAAATGAGGGGCGTTTACTACCAGAAAAGGATTGGGCTACTACCGGTACACGTGGTGATGGAAAACCTAAATCTATAACCTCTTTACGCTTAGATCCTTCAGATTTAGAAAACCATAATACACATTTACAAGAAAAGTATAAGAAGATTAAAGAAAATGAAGTAAGATATGAAAATTACTTAATTGAAGATGCTGACTATATCATTGTTGCCTTCGGAACTGTTGCGAGAATAGCAAAAACTGCTATCAAGAAAGCTAGAGAAGAGGGAATAAAGGTAGGTATGATTAGACCTATTTCATTATGGCCTTTTCCGGATAAACCGTTTGAAGATACAAGAGGGAAAGTAAAAGCATATCTAACTGTTGAGATGAGTGCTGGGCAAATGGTTGAAGATGTTAGACTAGCAGTCAATGGTCACAAACCTGTCTATTTTTATGGTAGAACCGGAGGGAACATACCTTCTCAGGAAAATATATTTGATGAAATAATGGTTATGGTAAGGGGGGAGGAATAATGACAATGACAATGAATGTTGTTTTTAAGAAAACCAAAGGATTAACTGATAAACCTAACACTTACTGTCCAGGTTGTACTCATGGCATTATTCATCGTTTATTAGGTGAGGTTTTAGAAGAAATGGATATTTTAGAAGATACTGTTGGAGTTGCTTCCGTTGGATGCTCAGTGCTTTCATATGAATTTCTAAATTGTGATATGACACAGGCCGCTCATGGAAGAGCGCCTGCAGTTGCTACAGGATTAAGAAGAGTTTTACCGAAAAATCGTTTTGTATTTACATATCAAGGAGATGGGGATTTGGCATCTATTGGAATGGCAGAAATTGTTCATGCTGCAGCTCGAAGTGAAAATATTACTGTTATCTTTGTAAATAATGCGGTATATGGTATGACTGGTGGGCAAATGGCTCCGACCTCTTTAATCGGGCAGAAAACTACGACTTCTCCTTATGGAAGAGATTCTGCGGTTCAAGGGTTTCCAATTAAAATGTCAGAATTGCTTGCAACATTAGATGGGGCAACTTATATAGAACGTGTTTCAACACATGATGTTCCAAACATTGTGAGAGCTAAAAAGGCAATCAGAAAAGCTTTTGAGATTCAAAAAGCGGGAAAAGGTTTTTCAATGATAGAAGTATTATCTACTTGTTCAACAAATTGGGGATTAGACCCATTGGAGTCTATGAAATGGGTTAAAGATAGCATGATTCCGGTTTACCCACTTGGTGTCTATAAAGATAATGAGGGGGTAAAATAATCATGTTACATGAAATAATTATTGCTGGTTTTGGTGGACAAGGTGTAATGTCAATGGGGCAATTAATAGCATATTCAGGAATGCATGAAGAAAAAAATGTCTCTTGGCTTCCATCTTATGGTCCGGAACAAAGGGGAGGAACAGCCAATTGTTCTGTTATTATAAGTGATGAATCTATTGGATCACCATTGATTTCAAAACCAACTATTGTAATAGTTTTGAATAGGCCCTCCTTTGATAAATTCGAACCATTAGTTGCACCGGGAGGAATTCTAATAGTAAATAGTTCATTAATAGATAAGAAATCAATAAGGGAAGATATTACCGTTATTGAGATTCCTGCTACACAGTTATCCGTTGACATCGGTGAACCCAGGGTAAGTAATTCTATAATACTAGGTGCATTTATTAAATTATCTAATGCTGTTTCACTAGATTCAGTTGTTGAAGCTTTGAAAAAGGTTTTGCCGGAAAGAAGACATAACTTAATACCAATAAACAAAGTTGCCCTAGAAAATGGCATTGATTTTGTTTCAAGGTGAGATTAAAGTAATAGCTATAATAAATAATAATACCTACTAATAACATGATATGCTAAGAGTAGGTATTATTATTTATTAATTTATTCTCACCATACTTGAATAGAAACTTTAACTTTATTACACTATATTAGTAGGTACTTTTTTTAAAACAAGTTAATATAGAGAGGAAGATTTCATGACTGCGCAGAGTGAATTTGATGTTGTTTTTTTGGGTGCGGGACCAGGCGGTTATGTTGCAGCTATTAGAGCTGCTCAACTAGGGCTAAAGGTTGCAGTAGTTGAAAAAGACCGGGTTGGAGGAACTTGCTTAAACAGGGGTTGTATCCCTAGCAAATCTTATCTTAGAAGTGCAGAAATTTACCGTAATACTTTGGAAGCCCTTAAATTTGGTGTTATTGCAAATGATATTTCACTTGATTTTTCTTTGGTTCAAGAGAGAAAAAATAATGTTGTAGAGCAATTACTAAAGGGTATTGAGTTTTTGTTAGAAAAGAATAAAGTAACTTTAATAAAAGGTTTTGGGTTTATTTCGGGTAATAACTTATCGAACAGGCTAGTTACTATAAAAAAAGCTAATAATATAATTGAGACTATATCAACGAAAAATATAATTATCGCAACAGGATCTAGACCAAAATCTTTGGCGGGCTTAAAAATTGATGAAAAATACATAATGACTAGTGACCAAGCGTTTGAGATGATCAATTTACCTAAGTCAATAATAATTGTTGGTGGCGGAGTTATTGGGATGGAGTGGGCATCATTATTAAAAGATTTTGGTGTTGAGGTCACAGTAGTAGAATTCCTACCTCGGATACTACCGCTAGAAGATTCAGATATAAGTAAAGATATGACAAGATTAATGAAAAAACGTAAAATTTCAATACACACTAATACTAAAGTCTTACCTGAAAGTATTAAAATAGTTAATAACCAAGTAGAGTTAGAAGCAAAGAAGGAAGAAAACATTATTCAATTGAAAGCTGAAAAAGTTTTAATTTCCATAGGAAGAGAAGCAGTAATTGATCAAATTGGAATTGAGAATTTGGATATTGCTATCGAAAATGGAAGTATTAAAGTAAATGAATATTATCAAACTGGAGAGGCTAATATTTATGCAATCGGTGATTGTATAGGTGGTCTTCAATTAGCACATGTTGCTTCTAATGAGGGAATAATTGCTATTGAACATATTGCAGGTAAAAATCCAAAACCTCTTGACTATCTTTCAGTACCTAAATGTATTTTTACATACCCAGAGATTGCTAGTATAGGATTTTCTGAAGATGAGGCGAGAGATAGGGGGGATGATATAAAAGTAGGGAAATTTCAGTTTAGGGGAATTGGTAAAGCTCTGGTTAATGGGGAAATAGACGGTTTTATTAAAATTATTATCGATACAAGGAGTAAAACTTTAATTGGGGTAAGTATGATGGGATCTCATGTAACAGAGATGATTACTGAGTTTGCTCTAGCAAAGGTTATAGGGGCTACGGTCAGTGATATAATACATACAATTCATCCTCATCCAACTTTATCGGAAGCTATTGTTGAAGCAGTATTAGATGTTGATAAAATGTCTATCCATAGTTAGTAAACGATTTACTTATTTATAGATTATCATACATATTAAGATAGACATAATTCAATTAATTAGAGGAGGGGAATAAATGGTTAATAGAAAAAGGGTTATTGAGGAATTTATTGAATTAGTTAGCATAGATAGTGAGACTGGATTCGAACGTGATATTGCAGATTACTTAATCAAAAAATTTACTGAATTTGGGCTAGAAGTGATTGAGGATAACTCAATTGATAAAACGGGTCACGGTGCAGGAAATATAATTGCTACATTACATAGTAATGATAATGAGAATTATTCTAACATATATTTTACAGCGCATATGGATACAGTTGTTCCTGGTAAGAATATTAAAGCAATTATTAAAGGGGATTTTATTGAGTCTGAGGGCGCTACGATTTTGGGTAGTGACGATAAAGCTGGGTTAGCAGCTATGATTGAAGCGATTACAGTTATTAAGGAAAATGGAATACCACATGGAAAAGTGCAATTTTTAATTACTGTAGGAGAGGAATCTGGGCTTAGGGGCTCAAAGTTTTTACAAAAAGATTTAATCGAAGCAAACTATGGTTTTGCATTAGATAGCAATGGTCCTGTAGGTGATATAATCGTGTCAGCTCCTACTCAGGCAAGAATTGAAACCGTTGTCTATGGTAAATCAGCTCATGCTGGTGCAAATCCTGAAGATGGTATAAGTGCTATTCAGGTAGCAAGTAAGGCAGTAGCGGGTATGAAATTAGGTAGAATTGATAGTGAGACTACTGCTAATATTGGAATGTTTCAAGGTGGAAAGGCAACTAATATTGTATGTGATCGTGTCGATATAATATCAGAGGCGAGAAGTATTAATAGGGATAAATTAGATAGACAAATTCAACATATGAAAGATGTATTTGAAAAAACAGCAGATGATTATTCGACTAATGTTGATTTTACAAGTGTAATTATGTACCCATCCTTTAGTTTTTCAGAAGATCATCCTTTAGTTTGTATAGCTAAAAAATCAGTTGAAGCTGTTGGAAGAAAATCAGAACTAATAACTAGTGGAGGGGGAAGTGATGCCAACGTTATGAATGGTTATGGAATCCCAACAATCAATTTGGGTATTGGTATGGATAAGATTCATACAATTGATGAAAGGATAGCTATACAAGAACTTGTAAAAACTCCTGAGTTAATTATAGAGTTGGTAAAAAATTCTAAATTAAATTAACTTTATAAAACGTTAAAAAAATATAATTTAGAATATTCTAAATATTTGAATAAATGATTTTTTTTTAGTATAATTAAAACGATTATGAAAAATGGAGGGGAAAGAGTTATGAGTATGAACATTCTACCATCAGTTAAAGGAGATCATAATTTACAAAGCTATGAAGAGGCTTGTAAAAGTATTGATTGGAAAGAAGTAGAAAAGAATTTTTCTTGGTATACAACTGGAAAGGTAAATATGGCATATGAAGCAATTGATCGCCATGCTGAAACAGACAAAAAGGATAAAATTGCTTTGTATTATAAAAATGGGGACCTGAAGGAAAAATATACTTTTAAAGAAATGAAGGAGTTGTCTAACAAAGCTGGTAATGTTCTTAAAGAAAAAGCTGAAGTAGAAAAAGGCGATAGAGTTTTTATTTTCATGCCACGTTCTCCTGAGCTTTACACATCCCTTCTTGGTGCCTTGAAATTAGGTGCAATAGTAGGTCCTTTATTTGAAGCTTTTATGGAGGATGCTGTAAGAGACAGACTTCTTGACAGTGAAGCCAAGGTATTAATAACTACACCTGAACTTCTAAAACGTATACCTTTAAATATTTTACCGGATTTAAAAACTATTGTGCTTGTAGGGGAAAATATAGAAGAAAGTGATAAATATATTGACTTTAACAAACAGATGATAAATGCTTCTAAACAGCTTGATATTGAATGGGTAGACCGTGAAGATGGACTCTTGTTACACTATACATCTGGATCAACAGGAAAGCCAAAAGGTGTTTTGCATGTTCATAATGCTATGATTCAACACTATCAAACAGGAAAATGGGTATTAGATTTAAAAGAAAATGATATATATTGGTGTACTGCAGATCCTGGTTGGGTTACTGGAACATCATATGGTATTTTTGCACCTTGGTTGTTAGGAGCAACAAATTTAATAGTTGGTGGACGCTTTAAACCAGAAACATGGTATGAAGCTATTGAAGAATATGGTGTAACTGTATGGTATAGTGCCCCAACGGCATTCCGCATGTTAATGGGGGCAGATGAAGAAATTCTTAAAAAGTTTGACTTATCATCATTAAGGCATATATTAAGTGTTGGTGAGCCATTAAATCCAGAGGTTATACGCTGGGGCATGGAAGTATTCAAACTCCGTATCCATGATACATGGTGGATGACAGAGACAGGTGCTCAACTTATTTGTAACTATCCGGGCATGGATATTAGACCAGGTTCAATGGGTAAACCTCTGCCAGGAACAGAAGCTGCAATCGTTGACGATGAAGGGAATATATTACCTCCATTAACAATGGGTAATCTTGCAATTAGAAGAGGTTGGCCTTCAATGATGAGGACAATTTGGAAAAATCCAGAGAAATTTGAATCTTACTTTATAAAAGATTGGTATGTTTCAGGTGATTCATCTTATATGGATGAGGATGGATACTTCTGGTTCCAAGGCCGGGTTGATGATGTTATTATGACTGCAGGGGAAAGAGTAGGGCCTTTTGAAGTTGAAAGTAAACTTGTTGAACATCCTGCGGTAGCAGAAGCAGGAGTTATTGGAAAACCAGATCCATTAAGAGGAGAAATAATAAAAGCGTTTGTATCTTTAAAACATGGATATGAGCCTTCCGATGAATTAAAAGAGGAAATTCGTATTTTTGTTAAAAATGGATTAGCTGCCCATGCAGCACCACGTGAGATTGAATTTAAAGATAAATTACCAAAAACAAGAAGTGGAAAAATTATGAGAAGAGTTCTTAAGGCTTGGGAATTAAACCTCCCAACTGGCGACCTTTCTACATTAGACGATTAAAAATTTTAACAACAAAGTACCCCATAATAAGGGGTACTTTGTTGTTAAAATTTCTTTTTGGATAGAATAATATATACTTAATAATAATTACGATAAAAACTAATATTTTGGGAGAAGTGCTCAATGATTAGTCTCGATAACGCAAAAGTCTTAAGAATATTAGATCAAACAGAAAAGGTTCAAAAGGTACTAGTTAAAAACAGTAATGGTGAATCCGAAGCAATCAATTATTTAGATTTTAATAATCTCTTAAATATAGGAGACCAAGTAATAATAAATTGTACAGCAACGACGCTTAGTTTAGGAACTGGTGGATATGATTTTGTTGTTAGTTCGATTAATCCTAATATTAATTTAAGTAATTTCGATAAAAACAGCGATGGACATATTATGAAATTAAAATATACACCCTATCAGTTTTCCGTTAAATCATGTGAAGAAGAAAGTAGTGAATATCATAATATTTTTAAAGAAATAAAAACATTGGACAATTTACCAGTTTTAATTGGAGAATTACATAGCATGTTACCTATTTTGGTTACTACAATTCGTCAATTGGAAATAAAAGAAAAATTGAAGAGAAAAAGAATTATATATATTATGACGGATGGTGGGGCGCTTCCTATAGAATTAAGTGAACATGTTAGGAGATTAAAAGGGTTAGGATGGCTTGATGGCAGTATAACTATTGGTAACGCTTTTGGAGGAGATTTAGAGGCTGTAAATATATATTCAGGGTTAATTGCGGCAAAGCATATTTTAGATGCTGATATTATTATAGTTCTCATGGGTCCAGGCATCGTAGGTACTAATACATTAATAGGGAATACTGCTATTGAACAAGGAATCATTTCTAATGCTGTAAGGACGCTTAAAGGTATGCCGATATGTATTCTGAGAGCAAGCATTCAAGATGAAAGAGATCGACACAATGGAATTAGTCATCACTCACTTACAGTATTAAATCAAATATGTTTATCAAAAAATATTGTCACTTATCCAAAATATATAGTTAACAATCTACCAAAAATCTATGATACAATTTCTCAAATTGATAGCATACACCAACTAGAAGAGGTTAATATCATTAATCAGGAATTAATTGATTTTTTAAAGGAGTACCCATACCCAATAACTACAATGAACAGAACTATTAATGATGACTATCTATTTTTTGATTTTGTAGCTAGTTCTGCATATTGGGTAGTGGAGCAAGTGAATAAGTTTAAATAATCTTGTAGAGAAACGGAAGATTTAGATAATTCTAGAAGTTTAGATTTTATCTCCCAGGCTTTTCCTGATATTTTTATTTGATTTTTAGTTCTAATTACTCTCATTTAAACTACCTCCGTTAATTTTTCGATATAATACATATTAAGGGTTATTAGCTAAAATTATTCTATGCATTAATGGGACAAGGTATGCTTAATTTTTAGAGAAAAGAGGCAATAGCAATGACAAGTAAATTAGACGAGGTAAATATATCAAGTAAAACTATTTTTGAGGGTAAAGTCTTAAAAGTTGTAGTTGATCAAGTACAATTACCGAATGGTAATTTCGGTGAAAGAGAAATCGTTCATCACCCTGGAGCAGTTGGAATTCTCGCAGTTACAGCGGATGAAAGAGTTATCCTGATTAAGCAGTTTAGAAAAGCTATAGACAAGGTAATAATTGAAATTCCAGCTGGGAAATTGGAACCAAATGAGGATCCGATTGTTTGTGCATTCAGAGAGTTGAAAGAGGAAACGGGATATAGTGCAGAATCAATGAAGGAAATCACCAAAATATATACTAGCCCAGGGTATTCGGATGAAGTAATTCATCTTTTTAAGGCTGAGGGCTTAATAAATGGTAAAGCAGTCCCTGATGAGGATGAATTTGTGGAAATGCTAGAACTATCATTCAAGGAAATTGACGATCTAATTAATAGTGACGAAATAATTGACTCCAAAACTATAGTTGCACTAAATTATTTAAAAATGATGTAAGAAAAGTTCGACATAATTCAAGCTTGTCTATCATAAGATTTTATTAAGGTAGGCAAGGAGGGATTGTTTTTTGAAAAGAGCAAAAATGAAAAGTAGTACAAATGACTATTTGAAAGAAAATTTTTCTATGTATATTTTTACAATAATTTTATTTATTATGGGTGTGATATTTGGTTCATATGTCATATATTCTTTGTCGTTATCACAAAAGCAGGAATTACTATCAATTTTTAATCTATTCTATTTGGATATAGATACTCTAAGTTTACTAGATTCGCAGGTTGTTTTTAAACAAGTTCTAATAGATAATTTAAAATATCTTGGGGTTTTATGGTTTTTAGGTTTATCGATAGTTGGGATGCCTTTGATATTTATTTTGATATTTACAAAAGGCTTAATAGTAGGTTTTACAGTATCTTTTTTAATTTTTGAACTAAATTGGCAGGGATTATTGTTCTCACTAGCTTCAGTAATTCCACAAAATATTATTATTGTCCCTGTATTAATAATAGCTGGAGTAACAGGCATAAATTTTTCATTATCTTTAATTAAACATAAGGGAAATAAATCATATTCATATCAACAATCAATCACCTCTTACACATTAATAATTTTAATTCTCGGAGGATTTCTGGTTTTGGCATCAGGTTTTGAAACCTTTGTATCGCCTTATTTAATGAAAGGTATAATGACATTGGTTAATTAAGGAAACAAAATCACCCAAGCCTATATATTTTTTAAATTGACTTTAAAGTTGAAGTTTAATTATAATTTAAATAGTTGGAGGTGATAATTTTGGATGATAAGTTATTAAGAGTTAAAGAAAAAATGCATTCATCTAATTATAAACTTACACCACAAAGAGAATTAGTGTTAAGAGTATTGATGGAAAATGAACATAATCATCTAAACGCAGATGATATTTATTTATTGGTTAAAGAAATAGCTCCAGATTTAGGTTTGGCAACAGTTTATCGCACTTTAGAATTGTTGAGTGATTTAAAAATAGTCCAAAAATTACATTTTGGGGATAGTGTAACAAGGTATGAATTTAGTTCAGCGGATGATTCCCATCATCATCACCACCTTATATGTATAAAATGCGGCAAAGTAGAAGAAATTAATGAAGATTGGCTCGGTTTTATAGAAGAAAAAGTTGAAAAGGAATATGATTTTGAAATTATTGATCATCGCTTGATTTTTCAAGGATTTTGTAAAGAATGTAGGCACTTATCCAAAAATTAATATTAATTGAAAATATCACATATGAATATACTTGTGGTATTTTTTTGTATATGTTTTCCATAACTTTAGGTGTAATATTAATTAGAAGTCTATTTATGTAGGAGGATAATTATGCGAATTGGAATACCTAGAGAGATTAAAAATAATGAAAATCGTGTTGCAATTACTCCGGCTGGTGTAGAAATTTTATGTAGGACTGGGAACGAGGTATATATTGAAACTGGTGCAGGTTTTGGAAGCGGTTTTTTGGACAGTGATTATATACTTATAGGGGCAAAAGTTTTAGATACAGCTCAGGAAGTCTGGAATATTGCTGAGATGATTTTAAAGGTTAAAGAACCGCTTTCTGAAGAATTTAGATATTTCCATGAGGGATTAATTATTTTTACATTTTTACATTTAGCATTCGAACCAGAGTTGACAAAAGCATTAATAGATAGCAAGGTTACTGCAATTGCTTATGAAACAGTTCAGTTAGATAATAAGTTATTACCTTTACTTATTCCTATGAGTGAAGTGGCTGGTAGAATGTCAATTCAAATAGGTGCACAATTTTTAGAAAAACATTATGGTGGGAAGGGAATATTACTTGGCGGGGTACCGGGAGTTACTCCCTCAAACGTTGTAATAATTGGTGGAGGAATTGTTGGCACAAACGCAGCAAAGATGGCACTAGGATTAGGCGCTAACGTAAGCATAATTGATTTAAGCGCCGAAAGATTACGTTATTTGGATGATATTTTTCATGGGAATGTAAATACTATCATGTCAAATAATTATAATATTGCTAAAGAAGTAAAAAATGCGGATCTTTTAGTAGGGGCAGTATTAATTACAGGCGCTAGAGCACCTAAATTAGTAACCGAAGAAATGGTTAAAACTATGAGTGCAGGTTCTGTAATAGTTGACGTAGCAATTGATCAGGGAGGTTCTATAGAGACGATAGACAGAGTTACGACACATAGTGAGCCAACATATTTAAAACACGGAGTTATTCATTATGCAGTTGCAAATATACCTGGGGCAGTTGCAAGGACCTCAACAATAGCTTTAACTAATGTAACAATTCCTTATGTATTAGAAATTGCGAATAAAGGTTATAAAATGGCTGTTATAGAAAATAAAGCATTAGCAAGGGGAACGAATGTCTTGGAAGGTCATATTACTTATGAAGCAGTTGCAAAGAGTTTAAATATTCCCTTTACGGAATTGGAAAGTTTAATAGGCTAGGAATAAAATGTATATTTATTTTTTATTATCTATGAAGGATTTCGCCTAAACTAATAGAATAATTATCTAAATAACTTAGCGAAATAATCTGACTTGTAAAATAAAGTATAGGGTGTGTATTTTGGAATGGAATTATTAATAGAAGAGTTTAATAACTATTTATTAGTAGAAAAAGGATTAGCCAAAAACACATTAGAATCCTATGAAAATGATTTACTTTTATACTGTTCATATCTTAAAAAGTGTGGATTTAGTTCTTTTAAAGATACAAGTCGTAGCCAAATAATTGAATATTTATTGGAATTAAGAGACAAGGGGAAAGCTACATCAACAATATCAAGGAATTTAGCTTCAATTAGGTCATTTTATCAATTTCTATTACGTGATCGATATATTGATAAAGACCCTTCTCAAAATTTGGAATCACCAAAAATAGAGAAGAGGTTACCGAAAGTGTTATCCATTGTTCAAGTAGAGGAATTATTAGAGGCTCCAAATACTAGCACTGTTATAGGTAACCGCGATAAAGCAATGTTAGAATTGTTATATGCAACAGGAATAAGAGTTTCAGAATTAGTATCCTTAGATGTTAAAGATGTTAATATGAATATGGGTTTAATAAAATGTATAGGTAAGGGTTCAAAAGAAAGAATAGTTCCTTTAGGGAGCCTAGCAATTAAAAGTATTTCTCAGTATATTGACAAGGGATTACCTTTTCTTAAAAAAAATGTATCTGGGGATGCTCTCTTTTTAAATAATAGAGGTAAACGTTTAACACGTCAGGGCTTTTGGAGGATTTTAAAAAAGTATTCTGCTTTAATATTAATAGATATAGATATTACTCCACATACCTTAAGACATTCATTTGCAACTCACCTATTGGAGAATGGTGCTGATCTTAGATCGGTCCAAGAAATGTTGGGGCATGCCGATATTTCGACTACTCAGATATATACTCATCTTTCAAAAGCAAGATTGATGGAAGTTTATTTTAAGACACATCCGAGAGCATGAAGGGTTAATAACTATTTTTTTATTTTAGTTGTCAGACATCAGTCAACTTATAAATCTAAGATATATGTAAAAGCTTTTTTAGGTAATAATAAAGGAAAGATTGTATAGATGTTAAAAAAAAAGGGGACATATAGAATGAAATATAAAAGAATTTCTCTAATTGTATTAGATAGCTTAGGAATAGGAGCTTTACCCGATGCGGGAAAATATGGAGATGAAGGAGCTAATACATTTAAACATATAGCCGAGAAAATGAATGGACTTAATATACCGAATATGGTGAATATGGGTCTAAATAATATATTTCCTATTAAAACTATACAAAAACAAAATAAGCCAATTGGAGCATATGGTAAGATGCAAGAAATGTCTCTAGGCAAAGATACAATGACCGGTCATTGGGAGATAATGGGGTTAAAAGTAGAAATTCCTTTTAAGACCTACCCAGAAGGATTCCCAAAAGAGTTAATTGAAACACTTGAGAAAAAAATTAATAGGAAAGTAATTGGTAATAAACCTGCATCGGGAATAGATATAATTAATGAATATGGCGAAGAACATATGAAAACTGGTGCTATTATAGTATATACCTCTGCAGATAGTGTTCTACAGATAGCGACACACGAGGAAATAGTATTACTTGAAGAATTATATAGTATATGTGAAATTGCTAGAGAGCTAACTTTAAATAAAGAACATTCCGTTGGTAGAGTGATAGCTAGACCTTTTGTAGGGATACCTGGTTCTTTTAAAAGAACTACAAATAGAAAAGATTATTCTGTAAAACCACCAGTTAAAACAGTAATGAATTCTTTAACTGAAAACGATTTTGATTCGATTTCAATCGGAAAAATTGCTGATATTTACGCGAATGAAGGCATAACAAAGAAAATTAAAGTAATATCAAATATGGATGCTGTAGATAAATTGATTGAAGAATTAAAAAATGATTTCAATGGATTGATTTTTACGAATTTAGTTGATTTTGATATGCTTTATGGTCATCGACGTGATCCGTTAGGTTATGGTAAAGCTATCGAAGAATTTGATAAAAGGATTCCTGATATTATTGATCAAATGGGAGCGGATGATTTATTAATTTTAACAGCTGACCATGGAAATGATCCTACACATATAGGTACTGATCATACGAGAGAATACGTTCCTATATTAGTGTATAGTAAATTAATGACTGCTGGTGTTAATCTCGGGATTAGAGAAACTTTTGCTGATATAGGAGCAACAATTGCAGATAATTATGAAGTTCAAATGCCTAAATACGGGGTAAGTTTCTTAAGCGAAATAAATTAGACTTAATTGGAGTGAATAAATAATGCGAATGGTTGATCTTATTTATAAAAAACGTGAAGGAACAGAACTTACGACAGAAGAGATTAATTATATTATTGATGGTTATAGCAGAGATTTAATACCAGATTATCAAATGTCAGCTTTCACAATGGCTGTATTTTTTAAAGGGATGACTGAAATGGAAACAGCAGATTTAACTATGGCCATGGTTAAATCAGGAGATCAGATAGATCTTTCATCAATTAGCGGGAAGAAAGTAGATAAACACAGTACAGGGGGTGTTGGAGATACAACTACATTAGTACTTGGACCATTAGTAGCTGCTGCTGGTGTAACAGTTGCTAAAATGTCTGGTCGTGGCTTGGGGCATACTGGCGGAACTATTGATAAACTTGAATCAATACCAGGTTTTCATGTTGAAATTAGCAATCAAGATTTTATTAACCAAGTAAACGTTGTAAAACTAGCTGTTATAGGACAGTCTGCCAACCTAACTCCTGCTGACAAAAAATTATATGCTTTAAGGGACGTAACGTCGACAATAGATTCCATACCATTAATTGCTAGCTCAATTATGAGCAAGAAGATAGCATCTGGGGCTGAAGGAATAGTTTTAGATGTAAAAACAGGCGACGGAGCTTTTATGAAAACCGTAGATAAATCATTTGAACTAGCAAAAGCAATGGTCGATATCGGAACTTTAACCAATAGGAACACTGTAGCGATAGTTAGTGATATGGATCAGCCATTGGGATTTGCTATAGGAAATTCTTTAGAAGTAAAAGAGGCTATAGACACTTTAAATGGAACTGGTCCTAAAGATTTAGAAGAATTGTGTTTAGTACTCGGTTCACATATGCTTGTGTTAGGGGAAAAAGCAAAAACAGCTAAAGAAGGATATCAAATATTAAAAGAAATTATTAAGTCGGGGAAAGCTATTGAAACACTCAAAAATTTTATTAGAGCACAAGGAGGTAATCCAGAGGTAGTTGATAATCCTGCTTTACTTCCTAAAGCATTAAAAAATATTGATATTTTGGCGATAGAAGAAGGATATGTTCATAAAATAGAAGCTGAAGAAATTGGTTATAGTGCCATGCTTTTAGGTGCAGGAAGAGCGACAAAGGAATCTAATATTGATTTAGCAGTAGGTATTGTCCTTCATAAAAAAATTGGTGATTATGTAAAATTAGGGGAGACTTTTGTAACCTTACATGTAAATAATGAAGATAATTTAGATGAAGTAATAAAAAATGTAATTAGTGCCTACAAGATATCTAGTAGAAAAGCAGAACAAAGAAATTTAATA
Organism: Vulcanibacillus sp.; assembly: GCA_050175155.1. Classification (GTDB taxonomy): domain Bacteria; phylum Bacillota; class Bacilli; order Tepidibacillales; family Tepidibacillaceae; genus JBFXJF01. The sequence continues at coordinate 53,488 of JBFXJF010000011.1, forward strand.
TATGGAATGGTAACAAGGGATGGAATTAACAAATATTAATTTATAATTTTAAAGTATTTGTCTAAAATTAAGCCTAAAAAAAATGACTTCATAATTAGTCATTTTTTTATTTTGGAATATTTCCCATTAAAGTGAGAAGAATATATCAATATAATACATGCATGAAAAAGGAGAGATATTAAAGATGGTTAGAAAAAGCTTTCTATGCTTGTTTATAACAACATTATTATTATCTATGGTATTTGCGCCTGTAATTAATGCTACAGAAGTTGATTTGGCACCAAATGCAAAATCAGCGGTATTAATTGATCAAGACACTAATACAATTTTATTTGAAAAAAATAGCAACGAAAAATTATCACCAGCAAGCCTAACTAAAATTATGACAATGTTATTAATCATGGAAGCTATAGACACTGGAAAAATAAATTATACCGATAAAGTAAGAGTTAGTGAATATGCTGCTTCTATGGGTGGATCGCAGATATTTCTTGAAGAAGGAGAGGAAATGTCTGTAGAGGATCTACTAAAAGGTATTGCAGTTGCTTCTGGGAACGATGCTTCTGTAGCTATGGCCGAATATATTGCTGGTTCTGAAGAAGTTTTTGTTAGTATGATGAACGACAGGGTTAAAGAGCTTGGTCTAACAAATACTCATTTTGTTAATTCGAATGGGTTACCTGTAAAGAATCATTATTCTACTGCACATGATATTGCTATTATGTCAAGGGAATTATTAAAACATGAAAATATAACAAAATTTACTGGAGTTTACCAAGATTACTTAAGAAAAGATACTAGTGATCCTTTTTGGTTGGTTAACACGAATCGCTTAGTTAGATTTTATGATGGAGTAGACGGTTTAAAAACTGGATTTACAAGTGAAGCAATGTTTTGTTTATCTGCTACAGCTAAAAAAGATAAATTAAGAGTAACAGCCGTTGTATTGGGTGAACCTAATACAAAAACAAGAAGTAGTGATGTAACAAAATTACTTGATTATGCATTTAGTCAATATAAAAATGAGGTTTTATATGAGAAAAATCAACAAGTTGCTGATGTTAAAGTTGAAAAAGGAAAAACTGACAGTGTTTTGTTAATAACACCTAATCAAATTAGTTTGTTGATGAAAAAGGGTGAACAAAAAGAGGATTATGAGCAAACATTAATAATTAATAAAAACATTAATGCCCCTATTAAAAAAGGTGGTGTGCTTGGAGAGGTACAAACAATAAAAGATGATAAAATAGTTAATACATATCCGATAGTTGCAGCAGATAATGTAGAGAAGGCAAACTTGTTCGATATGATAAAGGAAACAGCAAAAGGTCAATTGTTTATAAAATAATATGATTTAGACATCGAGATTCTGCTTAATTGCAGTTTCTCGATTTTTTGTTTTGTTAGAAAGAAATAATTGTCGATATAACAAAGATACTATGTTCTTTTGTCGACAAGCAGGAAAAGAAAATAAAAGAAAGAATTATACATTAATTAATGGTAGGAGGAGTGAAGTGGATTGGATTTTAAAATTAAACTTAAAACTGTTAAAAAAGTATTAATTGTAAAACTTGAAGGGGAACTCGATCACCATACATCAGAAATAGTTCGTAAAGAGATTGATGCAGAATTGAATAAAGGAATAGTAAATAATTTGTTATTTAATTTAGAGAGAGTATCATTTATGGATAGTTCAGGATTAGGTATGCTCCTAGGAAGGTACAAAAAAATTCAATTATTAGATGGAGATGTAGCTATCTGTTGCATAGTTCCAACTGTATCTAAGATTTTTGAATTATCAGGTATTTTTAAAATTCTAACTATTTATAACTCAGAGGAAGAGGCAGTAAATGCATTAGGGGGGTGGAATAATTGAGTAATAATTATATGAAGTTACAATTTCAAGCAAAATCAATTAACGAATCTTTTGCTAGGGTTGTTGTTGCGTCATTTATATCTCAATTAGATCTTACTTTGGAGGATCTTAATGATTTTAAAACAGTAGTCTCTGAAGCTGTTACTAATTCAATAATACATGGTTATGAAGAAAATTCCGAAGGTATTATTTTTATAGAAACTACCATTAAGGATGAGTTAGTTGAGTTATCAATCGAAGATAGTGGAAAAGGAATTGAAAATATTAATGAAGCTACTCAGGCATTATTTACTACAAAACCAGAGTTAGAACGTTCAGGAATGGGCTTTACTATTATGGAAAATTTAATGGATGACATGTCAATAATCTCTGAGGTGGGTAAAGGAACAAAAGTAGTTTTAATAAAAAGAATTACCAAAAATAGTACTACAGGTTAGGGGTGGTATAATGGATAAGGATTTAAAAAATTACAACCATCCATACTTATCTGATAGTGAAATTAAAGGACTTATTACAAAGAGTCAAAATGGTGATGAACTAGCAAGAGACAAAATAGTTAACTGTAATATCCGTTTAATCTGGTCTGTTGTTCAAAGATTTATGAATAGAGGGTATGAAGCAGATGACTTATTTCAGATTGGTGCTATAGGTCTTTTAAAAGCGGTAGATAAGTTTGATATGTCATATGATGTAAGGTTTTCCACATATGCTGTTCCTATGATTATTGGAGAAATTCAAAGGTTTATAAGAGACGATGGTACAGTTAAGGTAAGTAGGTCACTTAAGGAAACAGCAAATAAAGTAAGGAAAATAAAAGATGACCTATCAAAAACTTTATCTAGAATACCTACTATAAAAGAAATCGCAGACAAACTTGAAATATCAACGGAAGAAGTCGTGTTTGCATTAGAGGCTAATAGGGCACCAACTTCAATACATGAAACGGTTTTCGAAAATGACGGTGATTCAATTACTTTAATGGATCAAATCTCTGATGAGTCACAAAATAAGTGGTTTGATAAAATAGCCTTGCAGGAGGCTATAAGAACACTTCATGATAGGGAAAGATTAATTGTCTATCTGCGATATTTTAAAGATCTAACTCAATCTGAAGTGGCTGAACGTTTAGGGATATCCCAGGTACAGGTTTCAAGATTAGAAAAAAAAATACTGGAAAACATAAAGAACCAAATGGAATAGCCATTTGGTTCTTTATTTTGTTTATTTTTTATTTTTTGTATTACTTCCGCAATGTTGATTCATACTAAAATAGAAAAATCAGATTAATACAGTAAATTATTTAGGGGGTTTGTAGGTGAAACAATTAACCGAAAATGAAAAAAAATATTTTCAAATGTCTAAATTATATAGACCAAAACCACCGATAATTTTCAACTGCATAAAGGCTTTTCTTATTGGGGGATTTATATGTGTTATTGGTCAATTAATTCAAAATGTTTACATAAACTATTTTGGATTTTCGAATGAACAAGCTGGGAGTCCAACTGTTGCTACTTTGATATTTATTGCAATCGTATTAACTGGTTTAGGAGTATACGATAAAATTGGTCAATTTGCAGGAGCTGGAACCGCTGTACCTGTAACTGGTTTTGCAAATTCAATTGCTTCAGCTGCAATTGAACATCGTTCGGAAGGGTTGGTTCTAGGGGTTGGTGGCAATATGTTTAAATTAGCTGGCTCTGTTATTGTATTTGGGACAGTCTCGGCTTTTGTAATAGGAATTATAAAAGAAATAATAAGTTTAATATCTTAACATCGGGAATAACTAATAGGAAGTGAATTAAATTTGAAAAAAAACATTGGAAGAAGCTCGTGGGAGTTTTTTGACATAAGAATATTATCAAGTGCAGTTACTGTTGGACCAATGGAAGGGCAGGGACCTCTAGCTAAGGATTTTGACATAATACATGATGATTTGTACTTAGGACAAAACACATGGGAAAAAGCAGAGCGTAAATTATTTGAAGAGGCTTTAGATATTTGTATTAATAAATCTGGGCTTACAAGTAATCAAATTAACCTTATGGTTGTGGGGGATTTGCTAAATCAACTTATTTCCGCTTCCTTTTCTGCTAAGTTTGAAGAGATACCATATTTAGGTGTTTACGGTGCCTGTTCGACATCAATGGAATCTCTATCAATAGCATCATCTCTTGTTGAAGGAGGATTTGCTGAGTATGTAATTGCAGGTTGTAGTAGTCATAATGCAACCGCAGAAAAACAATATAGGTATCCAACTGAGTATGGAGGTCAGAAACCACCCTATTCTCAATATACTGTAACTGGTGCTGGCGCAGTTATAGTCGGGAAAGGAAATTTTGGACCAAAGGTAAGATATTCTACTATAGGAAAAGTTGTAGATATGGGAATAATGGATCCCTTTGATATGGGATCGGCTATGGCTCCAGCGGCAGTTGATACAATGATTACCCATTTTAAAGATACTGGCAAAAATCCTAACTATTATGATCTTATAGTTACAGGGGATTTAGGTTTAGTGGGTTCACAGATAGCAAAACAGTTACTAATTGAACAGGGATATGATTTGACCAACAATTATAATGATTGCGGTTTAATGATTTATAATGAAAATCAACAAGTTTTTTCGGGTGGAAGTGGATGTGCTTGCAGTGCAGCAGTTACTTATGGTCACATTCTAAAAAAAATTAATAAAAAAGAATTAAATAAAGTTTTGGTAGTAGCAACGGGAGCATTATTAAGCCCTATTTCATACCAACAAGGAGAATCAATTCCCTGTATAGCACATGCAGTAACGATAGAGAATGAGGTGTAATAAGTATGGGTACTTACTTAACTGCTTTTATAGTAGGCGGTTTAATCTGTGTTATTGGACAAATTTTAATGGACTTAACCAAGATGACACCTGCTCATGTAATGACTGTTTTAGTAGTTGGAGGGGCAATTTTAGGGGGAATTGGTTGGTATGAACCTTTAATTGACTTTGCTGGAGCAGGAGCGACAGTTCCTATAACTAGTTTTGGCAACTCCCTTGTACATGGGGCTCTTTCAGAAGCTGAAAAACATGGGCTAATTGGAATTCTAATCGGTATTTTTGAGGTAACTAGCGCAGGAATTTCATCAGCGATTGTTTTTGGTTTTTTTGCAGCGATAATATTTAAACCCAAGGGTTAATGAAGGTGGTTACGATGGAAAAAAAGAAAATTATTTTAATTACTGATGGAGATTTAATTGCAAAAGACGTTGTTGAAGAGGTTGCTAAAAAAATAGGAGGTAGATGTATTTCATTATCAGCAGGTAATCCTACCCGATTATTAGGTTGGGAAATTGTAGACCTAATAAAACAAACTCCAAAGGATCCTGTATTGGTCATGTTAGATGATAATGGCGATACAAAAAAAGGCAAGGGTGAAAAAGCATTGGAATATATAGTAAGACACCCCGATATTGAAGTTATTGGTGTTGTAGCTGTTGCTTCAAACACAAAATACGTCGATGGTATCCTTGTTAATTGTTCAATTGATCATAATGGAAAAATAATAAAAGAATCTGTTAACAAAGAAGGTGTTAAGATAAAAAATTCAAATAAAATTTTTGGTGACACGGTAGATGTTTTAAATAAATTAGATATTCCAATTATTGTTGGTGTTGGAGATATAGGAAAAATGAATGGTAAGGATAAAAAAAAAATAGGTGCTCCAATTACTTATAAAGCAATTAAAATTATTTTGGAAAGGAGCAATATAGTATGAAAAAGAACATGAAATTAAATGGAAACTCCAAAAATTTAGGTGAAAATAAAACAATTAAAAGTAGTGAAAAACAAGTTGATACCAAGATTGGTGAAGTACCTTTAGAAACTATAGAGATATCTAAAGATTTTGAAAAAAATAAATATATTTTAGAAGAGAAACTTGGGATTAAAGAAAGTTTTGATATTTTCACAAGAAATATGAATTTTCACAACAAAAAAATTACGTTGTATTTTGTTAATGGTCTTGTTGACTCGGCAATAATGACACAGATACTAAAGCAATTAGCAAATACTGATAGAGATGAATTTGTTCCCAATACATTAAAAAAACTATTAGAAACATGTATATCTCATATTCAAGTTGAATTAGTAAACACTATAAATAAATCATGTAATAGTATTCTATCTGGGCAATTAATAATGTTTATTGAAAAAGAAGATAAAGCAATTCTAATTGATGTAAGAAATTATCCAGGAAGGAATCCTGAAGAACCTGATACTGAAAGGGTTGTTAGAGGAGCAAGGGATGGTTACACTGAGACCTTATTAATGAATACTTCTTTAACGAGGAGAAGAATTAGAGATGAACGTCTGCGTATGGAAATTTTACAGATAGGAGAGAGATCAAAATCAGATATCTGTATTGCATATCTTAAAGATGTTGCAGATCCTGGATTGGTTAACATTATAAAACAGAAATTAAAAGAAATTAAGATAGATGGTCTTCCAATGGCCGAAAAAACAATCGAAGAATTTATTATTGGAAAGACTTGGAATCCATTTCCACTGGTTAGATACACCGAAAGACCTGATGTAGCTTCAGCTCACATTTTAGAAGGACATGTAATAATATTCGCTGACACATCACCAAGTGTAATTATTTTACCTACAACTTATTTTCATCATTTACAACATGCAGAGGAATACAGACAAACACCGGTTATGGGTACATATTATCGTTGGATTCGGTTTATTGGGGTTTTTATCTCAATCTTCATACTTCCTTTATGGTTTTTATATGTTATTGAACCTGATTTGATACCGGAAGCTATTAGTTTTATTGGTCCAAGAGATACATCAAGAATACCGATTTTCTTTCAATTTTTAATAGGAGAAATTGGACTAGACTTAATGAGAATGGCAGCCGTTCATACACCTACACCTCTAGCAACAGCAATGGGATTGATAGCCGCTGTGTTAATAGGAGATATTGCAATAAAAGTAGGGTGGTTTGTTCCGGAGGTTATTTTATATCTTGCTGCTGCAGTTTTAGGAATGTATTCAACTCCTAGCTATGAATTGAGCTTAGCAAATAAATTAGTGAGATTGTTATTATTATTTTCAGTATATCTATTTAAAGTACCTGGATTCTTTTTTGGAACTACAATAATAATTATTGTTTTAGCATCTACTCGTTCTTTAAATACACCGTATCTCTGGCCGTTTATACCTTTTAATCTACAAGGATTTATTGGAGTACTTGTTAGAAAATCAATACCAACTATGAACAGACGTCCTAGTATTGTTCATCCGCAAAATCAAAGTAGGCAGTAGCATTTTACAATTATAGGGAAAAAATAAATTTAGAATACTTTATTTATATTCATTGAAAAAAATATGTATATATGTTATATTCGCGTATAATTATTTTTTTAATAATACTAGTGTAAATTGAAACGAGTTTTTAATATATTAATATTAAAACATACTATCTTATTTTTTTTATTTATATCATAACGTTTGAATTCGCAACAATATTGGGGGAGAGAAAATGAACTTATATGGAACGAGTCTTATTAACAGCAAAGGTCATTTGGAAATTGGCGGAGTTGACGTAGTAGATTTAGTTAATAAATACGGAACCCCGCTTTATGTACTTGATGAAAACGAAATAAGAAGAAAGATGAAAGAATATGTTGGCACTTTTAAAAGTTATAATATTCCTTTTCAGGTAGCATATGCTAACAAAGCACTTTGTACCACGACTTTATGTTGTATAGCTGAATCCGAAGGATTATCAATTGAAGTTGTATCCGGGGGCGAATTATATACAGCAATAAATGCAGGTTTCCCAGCTAACAGGATACATTTCCATGGAAATAACAAGTCTAGTGCGGAAATTGAAATGGGGATTGACTTAGAAATTGGTGCGTTTGTAATAGATAATTTATATGAGATAGAACAAATAAATAACATATGTGAAGCAAAAGATAAGAGGATTAAAGCATTATTACGTGTTACACCAGGTATTGAGGCACATACTCATGAATATATTCAAACAGGTAAAGAAGATTCGAAGTTTGGGTTTAATTTAATGGAGCCAGCATTTGAAGCTACACAAAAAGTTATTAATTCACCATGGATTGATTTAATAGGTTTTCATTTTCATATTGGTTCACAAATATTCGATACAACGGGGTTTGATAAAGCAATTGAAAAATTTGCAAAATTATATCAATTAGTTAAGACTGAGCTAGGGATAGAGATTCCGATAATAAATACTGGCGGGGGTTATGGTATTAGCTATACAAGTGAAGATGCACCTCTTACTCCACAACAATATGTTATATCTATAATAGAGTCAGTAAAAAAACATTTCAATAACAATGGATTATCATTACCTGAAATTTGGATTGAGCCTGGGCGAAGCATAATAGGGGAAGCGGGCACTACTTTATATCGGATCGGCTCAATTAAAGATATTCCTAATTTACGGAAATATATAGCGGTTGATGGAGGTATGATGGATAATCCAAGGCCAGCACTATATCAAGCAAAATATGATGCTTTAGTAGCTAATAAAATTCTTGAAAAAGATAGTGATTACGAAATAGTTACCGTTGCTGGCAGGGCATGTGAATCTAGTGATATACTAATTAAAGATATTAAACTAAATAGTCCTAAATCAGGTGATATATTAGCGGTTTTGTGCACGGGGGCATATAATTATTCTATGGCTAGCAATTATAATAGAGTCGCCCGTCCACCAATCGTATTAGTTAATGAAGGTGAAGCTGATATAATAGTAAAAAGGGAAACTTATGAGGATTTAATCAATAACGATATAATTCCGGAACGAATTAAAAGAGGGAATAAAGTAATTGTTGGTTAGTTAAAATATTACCAATTAAGGTAGGTTTTGCTAGTGTCATATGAAATTAAACTGGATTCATTTGAAGGTCCATTAGATCTGTTATTACATCTAATTGAGAAAGAAGAAATGGACATATACGATATTGAAATAGCAAAAATAGCTGACCAGTATCTTCACACTATGCAGATATTAAAACTAGATGATGCTAGTGATTTCTTAGTAATGGCTGCTACATTATTGTATATAAAAAGCAAGATGTTATTACCTGTGCATCCTGACTTACCTATTTCTTTAGTAGAAATAGAAGAAGACCCTAGAGAAGAATTAATTAAGAGATTAGTAGAGTATAAAAAATACAAATATTTATCTGAAAGATTGAGAGAATTGGAGATAGAAAGAAGTCAAATTTATACCCGTAAATCTATTGATCTTTCTCCTTACATAAGCCAAGAAAAAGAAAATCCTGTTAACAACATAAGTATTTATGATCTTATTACTGCTTTTGAAAAAGTACTAATTAAATGCTCTTATCGTGATCCTTTAAAGACAGTAGAACGTGAAGAGTTTTCTGTTAAAGATATTATTGACCATATAGTTAGACTTTTAAAAGAAAATAATGGTACTATATTTTTTTCGCAGTTATTTGATGGTGAATCTAGTAGATCACATATAGTATTAACTTTCTTAGGATTATTAGAACTTATGAAACAAAGCAAAATCTTTTGTCTTCAAGATAAAAACTTTGAGGATATAGTAATTAGTTATAATTTAAATCAAGGGGAGAAACAATTTGGATTACAATAAAGTAAAAAGTGTTATCGAAGGATTGCTTTTCGCAGTTGGTGACGAGGGTATAGATTTAAAACAATTAGCAACGATTATTGAATTAGATGTTGAAATTGTTAATGATTTAATTCATGATATGCAAGGTGATTTTAAAAGAGAAAAAAGGGGAATACAAATAGTTCAATTAGCTGATTCTTATCAATTAACTACATTACCTGAGCATATTAAATATTTTGAACGATTAGCTACTTCCCCTAATAATTCAACCTTATCACAAGCTGCTTTAGAAACACTCGGAATTATAGCCTATAAGCAACCTGTTACTAAATCGGATATTGAGGAAATAAGAGGGGTTCAATCAGAGAGAGCATTAAAAACGCTGTTAAATAAGGAGTTAATTAAGGAAGTTGGAAGATTGGATACGATAGGAAGACCAATCGTTTACGGAACGACTAGAAACTTTTTGGATTATTTTGGTCTTAAAACTTTAAGCGAATTACCCCCACTATCTGAACAAATCGAAATTTGTGAAGAGGAAGAATGTTCGTTATTTTCATAAAGATATATAATCATCAAAAGCTCTGCTCTTGCTTTGCAAAGGCTTCGCTAATGATGACTATATATCTTTTTTATATTGTTTTAAAAGACTGTCATCTGCTTTTTTCTTAAAAAGGTCTACGTTTGGAATGAATATTTGTGTTATGGAGAATACTACCAAATAATTGAGGTGATAGTAAATATGTCTTGGTATTGGTATGTGTTGACGGGTTTAATTGTTATTTTATTAGTGCTAATGTTTTCTGAAATAAAAATAAAAATTTTTTTCAACAGAGAACAGAAGAACGATTATTTTAAGATTGATTTATGGTTTTTATATGTAATTCATCTTAAAAAAGAATTTCCGCTAATTGAGTTAGATAACTTATCTGAAGGAATTAAATATACAAGTAAAACAAATCTTAATAATTCTAAAGTAAGCGAAAATAAAAAAAATCGTATTACCATAAGTAAGATAGAGGATATGTATCATAACTTTATTGAAATTATTAAACATATCCGAAATTTTAATAAATCAGTTAAGGATTTTGTCAAACATTTACATGTTGATAACTATAAATGGGAAACAATTATTGGAACTGGTGACGCTTCACTTACTGGAGTTCTCAATGGTGTACTATGGGGTATAAAGAGTTTTATTATTGGGTGGATATCTAGCAACACAATTTTGGAACAATGTCCTGTACTTAAGGTTAAACCTGAGTACAATGATAAAATTTTTCATAGTAGGTTTGAATGTATATTACGGTTTAGAGTAGGGTATTTTATAATAATAGCAGTGCAGTTAGTTTTTAAGTATTTAACAGGAGGCAGGAAAAAATGGCGGGAGAACACCCTATTCAAGGTTTGATGAAAACAGCAATGGAAAATATTAAAGAGATGGTTGATGTAAATACAATTGTAGGAGAACCTGTCGAAACACACGATGGAATGGTTATAATCCCAATCTCTAAGGTTGGATTCGGATTTGCATCAGGTGGAAGCGATTTTAATGTACAAACTGAAGAGAATGATAAAAATGGTGAGGTTATGTTTGAGAAACCATTTGGTGGAGGAAGTGGTGGAGGTGTTTCAATCACCCCAGTTGCATTCTTAGTTGTTGGAAGTAAAGGAGTACAAATACTACCTCTAGATTCTCAAGCCCATATTTATGAACGCATAATCGACTTAATTCCAGGTTTTTTTAATAAAATACAAAATTCATTTAAATCAAAAGAGGAAGAGCATCATAAAACTGATAGGGATTATGTATCATAAGAATAAAAGAATAGCTTAGGTTATTATAAAGGGTAGAGCGCGAGTTATTGCGCTTTTTCTTTTAATTCTAGTCTTGGTTCATACATACTAAGATAAAGCATATATTATATTAGACAAGCTAGGAGGAAGTAATTGTGATTAAAAATAAATTAAAAATATTTATAATTGCAATATTATTAATAAATATATATATGGCGGATAATATTATTGCACAGCCAATAAATAATATATTTTTAAATATATCAGCAGAAGGCGCCGTTTTAATTGATGTTAATAGTGGGCGTATTCTTTACGAGAAAAACTCTGATAAGAAGATGAGAATAGCAAGCTTAACAAAAATAATGACTGCAATAATAGCAATTGAAAACGGTAAGATGGGTGATGTTGTTACTACAAGTGATAATGCTTTTGGAACTGAAGGTTCATCGATATACTTAAAAAAAGGGGAAAAATTAACATTGAATGATATGTTGTATGGCTTAATGCTACGATCAGGCAACGATGCCGCAGTTGCAATAAGTGAACATATTGGCGGATCTATCGAAGGTTTTTCATTTTTAATGAATAGAAAAGCAGCATATATAGGTATGACTAACTCTCATTTTACTAATCCACATGGCTTAGATAATGATAACCATTATTCAACGCCGTTTGATATTGGAATACTTACAGCCTACGCACTTAAAAATCAGGTGTTTAAGGAAATTGTAAATACTAAGCTTAAGACTGTTCCGGTTGAAGGAGAGGATTGGGTTAGAAAGTGGGTAAACAAAAATAAATTATTATACTTATACGAATGGGCGGATGGTGTTAAAACTGGTTATACAAAATTAGCTAAAAGGTGTTTAGCATCCTCCGCAACGAAAGATGGTCTTCAATTAGCTTGTGTTACTTTAAATGCGCCAGATGACTGGAATGATCACAAAAAAATGTTTGAATACGGTTTTAATACATATAAACAGAAGGTATTAGTGGAGCAAGGGGATATTGTAGAAGAAATAACAATAGAGGGGGATAAATATGAAATAATTTCTAATTCTCAATTTATATACCCACTAAAGAATAATGAAGATATTTTAATAAAAAGAAATGCAATTATTTACGAAAATTTAAGTAAATTTAATTTTAACAATGATATTGGAAAATTAGAATTTTATTTAGATAACATTTATATAGGTAGTGTAACATTGAAAATAAAAGAGAATGATAAACATTCCAAGAACATTATCGAAAAATGGAGGGAAATCTGGGAGGGAGAGTAAAAGGTGATTAATTGGATTTGGATATTTCTAATCCTAATAGGTATAATCACGGCTGGTATTCAGGGGAATATAGAAGTTATTAACAATGCTATTTTTGAGGGAGCTAAAGAGGGGGTTACAATAAGCTTTGGGTTAATCAGTATTTTAGTTTTTTGGTTAGGAATAATGAAGATTGCCGAGGATGCTGGTCTACTAAAATTAATTAGTCAGCTTCTTCAACCTTCAATTAAGTGGTTATTTCCTGAAATTCCAAAGGATCATCCATCTTTAGGATATATAGTTTCGAATATAACTGCCAATATTTTTGGATTAGGTAATGCTGCAACTCCAATGGGGATAAAAGCTATGGAAGAATTACAAAAAATAAATCCAAATAAAGATATCGCTTCAGCTTCTATGGCAACTTTTCTTGCTATTAACACATCAAGTATAACATTGATTCCAACGATGGTTATTGCTATACGTATTACATATAATTCAGCTAGTCCAACTGAAATTGTGGGTACGAGTATTTTGGCAACATTATGCTCAACAACGGTAGCCATATTATTAGATAGATTCTATAGAAATAGAGAAAGATTTTTACGTCGATAATTGGGAGAAGGTCATATGACAAATCTTATTTCCGTTATTTCGTTATGGGTTATTCCTGGTCTATTAGTTATAATAATAATATATGCTTTGCTTAATAAAGTTCAAGTTTTTGAATCATTTGTTGAGGGGGCAAAGGATGGTTTTAAGACAGCAATTCAAATAATTCCTTATTTAGTAGGAATGATGGTTGCTATTTCAATATTTAGGGAGTCTGGAGCTTTAAATCTATTAACGGGTTTTCTCAGGCCTATTTTTGGGGCAACTAATTTTCCCTCCGAACTATTTCCTCTAGCAATTATGAGACCAATAACTGGCACAGGTGCTTTGGCAATAACTAGTGACTTAATTGCTAATTACGGTCCGGATTCTTTTATTGGAAGGCTGGCTTCAACTATGCAAGCAAGTACAGATACAACTCTTTATATTTTTACAGTATATTTTGGTGCTGTAGGAATAAAGAAAGCTGGATATGCTATAAAAGTGGGGCTTTTAGCTGATTTAGTAGGTATCATAGCTTCATTTATTATTGTATCATTCTATTTTCACTACTAAGTTTCCATTTATTTTTTTTTATGTTAAACTTTATTAAAATAGGGTAAAGTGGGTGAACAGAATGGAAAGACTTCAGAAGATTATTTCACAAGCAGGTATCACCTCTAGGAGAAAAGCTGAACAATTAATATTAGAAGGAAAAGTTACTGTTAATGGAGAAATAGTAAAAGAGTTAGGAGTGAAAAGCGATCCTGGAAAAGATGATATCCGTATTAATGGTGAGCAAATCTTTATCGATAAAGAAAGAATTGTTATAATATTTAATAAACCTACAAAAGTAATTACAAGCATGAATGATCCACAGAATAGGAAGAAGGTTATCGATTTTATTAATATTAGTGAGAGGGTTTATCCAGTTGGTAGATTGGACTTTGAAACTGAAGGGCTGCTGGTATTAACGAATGATGGGGATTTAGCATATCGACTAATGCACCCTAAGTATGGTATCGAAAAAACATATGAAGTAATTGTGAATAGCGTACCGAACGAGAATGATATTAATAAATTAAGAACTGGGATTATGTTAAAGGATGGTATAACATTACCTGCAAAGGTTAGAATTGTTGAGCGTTTGTCAGATAGAAGGACAAAATTAAGTATTACTATTCACGAAGGAAGAAATCGTCAAGTTAGAAAGATGTGCAAAGCCGTTAATCTGGAGATTGAATCATTAAAGAGGATAAGCTATGGATTTTTAACATTAGATGGACTAGCTGTTGGTGAATATCGTTTTTTGTCAAACAAAGAGATTGAAAAACTAAAAAACTTTATATGAACTAATTCTATATTATAAGGATTACATAAGAGGTGAAGCGATGGATACGTTGAGTAATTATCACATTTTGATTGTTGATGATGAGAGTCGAATTCGTAGATTATTAAAAATGTATTTAGAAAGGGAAGGTTTTACTATTGATGAGGCGGGCGATGGTGTAACTGCACTACAAAAGGCCTTAGAAAATAATTATAATTTAATCCTACTTGATTTAATGTTACCTGAAATGGATGGCATAAAAGTATGTGAAAAAATTAGGGAAGTAAAATCTACGCCGATAATAATGCTTACTGCCAAAGGTGAAGAAATAAATAGAGTACAAGGATTTGAAGTAGGGGCTGATGATTACGTTGTCAAACCTTTTAGTCCAAGGGAAGTTATCTATCGTGTAAAGGCTATTTTAAAAAGGGCTTCTGCTACTGCTTACTTAACTACGGAAAGCAATAAGTCAAACTATATTGTAGTTTTTGATAATCTTATTATCGATAATGATGCGCATAGGGTTACAGTTGATGGAGAAGAAGTGAATTTAACCCCTAAGGAATACGAATTATTATTATATCTTGCTAATTCTCCTGATAAAGTTTTCAGTCGTGAAGAATTATTAAAGAATGTTTGGAATTATGTGTTTTTTGGGGATTTAAGAACTGTTGACACACATATTAAGAGATTAAGGGAAAAGATAAATAGTATTTCCCCTAAGGCAGCTAAAATGATAACTACAGTATGGGGCGTAGGTTATAAGTTTGGGGTGCATAAGTGAGTGATCTTTCGTAGCGTAGTTGGGAAACTATGGGTTACTATTATTGCAATAGTTTCTATTCTATTTTTGATATTAAGTTTTTTTATTTATAGATATTTTGAAGAACATTATTTTACTGCCCAATCTAGTTATTTATCTAATTTGGGAACTCAATTGTCTGTAGTCTTAGATGACAATCCTAATTTATCACATACAATAGATGTTATAGATAAAATAATAACAGCGTATGAAACAGAGGTAGAGGTTGCGAATATTGATAAAAATGGTAATTTAGTAGTTTTAGATTCTAATTTTACCGAAGAGGAAATTGAATTAATAACTAAAGATATTGGTAAAATTGTAAGAATTACCAATATCTCATATTCAAATATTTTTAAAAACTTAAAAAATAACTATGATTATATAACCTTGGCTTATCCGATTTATAATTATGGTGAGATGACAAATGTACTTATATTTTATCAATCATTAAATACAATTCATGTTTTAACGAATGACTTGAGAAAAATTCTGTTAATATTTGTTGGTGCTGCTAGTATTATAACAACACTTTTTTCTTTTTATTTATCATATAAAATCACTTCACCAATTAGGCAAATGCAAAAAGCTGCTGTACAGTTTGCTAATGGTGATTTTAAAACAAGAGTAAATATTCGAACATCTGATGAAATTGGTGATTTGGCTTTGAACTTCAATCAGATGGCTGGTCAATTAGATGAAACAATGTTGGCACTGTCAACCGAAAAAGAGAAACTATCCAACGTGTTAAAAAGTATGGCAGATGGAGTAATTACATTAAATATTCAAGGCGAAATTATTATGACAAATCCACCGGCCGAAAATTTCTTGCTTTGGGATAAAAATACTCCAGAGTTTTTAGCAAAGATGTTAAAAATTGTACTTGAGAATAGAACAAATGCTAAGGAAGATATTAGTTTAAATGGCAGAATATTTTACGTAACAATGACTCCTTTATTTATAGATAATATAATAAGTGGTGCCGTTACTCTACTAAGGGAAGTTACATATGAACGTAAATTGAATAAACTACGTCAGGATTTTATTGCTAATGTATCACATGAATTAAGGACCCCAATCTCTATGATACAGGGTTATAGTGAGGCTATTCTCGATGGAATAGTTTATACTTGTGAAGATACTAAAGAGTTAACCAATATTATATACGATGAGTCTTTACGTATAGGGAGATTGGTTAGTGATTTATTAGATCTTGCTGGTATGGAATCGGAGGTAACCCAATTACAATACAGTCAAGAAGATGTCAATAAATTAATTATAAGAGTGATAAGAAAGTTTTCAGTAATAGCTAATGAACATAATATTTCTTTAATAAATGAGTATGATTCCAGTATGGAAGGATTATTTGTTGAAATTGACTTAGATAGAATAGAACAAGTTTTGACGAACTTAATTGATAATGCGATTAGATATACTAAACAGGGTGGTTTAATTTCTATAAGAACTAAATTAAAGGCTAAAAATAAATTTTTAATTGAAGTTAAAGATTCGGGAGAAGGTATTCCAGAGGAAGATATTCCTTTTGTTTTTGAACGTTTTTATAAGGTTGACAAAGCTCGAACGAGGGGACATTCTGGTACGGGATTAGGGTTATCAATTGTAAAGAATATTGTTTTATCCCACCAAGGTGATATATCCGTAACTAGCAAGGTTGGAGTAGGTACTACATTCTCTTTGTTATTACCGATAACAAAAAAATCTTAATAAATTTTACTTCTTCTAAATGGGCTTCGGATGGATATGAATATTCATTTGAAGCTTATGAAATGTTTAGAATATTTTATTGTAAATAACATTACTCTATGCTAAAATAACATATAAAATTTTGAAAGTTGACTACTATTTGCTTTTAATATGTTTGAAAAAGCTATAGTAGTTAATAATGAAATTTACCAATTAATATAAGGGTAGATTCATTAAAAAATGAGGAGGCATATTTATTAGATGGAAACAACAACGTTAGTCTGGTTAGCTTTTTTTGCAGGACTTATATCTATTGTAACTGCGGGTGTTTTTCTAGCTATTGTTCTAAGAGAAAGCATGGGTACTCCAAAGATGAGGGAGATATCTGACGCAATTTTTGAAGGTGCTATGGCATTTTTGAATAGACAATACAAAACACTACTACCAATAGTAGTATTAATCGCAATAGTTTTATTTTTTGTAGATCCTTCGCTTTTTGCACATGGTGCAGAAGGAACTGGAGAAATTCCAAAAACAGCTTTATCAATTTCTTTTTTAGTTGGTGCATTTTTCTCAGCTTTGGCAGGCTATTTTGGAATGATAAGTACTACAAAATCAAATGCTCGTACAACAAATGCTGCAATTACAAGCCTAGGTAAAGCTTTAACTGTTGCTTTTCGTGCTGGCGCGGTTATGGGTCTGTCCGTTGCAGGTTTAGCTTTATTAGGTGTTTCAGGTTTATATTTAATTTATGATAATGCTTCTGTAATCAATAGTTTTGCATTTGGTGCGAGTACTGTTGCGCTATTTGCTAGGATTGGTGGAGGTATTTATACTAAAGCTGCCGATATCGGTGCTGACCTTGTTGGTAAAATAGAAGCTGGTATTCCAGAAGATGATCCACGTAATCCCGCTGTTATCGCTGATAATGTTGGAGATAATGTTGGAGATACTGCTGGTATGGGAGCCGACTTATTTGAATCTTACGCAGCTACCTCGATTGCTGCAATGATTATAGGGAACATTCTTTTTGGTATCGAAGGAGTTATATTTCCTTTATTAGTTGGTGCGGTTGGAATTTTTGCTGCAATTATTAGTACATTCTTTGTAAGGCTGAATAATGACGATGGAAATCCTCAGATGGCACTTAACTTCGGGCTATGGGGAACAAATATTATAACAGCAATAGGATCATATTTTGTTGCCGTTAGTTTGTTTGATGATAAAGCATTAGGCATTTGGCTAGCATTGTTGTTTGGTTTCTTTACAAATGTAGCTATCGGTTACATTACAGAAATTTATACATCTTATCATCATAAAGCGGTTAAGGAAATTGCGGAAGCATCTTTAACTGGTCCAGCTACAAATATTATTAAAGGTCTAGCTGTTGGAATGAAAAGTACAGCTGCACCAATGTTAGTAATAGTTCTTGCGATTGGTGGTTCTTACTATGTTGCGGAACAATTTGCAGGAGTTGGGTTTGGAATTTATGGTATAGCAATGGCTGCGATGGGAATGTTATCAACTGCAGGAATGGTAGTTGCAATTGATTCTTTTGGACCTGTTGCTGATAATGCTGGAGGTATTGCGGAAATGGCTGGACTAGGTCCAGAGGTTCGAAAAAACACTGATAAATTAGATGCTGTAGGAAATACAACTGCTGCTGTTGCAAAAGGTTTTGCGATTGGTTCAGCTGCTTTGACTGCTATGGCATTATTTACAGCATATGCTTCATCGGCTGGATTATCTGATATTGGTATCAACTTACTTGATCCAGTAGTTATTGTTGGTTTATTTATTGGTGCTGCTGTTCCGTTTTTAGTTGCATCAAGAGCTATGGATGCCGTAGGTAGAGCTGCAGCGAAAATGATTGAAGAGGTAAGAAGACAATTCAGAGAGATACCTGGCTTAATGGAGGGAACTGGTAAACCCGATTATGCGAAATGTGTAGATATAAGCACAAAGGCTGCTATTAAAGAGATGATAGTTCCAGGAGTAATAGCTATAGGTACACCAATCGCTGTAGGGTTCACTTTAGGACCAATAGCATTAGGAGCAACTTTAGCTGGGGCTACTGCTACAGGAGTATTGCTTGCGATTTTTATGTCTAACGCAGGTGGAGCTTGGGATAATGCAAAGAAATATATTGAGACAGGTGTTTATGGTGGAAAAGGTACAGATGCTCATCAAGCAGCAGTTATTGGAGATACAGTTGGTGATCCTTTTAAAGATACAGCAGGACCAGCAATGAATCCATTAATTAAGGTTATGGGGACTATATCATTGATAATCGCTCCGATAGTTTCTCAACTTTTCATGTAATATAATTAAGAAAGTTTTTTGGTTCTATAATAAATGTTGGGGTATTGGAAAAATACAATGCTCTAACATTTTATTTTTTTGCAAAAAAATATAGAGCAAAAGTAAAATCTCTTATAAAATGAAGTCACAACACAAACATTTTAGGA
>JBFXJF010000012.1:0-15109 GCA_050175155.1 Vulcanibacillus sp.
GTTCTACCGATCATGCCCAAGGAATACTTTCTGCTATCTTGGCCGCAGAAATGAAGCCCTATAATACTTTAGGTCGTCAAGCCGATGTTACTAATATGGTAGTAGATACCGCCGCTTTCATCTACCTAACTAAGCACAAGCAATTCCAAGGTGCTACCCCTGGTTCAAAGGTTGGTGTTTATAAAGCTGGTGAATTACTAGGTCGTGGAATCTATGTAGCACCTCCTAACATCATAACCCCCGTTGCTAACAAGGGCTTTGCTTATATCTTCGGTAAGAGCGCCGATGGTCTATCTGTTGATAGTCCTGTAAGCGTTGGTACTTGGAAAGCCAACATCGTAACCGATCCTGTTGAGTTGAAGAACTTCAACAGTCAAATGGGTATGGCCGCAATGATGGACATGAGGACAAATAATCGTAACTTTGCTAATAAGGTAGAAATTACCAACTTGACTCCCAATGCCTAATCATTACTTAATTTAAACTAAATCCCCAAGTATAAAAACTTGGGGATTTTTTTGACTTTTACTTATGTTTTAAGTATATTACTATTAGTGGATAGAAAAGAAGTAGCTATCTTTTTGACAAGCTTAGACTCCAAGCTTCCACTTAACTTTTAAAGGGGTTCAGGAGAAGAATACAATATAATGCTTATCACTAAATTGTTAATATCAAAATCTTTTTTAATTAGAAATAAAACTCATTTTATCAAAAAAGGATATAAGGTTACTGAATTATCCAAAGATGTTAAACAAGAAGATTATAATAAAGATTTAATTGAAATAAATGTAAGTGATCTATCTTCTTCTTCTCATATTCATGTGCAATATTATTGTGATTATTGTAGTTCAAACGAAGTGTTACATGTTAGTTATAAGGTGTATTTAAAACGAAGAAAAATAATACAAAAAGATGCCTGTGCTAAATGTGCTGTGTTAAAAGCAAAAGAAAGTATATTAGAAAAATGTACTGAAGAAGAATTGATAATTAAAAGTAAACAAAAATCTGATAAACTTAAAAAACGTTGGGAAAATTATAATAATGAAGAAGTTGAAAACATTATTGAAAAACGAAAAGAAACCTGTTTGAAAAAATATGGAGTAGATAGTCCTTTAAAAAATGAAGACTCCCGAATCAAAGGTAAACAAACATGTTTAGATCGATATGGAGTTGAAAATGCATCACAGAATGAAGATATAAAAAATCAAAAAAAGAAAACATATTTTGATAAAACAGGATATTATCATCCACAACAAAATCCAGAAGCAAAAAAAGAAAAAAGTAAAAGATGTTTGGAAAACTACGGTGTAGAATTTCACCAACAAAGAAAAGATTTACAATATAAAACTTATGAAAAATTTTATAATTACTTTTTAAATAATGGAAAAACCTTATTATTATCTTTTGATGATTTTTATGCTAAGAAACATATGAAAGAGTATGAATTAAAGATATTTTGCAATAAATGTAAAACAGAGTATTATCAATCGCCATTCAACCTAAAGATCAATGTAAATAATTCTTTTAAAGATTATTGTCCAATATGTAATCCTTCCTTAATAGGAGGGTCACTTCAAGAAGCTACTTTATTTAATTGGATAGCAACTTTAGAAAAGGACATTCAACCTCATAATCGAAGAGTACTAGATAGAAAAGAAATTGATATATTCCTTCCTTCAAAAAATATAGGATTTGAATATAATGGTTTGCATTGGCATTCTGACAACTTTAAAGGTTTCACTAAGTACACGCATAAAAGTAAGCAAGATAAAGCAAAAGAAAAAGGCGTTGATTTGTTTTTTATATATGATTTTGAATGGTTGGAAAAAACTGATATAGTAAAATCAATTATTAAAAATAAATTAGGTATTATTGATAATAAGATATTTGCTAGAAAGTGTGATTTACAGTTGGTCAATTACAAAGTGGCTAAGTCTTTTTATGAAAATAACCATATACAAAGTGGGTCTATTATTAATTCTAAAATGATATCTATTGGTTTATTTTATACTGATGAGTTGGTTTCTTTAATAACATTAGATAAATCACGATTTGATAAACAATATGAATGGGAATTGATAAGATTCTGTAATAAGATAAATACACAAGTACTTGGTGGATTTTCTAAAATGCTAAAGTATTTCGAGCGTAATTATAATCCAAAAAGTATTTTAACCTATTCAGAAGCTAGACTTTTTCAGAAAAATACATATGAATCTTCAGGGTTTACTTACATAAAAACAACCGACCCGAATTACTTTTATATTAAAAAAGGAAAATATATAGGAACCCGTCATAAGTTTCAAAAACATAAATTACCAAAAATCTTAGAAAATTTTGATATAAAGTTAACTGAATGGGAAAATATGGTAAACAATGGGTATGACCGTGTGTGGGATTGTGGTAATCGAGTTTTTGTGAAAACTTATGGTTAACACCAACCTTTGACTTTTCCTAACTAATTATGTATAATATAATCAAGGAGAAGAATGAATGAACAAAAAAGAACTTATACTCTTGTCTAAAACATTAAATAACATTTTGAATAGTGAAAAGGACTCTACACTAAAGTTTAAGTATGTACTTATAAAAATGAACAAAGCTATTAAAAGTGAAATTATTACTTTAACTAAATTTGAAGAAGACATTAATGCTGTTCTTAAGCCTTTTGATACAGACAAGATTGCCGTGTATGAAAAATATGGGGAACCTATTGAAAATGGATTTAAGTTACTTCCAAATAATGTAAGTAAAGCTAATAAGGAATTAAATGAATTAGTAGAAAAGTATAAAGATTTGTTTGAAGAAAATTCGAAACGATGGAAGGAGTATAGCACCTTATTAGAGGAAGCAGTTGATGTTTCTTTGTCAAAGATTCCATTATCACTAATCCCTGATTGGATTGAACCAAAGGATTTGACCATTCTATCAAATTTAGACTTAATTGATGAAAGCGAGAGTTAATGAAAATTCAAGATGATGATGTAGAAATCAACCTACACAGTAAAACACCAATCATTTCATCATCATTAGCACATAAATATGAATTTTATTTGACTGGTGAAATACAAGAACCTGAAATGTATTTAGAATGGTTTCATACTATTCGTTCAGCTAATGATAATGATGTTGTTGTTATTTATATAAATTCCCCAGGTGGGTTTGCAAGTACTGCTATTCAATTTTTATCGGTGTTAGATGATTGTGATGCTGATATTCTAATTCAAGTTGAAGGTGAATGTTATTCTGCTGCTACCTTAATCTTTATGAAAGCTGGTGTGTTTGCTATCGCCCCTCATAGTCAGTTTATGTTTCATAATTACTCAGGTGGTGCAATCGGTAAGGGTGGTGAAATAAAGGAAAAAGTTTCGCATCAAACAAAATGGTCGGAAACATTATTAAAGGATGTTTATAAACATTTCTTTAATGAAAGTGAAATTCAACAAATTTTAGATGGTAAAGACTTTTGGATGGACGGGGAAGAAGTAATAAAAAGAATGAATTATCGTTTAGAAACTTTTAAAAAAGAATTTGAAGATAAAGAAAAAGAAGAGATGAAAAAGACCAAAGCTAAGCCTACATCGAAAGAAATTAAAGTTTCTAAAAAGAAATAATTGTTTGGTTCTCTCCTTTAAACCCTAGAACTAGCTTCTAGGGTTTGTTGTTGTAACTATCTATATATGAGCAATCAATTAAGTGAAGTAAAACAATATATAAAATCATTGTTTAGTGATATTTCTAATCTAGAAGAACACAAAGGAATTAAACAAGAGGAGTTATTCAATAGAATAATCTATCTTTTAGAATTATATATTAATCAAGAAGTGGATCTTTACTTACAAAATCGAATGGCTGATATTGTAAATAAAGTATTAGAAGAAATTAAAAAACAATTCAGTGAGGAAAATAATGGCACAGACAACGTACAATAAGTGGAATTCTAGGCGTTGGAGAATAACAACTTGGGCTATATTAACTGCAACAATTTTAATGTTATACTCTTTATTTTCCCAATATGAACCAACATGGCTAACACCAACATTGTCTTTACTTATTGCTATTCCTAGCGTGTATATCGCCGGGGATTCTTTTTCTAAGCCTAAAACAGGATATACCCCATGATACCCATAACCTATGATTTAATTTCAGATTTAACTTTTACAATAAATATGAATGAAGAAGTTTTTGTTAAAGTTAATGGTACTTCTTCTTATTGTGTGTTATCTATAAAGGTTCCAGAAACCGCACAATGTATTGTTCAAAGCACAATAGCCTCCAATGAATTTACTAATTTGATAGAAACAACATATGCAGATTGTTTATGGGAAGATATAAAAGTTAATGGCATCAGTTTGCCTATTATTTCAGAAAGTGTAAGTTCTACTACTTTTTGGAGTCCTAATTTGTTATATTTTAAAAATGTTTCTTTAAGTGAATTACCTATACAAGTTTCTCTACGGGGTAACAGATAATGATTAATAGCTCTATTTGGGATAGGGACACCGGGGAATTACAATGGCAAAATATTGTATCCCCCTCGTTGAACTTAGGTGAATATATAGTTTTTTCACACCCAACCCCTACTACTATAATTTTAAGCGGTGCTACTCTAACACCTAATGAATTTGTTGATAGTGTTATAGGAATTACACTAAATGGAATATGTGAATACGCTGTAATAAAAGAACACACTGAAGATACATTAATATTAGATGATGATTTAACTCATCCTGACCCTGTTGGAAAAACCTTACGAATATTAAATACCACCGTTGTAACAGACATACAGTTAAATACTTTAATAGCGTTAAATACTACTAATGGGCCTATGGCTATACTTCTTCCTAAATCTAGAAATGAAAATGAACGCAAGTTTATTCATACATACATTGAAGTTTCTGGTGATTATATTTGTCCGATTGTTTGTAGGGAAACAGATAGACAAGCTGGTGCAAAAAGTGGCTATCTACAATATAAATATGAGGGGGTAAGATTACATACTCATTCATGGAATGTAGCACACTGGGACATTATTCAAGTATATGGCGTTAAAAGGTATGCGACAGGTTACTGGGGTGCTAATGATTCTATTGTAGCATTAAACTTTAGTAATATTATTGCGGCTAAAATTGGGGCAAATATTGTAACAGATTCTTCTAGTAGATTTGCCCCGATAGTAAAAGATGGTGTTAACGGCATACAATATATATCGTTATTACCTAGAAAGTTTTCCTGCAAGCTAGTGCTGACTGTAGAAAAGACAGGATCAACGGGGGAAGCAACTATTGGGTTTGCAAAGTATGATTATTCAGAAAACACAACAATCCTTCTGGATTCGCGATTAGGTTATACTTTATTCGGCGGTGGTGATGGATTACAATCTGTGTCTGTTATAGTTCCTGTTGATTTAAACTTCGGCGATGAATTGTATGTGGTAGCTTCTAAAACTGCTGGAACATTAAGTGTTAAAGCAGGTTCATCATTAGAGGTTTTGGAGTATTAGTATGATATACATTTTATATGGGTTTAATACTATCCAATTATTATTAGTATCAATCTATCTTGTTGTCCATTACATTAAGCAAAAAAGACGAATATCAGATATTTTCTTAAGCATTAGTGCATTCATCTATTCTTTGAACTTTGGACTTTATATAATTCACCTAACTAAAAATCCAATTATTATTGAAAAATTAATTTTAGATATTGTATTAGCCATCACTATTGCAGTTTGTTTTCTCGCAAGTTTGATGAATGAAAATAATATACATATAAAAAATCTTTTTAAGGGATTGCATCATGAATAAAATATTATTAAAAAAAATTTTTACTTTGTTTAACGTCTCAATTACTGTAGCTAATTTGATATATGCTTTATCATTGATGTTAGTTATTGTTGGAAATTTTATATGTTTGTTTTATTTTAACAATTTTACAACATTACTATTCTTTGATATGTCGGTTGTACTAACCTTATACATTTTATCTGCAACGGTAGGAATATTAACTAAATTGTATGAACATAAACAGTATGTATGTCCTGTAGGAAAAAATCATATAAAAATAATAATCATACTGTGTAAAATAATATCTTGGATTTTATTATTGTTCGGTTTTTATCTGTTTCTTTTAGAATATAAAAAATATTCCGTTGTTCTTTATTTTGTATCATATATTTTTGATATAGGTTTAATAACTATTTTAACATTAGCATTTTATACATTTATAAAAATAATTAATAATGAGATAAAAGAATGACGGAGTACACCATGTGGAATTGGCTAGATAAAGCACCTCTATTAAAATTGTTTGATGTAGGCTTAATTTTATTTATATTAGGCTTGCTATTGACAATGATCTATTTTATGGTTAAATCGTTAAAGAAAATAGGGGAACCTACACTAGGGTTTGATGATAAAGGAAAAGTTAAATTTTCATTAAATCCAAAAGAAAATTCTACACTAGAATTATTATTGAAATCCAAAGATGAAGAAATTGAAAAATTAAGATTAGATTTGCGGGAATTATCAGATAGATTCGCAGTGTTAGACGCACAGGTTAACAAAGATAGAATTATTTCTGACTATCATAAAGATCATAAAGTTCCATTGATTGAACATAGTGTATTCTTTAATTTAAAGAAAAATTACACAGGTGGGATTGATTTAGATATAGATAATAAAGACCCAATCATAAATACTAAAATACAAATTGCTAGAATATTTTTAGAACAATGCAAAATGCCAATTTTCTATGAACGGTTAAAGGAATGGGTTAAAGGTTTTGATGACTGTACAACCGACGCTGAAGCATTACAAAGGCTATATGGGGTATTAGAACATTTATATGCATGGATAGATGAATATTCAATTAAAGCAGAATCAATTTTAGTAGAACTAGAAGATGGTAGAACTTTTAGAGGTATTCCACAATCCTTTATAGATAGTTTTAATGAATGGCACGAACCCCATGTAAAAATTGTAGTTTATAAAATAAAAGATATACTTTATAATCAATTTTATGCAACATGGCAGTTAAAGTTAATAGTAATTTTAGATCATATAGATACAGCATTTTATTTAACTATAAAAGATGCTGAAAAAACAATTGAGACTATCAACGGTAAAGTAGAAAAGCAAATTCAGGAAAAATTGAAATCTTTAAAGGACCAAAGGATATGAAAAGATATGAAACACTTTTTAAAATCATTATTATCGTGCTTGTTGGTATTAGCTTTACTATCAACTTCAGTTTATTCTCAAACAATAGAGAATTATCAAATCAAGTTCGACAGGTTAGTGATACTATTACAAGAGTTGAGTCTATACAACGAGAAATTACAAATCAATATATCCGATTTGAAGAAATCAACATCGGATTGGGAAATTCATTATCAGCAATTGGAGATTCAGTACTCGGACTTGAAAAATCAATCACGAGTACTAACCGAGCAGTATCAAACATTGGAACAACAATACAAGGACTCTCAAGAGAGATACAAAATGTCCGAGTTAGAATACCAGAACTTGAAACAATTGCAAATGAATCTGGAAGCCGAATTGCTGAAGCTCAGAGAATCTTACAAGAACTTAGAGAAGGAAATCAATAAATCATTATTAAAAGAACGTTTGATTTTTGGAGGACTAGGCTTTATAGCTGGTGTTTTATCAATGTTTGTGTTCTCTTTGACAAAATAATTTAACTATAGTATATTAAATTATAATAGGAGGGACAAAGATGGGTAGTTAGGTAGTTTAATGCTTAATTGATTAAACATAATCGCTTCGTATGAAGGATTAAAATCTTACTATTTATAGGAGAAAACTATGTATAATTATGATTCACTAACAAAGGTATTTAACGAGTCACTTTCAACACTCAATTTTGAAGATATCTTTCCAAGTTTTTACTCAGCTAATGTAGCTACTTTTACTGAAAAAGATGAATATAGTGAAATAACATTATTGGTTGCTGGGGTACCAAAAGATAATATTGCAATTGATTATAGAAAGAGTGGATATGATACTCTTCTAACTGTTGCAATAAGCAGTAGCTCAAAATTCGTTGCTTCACAAAAGAAAACATATAAACTGTCTAATGATTCAGATTTGAAGAACATAAAAGCTTCAATAGCTAATGGTATTCTTACCATTACTATTCCAAAGGATTTAGAAAAATCTGAGTCTGGAAAAGTAATAATTAACTAAAACATTTTGTAATTTGTAACAAGCCCAAGAGTGATTTTTCATTCTTGGGCTTAACTATTTATATATGGAAAAGATTCTTATTGAATATAAAGATTTAATAATACTAACCTTATCATTCTTAACACTTCCTTTTATTATATTCATTATATCACTTGCTTCTGTTTACCTTCTTGGAAGAATGTTAAATATTGTAATGAAACCTAATCATAAAAACTCCATAGCCTTTATTGTTATGGTAATAAGTTATATATTTTATTTTCATTTTATTAAAACAAATTTTACACTATATGAATCTATATGGTATTCTGTAATATATTGCGCTTTATCAATAATCTTTTATGTATTATTTGGTTTTAAATTATATGATAGAGTTGATAACTTTTTAGATAAGAAACTACCTGACACAAAAGAAAAGAGAAAAAAATAAATGCCCGTAGCATTATTAAAAGATACTAAGTTAAGCATTAGAGAAATAATGCTCTATACAGATAGATATTTTAAAACACGTTTTGAATATTCTGAAAGGGATATATTAAACTCAAAGATTAGAGTAATACAAAAGAAAACGTATGTGAAAGATAGACCCAACATCTTTGAAGAAAAATTAGAAATTGAATCATGGTCTGCTCCACAATACTACCCTTATAATAAACATACAAAGGGTAGAAGACAAATGAAGTATAAGCATCATTACTCAATTGTTATTCAATTAGCAAAAGATGACAATGGAATCTACTCTTACGATTCTAAAATTCGTTGGCGAGTAGGTAGTTTTAAACAAGTACCTAGAAAAGTCCCACAAAGCAAAATAAAATCAATTTATCATGAAACACGTAGAAAAGTTAAAAGTAAATATGAGAATATGAAATTAACAAAAAACCAAATAAGTGATTTAGTTAGAAAAGATTTAGATAAAATACGAAAAAGTGGTACCTATCTAAACACGAGCGATTATATTTCTCAAGCCTTGGGTATAAATCTTGATAATTATAATAGAAATTTCTATATACAAAATCAATTCGGATGTTTGTACGGTCCTCTATCAAATGCTAAACCTTCTGAGGATAATACACTAATGCCTTTTTTCTGCAAACATATGATTGCAGTTTTAATGTTTCTAATGAAAAAGAAAATAATAAAAGTAAAATAACTATATACATGAGGACTTCATGACATTAAAAGAAAAAGTAAATCTCGCAATAAACCCTAAATTTCCTTATGTAGTTTTAGATCAAAAGAATGATGTAGAAATTTCTATAGGTCTAGAAGATAGGGTTTTATACATAACATTCTTGGGTTCAACATCAAAAAAAGATTGGATTCACAATTTCATGGTATGGTTTAGTTTTATGAATAAACCGTATAAGAATATGAAGAAAACCTTCTTTGTACATTCAGGATTTCTAAAGATTTATAAAATATGTAGAAGTACAATTCATAAATGGGTTATTGATAAAGAAAAAGAATATGATTCAATCATTATAACAGGACATTCGCTAGGTGGGGCAATATCAACCTTGTGTTGTGAAGATGTTGGATTTTTGAATGAAGAAAAAATTATAGATAAGCCATTTGAAGCTATAGTAACAGGCTGTCCTAGAGTCTTTGGTTTCTTTAATAGTAAATTGATAAAGACTCGATGCAAAAATTTAACTCGTGTCATAAATAAAAGTGATATTGTTCCTTCAGTTCCTTTTGCTATACTTGGGTATAAACATATTGGAGAGGTTTACAAAATTGGAAAAAGATTTGTTAATATCTTTTTACCTTCTTGTGTATATAATCATGACACTAAGCCCTATCTATCTTTAGATTCAAAGTTTATTTCAAATAAAAATACAAACAATCTTTATGAAGATGTGGTTAATTTATATATTAAGTTTTATTGTTTATTATTTAGTTTAATCATTACATTTATTATAAGGAGTATATTATGAAATTAATACGTGAATCATTTATGTCAGATCTTCACTATATGAAAAAGGAAGATGAAAAATTATTAAAGCCTTTCATTGGTTATGCAAAAAACCAAGGATTAGATAATGAAGATCAAGCCGCAGCAATCTTCTATCGTGTTAGAGGTTCCGTTGCTAAAAAGCAAG
Organism: Vulcanibacillus sp.; assembly: GCA_050175155.1. GTDB lineage: Bacteria > Bacillota > Bacilli > Tepidibacillales > Tepidibacillaceae > JBFXJF01. Next base: position 10,310 of record JBFXJF010000012.1, read on the forward strand.
GAGATGAGGTTGATGAATTAACCGGTGAAGATATGGGAATTCTTTGGGGTGAGTATAAAGATGCAATTAAAGATGCTCTTTCTTCAAAGAAGGAAGGATGCACACCAAAGAATAAGTATAGAGAATCTAAATTGAATGAAGACAATTTAGAATTAGATGATGTTACTTTATTTGGAATGTTGACTGCACTAATGACTAAAATCGATGATGAAGGAAGTAAAGAATTCAAAGTACTAACAAGAAATATTGATAAGATTATGATTACTGTAGAAAAGTATTTTGATTCTAAATATCCAAATTGGGATGAAGTTTATGAAGATTTACTTCAAGATGCTTCTGACCATATATATAAATATTAAGGGAGAGTATACAATGATTAAGCTCAAAGAAGGCCAGAAAGTTTTAGATATTGAAGGTAATGTTTACTTAATAGAAAAAGAAGATGTGTTAATTGAAAGAGTTGATGCATCAGACTTTAGTGATTTTGAGTTCGTTGACGAGATAGTAGCTTTTATCGAAGGAATGTATCTATCCAATCAAAAATATGTAATACTTAGTAAAGCAAAAGATTGGGAAATTTCAATTTTGACAAAGTCTGGTATAGATCCATTTGTAGTATTATATGAGTTACAAGAGCACTTTGACCAGTCCGGTTACAAAGTAAGTGACTTGGTTGATGGTAGACCTAAATGGGATTCTATGAGTTTTATATTATATGGAAGTAATAAATATAGATTTTACATTAATGGAATTGGATCAACCTATACATCAATAAAAATAAGTATAAGGAAATAGAGGTCATTATGAAATTAAATAAAGAAATAATCATTGAAGGAAATGTAATTAAAGAAGGTGCTGAAATTGAATTAGTTGAGAATAAAATATTAGAAGCGTTCGGTTCAGGCAAATCTGCATTGGTCGCAGAAAAAGTTTTAAACGTGTTAGGGCGTAAAATTGGAAAAACTTTTAATTTTAGTGAAGTACCAATAAATTATGAGAATAGTTATGGTCAATTCACAGGATATGTAGGTTTAACGAATGATAGTTTAATGATAAGAATAAATTTTAAATTAGGAGCAACTTCTGATTCAATTGAAAGTTTTGATGTTTATTTAAATGGGGTGTCTGATGCACCAGATTACACAATAGAAACTACTGGTTTAAATATTATTGAGATAGTAAATACTGTTACTGAATCATTAATTGATGAAGGTGAATTAAATGATAATGTACTCCATGAAAGAGGACAATTTTCAACACCAGAAGAAATTCAATACATTTTAGACAAATGGATTACCGATGATAAATCTATTTTAAAAGATTTACAATCTAAAGGAGTTCCTGAAATATTTTCTGGTGTATGGGATGATTGGGTAAAGGATAAACCTAACTATAAAGGGGGTATCAAATACTATTTATTTGCTAAAGGATTAAAACAATTTTTATTAAGTAGAGGTCTTACAAATAAAACATATCGTGCAAGAAAAAATGGGTCAAAGGAACGACAGATTGAAGACCCCGTATTAGCAGATCAATTAGATTCTATTGTTGAAACTTTAAGTTGGAAAGAAAAATTTGCTTTTATTGATTTAGTTGTCCAAGATGCTATTAAAGGAAACACAAAAAGCGTTATAGTCAAGGGATCACCTGGATCGGGTAAAACATACCAAATTTTACAATCCCTAGACAAAGGCAACGCAAAATACAAAACATATTCAGGTGGCGTTAAATCTTTAGATGATTTGATTAGAATTCTATATAATAATGCCAATGAAGATATGATATTAGTTTTTGATGATTTTGATAGCGTTTTATCTAAGTCTGATTCAGCAAATATATTTAAAGCTATTTTACAAGATATACCAGAACGAATCGTAACTTATGTTGATGTAGGAAGAGATTCAAAGAAAAATATGTCAGATATACCACCAAAGTTTTCTTTTTATCCTTCAATAATATTTATTACAAATAAGACAAAAATGGATGCGGCTATAGAAAGTAGGTCTGTTGTGTTAGATATTACATTAACCAACGATGAAGTTTTAGAAAAAATTGAAGATTCTTTAAAAGAATATAGACCAGAAATTGATATAAATATTAAACGTACCGCTTTAGAATTCTGCCAAGAAATTTCTAAAGGAGTAAAGACCATTGATTTTAGAATGATGGACAACGTACTTCGTGCTATTCAACTATCACCCTCTAATTGGAAAAAAATAGCTTTATGGATGATGAAAAGTGTTTAACTAAATAGAATATACAATAGAAGGACAACTGGTTGCTGCCAGCTGGGAAGTTTAATCCTAGACTTCCCTAACTTCAATTTTTAATTTTAACTATATAAGTATAGACTCAGCAAAGTCTTAAAAGGAAAAAATATAGGAGACCTTTATGATTCCACAAGAAGTATTACAATCCCGTCAATTTTATTTAAATCAACTTCCTGAAGTTTCAGAAGAAAATAAAATTCATTTAGAAAGATATAAAAGATTTATTTTAAGCAGACCAGTACGAAAATTTAAAAGAAATGAAAATTTAAATAGGCATCATATTTTACCTAAAAGTCTTAGAGGTAATAATGCCAAAGAAAATTTTATTATTTTAACTACCCGTGAACATTATATTGCACATTTAATTCTGTGGAAGTGTGGATACCTTAAAATGTGTCAAGCTTTTTGGTATATGTCACATAATAAAAAACATAGTAATACATTGTCATCTAGGCAATACATATTATTACAAAAAGATAATAGTCATTTTCTTAGTATAATCTTTAAAGGTGTGGCAAAATCTGAAGATCATAAACAAAAAATATCCAAAGGAAATAAAGGAAAAATGAGTGGTGAAAATCATCCTTTTTATGGAAAACAACGTAGTAAAGAAACTAAAGAAAAAATATCAAAATCAAACATTGGTAAAATAAGATCGGAAGAAGCCAAACAAAAAATGAAAGAAAATCATTATGATTGTTGTGGTGAAAATAACCCTATGTTTGGTAAAGATTGGCGTGAAGGAAAAACAGAAGAAGAATTAAGAATTCATTCTGAAAGAATATCAAAAGCAGGTAAAGGTAAAAAGAAACCTGAAAATTTTGGAAAAAATATGAGTGGTGGAAATAACCACATGTCAAGAAAAATCCGTTGTATAGAAACAAATGAAATTTTTAGTTGTAAACCAGAAGCTAGTAAAAAAATATATAAAGATAAAAAATGGGTACAACGGATAAAAGTATCTTTAAAACATAAACGTAAAGTTAAAGGATATTCATGGGAATATGTCGATTGAATTATATTATATTTTTAAATGAAAAATAAACAGTTATTTGATGATAATATGTTTGATCTACTTTAACTATATACTTATATAAAGATATTATGCCAAACAATGGGAAAAAAGCATCCCTTATGTTTATTAAAGCATTAGACTAATGGAGAAAATTATGAAAATAAAAGAAGGACAAAAAGTTTTAGATATAGATGGAAATATATATGAAACTGAACAGGGCGATTTAGTTGAAAGCACTAAGTTAGTTGAATCACGAGATGAATTTTCAAATTTAGCCGATTCTGTAGAAGTGCTAAGGCAGGGTGTTTCGGCGGTTGGCGCATTCAGGGGTGCAGTTTCTATGTTGGTTGATTTCTTAGATGATAGCATATATAATGATTTAATTGTTATTCAAGACAGTAAAACACAACAAAAATTTGATAAGTTGATAAATAATTTAGAAGTGTCTGGATGGTTAATAGATTAAAAAATAAGGCATACAGTGAAATACTGTATGCCTTTTTAATTATTAGTAATTACCGCTTAAAATCTGACATATCTAGAATCATTCCACCGTCACTTGATACAGTAGGTACATCCCCCTTCCATTTCTTAATCCACTCAAGTTGCAGTAGTGTTGCTGTCATGCTTTGACTAAGCAACCTATTGGCCTCTGCTTGTGCAATTGCTTCAATACGAATTGATTCAGCTTTTGCCGCCGATTCAAGCTTAACAGATTCAGATCGCCCTCGTGCTTCGGCAACTTTCTTTAGTGCTTCTGCTTCTGCTGTCCTGACTTCATTTTCACGCTGTAAAGCAATCTGTGATGCTTCAATTTTAGCGTTTAAAGCGCGTACTACCTGATCGGGAAGCCGTAGTGATGTTATCCAAGACAATGATACAATATCAATTCCAATAGGTGCGAAGTATGCTTTAACATTTGCCTCAACTTCTTCTAGGAGTTTAGCCTTGCCTTCACCTATTACGTCATCGACTGAATATTTAGAGGCAATAACGTTCAGTGAATCTCTAACTGCGTTTCTAATTACTGAATCAATTAATTCATCAACCCCTCGTCTATAGGTAGTAAATATTTTAGTAGGTACACCCGGTTCATTTTGAACCTGTATACTAATGCCAATATCAGCATTAATGCTTAGCCCTTCCTTAGTCTGGAAAGTAAAAGATTCATCCCCTTCACTTCCCTCTACCTTGTCTGCTGTCCACACATAGGTTTTAACAAACATTGGAAACTTGTACCAATCGGTGTTAATCTGCATGAAGGTATTGTATCGACCGGGGCCATATTCCTCGATATCACCACGTTCACTTCCAAGCAAATTTACCTTTAGCCCCATATAACCAGCATCAATTCTGGTACACCCGATTAGGGTAATACTAAGTAGTAGCATTACCATCATCATCTTAAATCCGGTTTTCATTTTCTGTCCTTTCGTTTTTTGGTATTCTTATAAAAAGAATATCCATAATCTATACACGATACGGTATAGAATATACATACCTACACCGTAAATG
>JBFXJF010000012.1:15209-64341 GCA_050175155.1 Vulcanibacillus sp.
CATTACCATCATCATCTTAAATCCGGTTTTCATTTTCTGTCCTTTCGTTTTTTGGTATTCTTATAAAAAGAATATCCATAATCTATACACGATACGGTATAGAATATACATACCTACACCGTAAATGGCAATACCTAAAATCAAAAAAAGTGTATTATTAACATTCATTAAGTCAGCACCGAGCCATCCAGAAATTCCAATTGTTAATATGATTTCTATTATACTAGAAATTAAAACTTTAGCTTTTTTGTGTCTCCACTCATTGTTATACATTCAATTTGTCTCCTATAATCTCTTCAGACTTTGAATCAACATCACTAAACATAACTTTTTCTTTTAAATAACTTCTTGCAATCTTCAAATTAGTATCTTTAATTGTGTTGTCAATTAAATTATTAATTGATAGATTATCAGCACCTTCTAATTCAAAGACCCATGAACAAAATCCATCATTAATTTCTACAGTATATTCTACCATAGTACCCTCAATCAAATTGTGATAATGAATCTATAACAGACTCTAGTTTTTCTATTTCTTCATCTTTACCGTCAAGTCGTTCATTAACTTCATCTTGTAGTCTTCTTAATTCATCTCTGTTCTTCACAAGTGAATCCCTAATACTTCTAAGTCTAATCATTAAATTTTTGTGAGTCATGCTGTCTCCTTTATCATATTTTTTACTAAAAAGTAAAGTGTAAGATAATTTTCCGGTTCTAATGCATCAGGTGTAATATCCGAATATGCAATATTACCATTGACTACAAGTAATGTTACATATTTGTATGTTGGAACATATTGAACAAATTTATTGTAGTCCTTCCATGTCGTATCCATAGGTCTTGTTCTAAAACTAATATCAGCATTAGGAAAATCAATAGCTAGTTTCTTCAGTATGTTGTTAAGTTTTTTATCTCTGTACCTATCTTCATTTAAAACACTATACAACTTGTGAAAGATTCTATTTCCAACTTCATCTACCCAATGATTAGGTCTGTTATTATAATCCAGAACACCTAAAAGATTTAGTCCTAAACATTTGTCATAAGAATCAAAGTCTCTTATTTCCAACATGTGTGAAATATCTTCTATCTTATGAGGTGGCTTCAAACATAATACTTTCATGGCATTACTTCTCCTTTATGATTCATATATCCTAATACCTCTAATGTACTACCGATCATTTCTCTTATCTGATCTTCAAAATAATAGTAATGGGAATCTGCATAGTCTCCGCCATCTCCCCTTTGAAAAATAACCCATTGAGGAAATACTACATCTCTATAATCTATTCTTGACCTATACTCTCTATATGTAGTTCCCATAAGTTTATATAGTTTATCAAAGTCTTCCCTAGATTCAATGTAACACAATTTCCCAGACTCAGGTAAAAAGTCATAATACATTAACTCTAGGACCTTGATTTTAGAATAAAATAATTGCATTTCTTCATATACTTCACAACTTTTCTTATCCTTGAACTTGTGTCCATCTTCAGATTCATACATTATAACTTCAACTTCCTTATCTATATATTCTATAGGCTTGGCTATTACTTTTTCAATCTTCGTTGTTTTAATTTCTTTCATACTTGTCTCCTCGTTAATATTCCTGAAATAAATTCAGTATTAGAAGTAAAGGTAGGTACACCAACACTTTCCCATTTACTACGTATAGAAGTTTCTTTAATGATAGAAGTCTTTATAATACCCCTACCACGCTTTAATTTAGGATCATAATCATTCCAATTGATTCCTTTTTTAAAAATCATTTCTTGTTTTTCACTAGAAGATTTTTTATGTAATTCTTTAGCAGAATATAAACTTTGTGCTACTGAAGATATTGAATTACGAACACAATCTTGTTGTCGCCATACAAAATAATTGTGAACTTCTACTAACTGAGGAATCTGGAATATACGTGCATCAAATTCTGCCCATTTAGTTGGGGTAAGCTGTGATCCTATTAAGTTATCTAATTCACTTAGGTGGCGAACAACTCTTTGATTATTAAAATAACAAGTTGCCATAGATGCTGATACAGAACACATCTTTTGTAAATTATTACCAAACCAAGCTTCAGTATTTATTTCATCAAAATCTGAAAGTACAATTGAAATTTCATCAGATTGTACATAAGCGAATTTAGCATTTTGAATATTTTTACAAAGATAAATTGCTGTATTGTCCATGTCTTTAATAAAACCTGTATCAAAAGGTCTTTTTAAACCTTTAGTATAGGTATGAAAAGCTTTACCATCAATCCTAATAATGGTATAAGATCGTCGTGGTAGAAAATACCTAGTTGAATATTCATACTCTTTCATGCGGTCGCCTAGTGAGTCAATCATTTGTCTCTCCTAACACGTTTTCTATAATTAAAACAAATACCTTCACCATTTAATGAATCACCAAAGACACAATACCTTCGTTCCATGCGTTCACATGATTTACATGGATAAGCTTCTTTAGCTGAACGAATCATACATCCAAGGTCGCGTAGACAAAAGGCTTGTTTTTCTGTGAAGTCTATTAATTTCCCTTCTTCATCTAACCAACCATTTTTATTATCTTTAACATAATACCTCATGTAATACCTTCTTTAAGAAAATCTACATACTCTTGTAGAAAACTAAAATCCTTTTCAGTCAATTCAATTAAATCAATCCATTCCCCATTTACTATTTCACGAACACTTACACTAGCTATCATAGATAAAAGGTAATTGATATGTTTCATTACTAAGCTGCTATTGATAGTTTCCTTTGTTATAAACTTAGGTAAAAGTTCAAATCCATCAAAATAACTTTGGCTAACAAAATTATTAATACTACTAGGTGTATTAAGTAATCCAAGCTTAAAACATAATTCAATCAAATTATCTTTGAAGTAAAACAATGTATACTTGTCTCGTGGATCATAAATATAATGTTTTAGTCGTAACGCATAAATCACATCAACAATTGATAATTTTAATTCTTCAGCTTCTTTACCATAATGGTTTTTAGCCAAATACATTATTTCACTTTCATATTGGGTAAGTTTCATTTATTCCTTCTTTGCTATGACACTGTAAAATAGATTCCATATTAGTACTGATCCTATTACAATACCACTGTTTAAAAAATTGATTCTAATCGGATCAAAATCTATTACACAAATTCCAAAAAGTCCTAGTACACCACCTATTACACAAGATATAAATAACTGCATTTAATCCTCCTGTTCCATTAACCATGTCATTGCGCGTCTTGAATCATCAAAGAATATTAAATCCGTGATAGGAACTTCACCATCATCAATGTAAGATTTAATAAGGTCTAAAGAATTCTTATAAAATATATTATCATCCTCATCATATGTAGCTATTTTTAATCTATCATTCAAAGCAATCGTCTTGTTATCATCCAACGTTAGAATAAGTCTTCTTCCATTAGGGGTAACATACCCTACTATTTTGTAAGAATTATTCAAATCTTTTTCTATTTGAATAAACTTCTTTATTACTTCAATCATAATTACTCCTTAAACTCAGGCAAGGCTGTCCAATGTGTCACTTCTGGTATTTCATCATTCCAATTGGAAGGTCTTCGGAATGTACCTTTTATAAAAACAGCTTCCCCAACACCATATTCGTATTTTACAATACAGTTTCTTATTTCAAGTTTTTCGCCGGGAAGTTCTTCCTTAACGGACTTCCAATTATACATGCGTGAAAAAATTTCTTTACGCAAGCCTATTAATCTTTCATACAGTGTAGCGAATTCTTCGGGGGGAAGAACTCTGACGAATATAGGAACTTACATTATCATATTCAATAATTAGGGCTTCCTTGGTTTTCATATCAACTCCTTAAATATAATATACAATAATTTTATATAAAAGTCTACTCAATTTTCCTTTTTATTTTTATTTTTCCGTTGATCACTTCAGCAACATATACTATATTACTATTATCCACAATGATTATACGTTTACGCTTGTAATTACTCATTGTTTTCTTCCTCATCTTTATATTTTTTTCCACAAAAAGGACAAAAGGTGAGCCTTAAAGATAATGTTTGCTTTCTTGTTTCATACTCGCTATTCTTCTTAATCTTTCGATAGGTAGCAGTAGAAGGAATACATTCTAATTTATTTTCTATAATAGTAAAACCAACAGTGATAGAAGCTTCAGGATCATTGTATGTTTCTCTTACAGTTTTGTTAATAACGTCAATACAACTACACATTGTTTTCTCCTTCAAATAATTTAATACTATTCATTAGAATATCATATAATGATACTTCATCTAACTTAAATCTTAGTGCATTTAAGTTAATTGATTTTAATATGTCACCATCATTATGTCTCATGGATGCCGCTTTCCAATCAACGAACATTTCGACAATATCAATCAAATTCATATCCCTACATCCATTAGTGTGATGCTCAGGATGATGACGATACATTTTATAATGATGATCTAACGCTGGTTGTAATTCTTTTAAGAATTGATTGTATTTCTCTGATCCATAGGTAGTTGTAGCAAGCTTGGGTGTATATTCATCAAATAAAGCTAATTCTGGATCTTCCAGTTTAGTATTATCATGTTCCATAGAACGATTAAGTAATTCAATTATTACTTTATTCATTAAATTTGTTATGGTTCTTTTATGTTTTAAGGTGGATTCTTTACTGCTTCCTTTAATCATTAACATCCTCTATTAATTTTGCATATGGCGTATTGGTTAAATAGGATAATACTTCTGTTGCTAATAGCAAGGCATCTAATTTACCACAAGTTAATTCTTTTTTATCAGAATAATATGTATGTAATTTTTTAGCTCTATTCAATACCTTTTCCTTAGTGGCAACTTCATCATCATTCATTGCAGAGTTCTTTATATTCTTTCAAAGCCTTCATTGCCAAGCAATAGTTGCATTTTCCGCATGGATGACATTCTACATTTGAAGCATACCCTTGCGGATTAGGCAAAGGAATTTTTATTGGGTTCCAGCAACGATTTATTTCTATATATTTAGTTAGTGCTTCGGCTAACGCTTTATGATTGGTTGTAACCATTTCAATTTCCTTTCATATTAGCAATTTTAGTTAATTGTCCTGAGTATTTAACCATCTGCCTTCGAGTCTTTTCAAGATGTCTTCCTGATAAATGTTTTCCTGAAGAAATCCATTTAGCCACATATGTGAGATACCTAGCATCGGAAGAAGTAAAACCAACTCCATTATGTTCTTTTGTTTTTTCTATATTTTTTTCTTCATAGGTCTGGCGATTATAAATCGCGAGTACTCCGTGTTCCAACCATCGTGTGTCAGATAAAAGTTTTTCTTTAATAAAGTCTTTTGTGAAACTCATCGAGAGTACCCTCCGGAAAGTTAGATTTGATGTAGTCACAGAAATTTTTATCAACGTAAAGTTCTTCTATTGTATTAAAAAATACATAGTGGTTGGTATTTACATCATACAAAAATCTAAATCTTTTTCGTGATGGATTACTCATCGGTATTTTGTATACATAGCACAGTGAAAGTATTCTTGCTTGCTCAACGCTGTTGCAATATAGCCTATGGAAAGTTTCCTCTTTTGATCTGCACTTATATGGTATTATTAAACATGTTCCTTCCCATGTTAGAGAAAGATTAGATTGATCAATTTTTCTTGATTTTTTAACTTGACCTTTATGATTCATTTTAACACAAGGTGCTATCATTTAAAGCTCCTTTATAAAGTCCTTGATCGCTTCAGTAATGTTTTTGCCTTCAAAAAGTTTTACAAAAATGAATAAAGAAAGTATACCAATTGTCATTACTAATGTCACTTGTATATCAACGCTCATGTTAACCTCCATTAAGTACATTATATACCATACTTATTTAAATGTACAGGGTAAAAATGAAAAAAATCAATAAAAATAACAAAATTTATGTATTTTACATAATTCCTTATATAATATACACTTACAAAGTTTAGTACATTTTTTTGATAAAACCTTCCATTATACACTATGTTCTATGGTGTCCATTTTAAGTATTAAAACGGCTTAAAACATATTTTACTATTTGAAACATTAAAAAAATAAGTGATAAAAAATCATTTTTACCCTTTACATATTATAGAATATGATGTATAATGTACTTATCAAAGGAACACAAACTTTGAATCTACATTAAGGAGATTATATGACTGATATTGAGATTTAAGGAGGTTATATGCTTTATTCCATTTTGGGTATATTTTTCGTCGTTATAGGAATATTGGATTTGAAGTTTGATTATGACACTTTTACTTACCTATGGCTTATAACAGGTATAATTGAAATGGCTATAGGAACAACGATTCTTTGCTTTAAAAAAAGGTAAGTTTTTGGTATAGGTTTACAGGAGGAAAAGATGGAGTATGAAGTTGCAATGGACATGTTTTTTGAACAGTCATATAACAGAAGAGAACAATTTGAAAAAGATTGTGCTGAAGGCGCCAAAAACATTGAACAAGCCAATCAGCCTGACTTAGGCGAATAGTCCTCATAAATTATCAATATGGCAAAACAATGAACAACCAATGTGTAGATATCACATGAAGGAAATTTTATGACGTTTAATTCATCCAACGAAGTAGCTACTTATATCGTTAATAATGTTTATGAAACTGATTCGCCTATTGAATCAGTTATAACTGGCGCAATGTATACAATTATAGGAACAACGATTCTTTATTGTAAAAGGAAAAAAGCATGAATGATTCTAAGGAACTAGCTAATACAATTATAACAACTTGTTTTGATGCCGATTATATTTTGAACGAAGAAAAGATAGAAAAATTAATAGATAGCTTTTTGAAAGAAAAGCTGAATATAATCTGTGATATAATCAACAAAATGGATTCAAACTTTAAGGAACTATTGAAAAAGGAAGGTTTGAAGGTAGTACCTTGTGATAAAGAATTTGATATTGAGCAATTCATCCATGCTTGTGAAAGTTTTTGAAAGGAAATACCTATGAATAATGATCAAATTGAAAGACTATTATACGATATTTATAAATGTTGGTTTGTTGAAAACAAAGATATTCTTCTTATAGATGCAATTGATTCTAAATCCATTTTAAGTAAATTATCTGTTTTTAACAAAGCAAAAGATATAGTCAAGAAACATACAAATGAAACTAGGGAAATCAAAATGAACAGTATCTACACTAAAGTAGTACATTCACAATCTAAAGATGCTTGGAATGTTGTAGGAACAGAATGGATGAAGAAATATAAAATAGCTAGGATTCCTTACCTAATAATTCCCGATGATTCAATCACTACGGAAATAAATAAAGAAGAAGCTTATCAACATGCGACCTTTATTAGCAATTGTTTTAATGAAGAACGAGGTAAACATGATTAAAAAGTTTTGTGATTGTTGTGGGAAAGAAATTATAGGTCAAAGTATGCCTATTGAAGTTCCTTGTCATCATTATTCACTTAAAGGTAATGTTTCTTCTAGCTATGTTGACAAGGATTGGAACCATGTATCGGGAAGATATGAAAAAATTGATTTATGTAATGCATGTTCAAATGAAATATTTTCTTGTGCGGTTAATAAATTTGAGCAATTGAAAAAGAATGAATAATATTATGTTTAATTGTAATGAATTTAAAAGTAATGAAAACACTAACCAATTGAAAGAAGGATTAACCCCAGTTTGTCCTGAATGTGGAAGTAAAGAAATAAACTACCCTAGTCCAAAAACGCATTATGAATGCGGATCATGTGATTACGATCAAAAGTTAGGAACCTTTACCCAGTCCCCCTTATGTAAAGATAAAGTTAAAGTAATGCAAGCTGAAACTATATCACGGTTAATACAGGATTTAGAATATCTTGGCGGAATTGTAGAAAAAGGTACTGGAAAACCATTAGATAAAAATATTTCGCTAACTACACAAGTTTTAGATTATGTACAGAGCAAAGAAGCCGATGCCGACAGGCTGGCTGAGGCGTTGATATTTATTGATTGTATTTGTTCTATCAATCCAAAAACAACTAGTCTTAGTTCGTCTAACAGGCTATCAAAAATACAACAAAAAACCCGCGCCGCACTGGCGGCACATGAGGATTTAGGCGGAACAGTCTAATTATTGTTAGGCGGATCGCATGACAGCGTAACTGCGTCACGCCGATCCGCGACTAAAAGGAGGAAGGAATGGGAAGGTTGAAACCGTGTCCTTTTTGCGGCGGCAGAGCTGAAAGAGTTGACATAGACCCTACCGACGAGCGAGAGCCGAATGCCGGAGGGTCATATATTGCATGCCTGAATTGTTACGCAAGCTCAAAGGTAATATTCGGAGATAAAACAGGTCTTGAAGAAGCGTGGAATCTGCGGTCGTCTTTTGTTGAAATTAACTGGGATGCCATTGACGATGCGTTCGACAAGTTTCTTGAAGGATTCCATGACGTGGAAGGCGAACGATACGAGAAACGGGCGGCCAGAAATGGCGGTGAATGGATGAAGCATCTCATTCGTCAAGCCATGAAGACGCCTAACACAGATTTCAACCTGACTCAGCCTGCGGCTTCGCAGGTTAAATCATAGTTAGAACGACAAACAGAAGGATACTGCACTTCGCGCACTATCCTGGCAATTTGCGAGGAGGAAAAGAATGGGTCAGTACAAGTTAATTATTAGTTTCGCATGGAGTTTGGGACTTTGGTTCAAATATGAGCCATCGACAGGGATTAGGAGTTTTTCTGTTTTACTTCCGTTTGTAGGAATCTATTTTGGACTTGCAAAACACGCAAGTGGTATTCATATTTTCGGGAAAGATTTCTAACAACTGCTTCAACCTGACACTTAGTAAATTGCAGGTTAAGCAAATGTTATGCACGTGAAAGGGGAGAGGGATGAGGTGTTTTTACTGCAAGCGTAAAATAAACAACGGTGAGAAAACCGCCACTATTCAAACTCAGATAGGTGATTGGGTAGGTCACAAGCATATCATTTGCCTGAATTGTGCCGAGCAGATTGGATTACCGCCAAAAGCAAATGAGGAGGATAAGAATGCAGATAACTGAAAAAGAAATGCGAAATCGGCTCAAGTTAGATACAAAAAATGACTTAATCGACAAGCTGATTATGGCATATATGACAATCCGACAATCGCAAGAAAAACGCGAACAAGCCATAGCCACCGCCCGAGCCGAGGCGCTCAGGGAGGCGGAGTCAAAGTACAAAGCCGATGCCGACAGGCTGGCTGAGTTTATCAAAATTGAAGCCGATGCACTTGAAGAAGCTGGATACAGCGCTGACGCTGACCGTTTCCGCTCCGCACTGGCGGAACATGAGGATTTAGGCGGAACAGTCTAATTATTGTTCTACGGACGTTTTAGCCGTATAAGCACGGGGCGCTTATACGGGCACACGCCAAGCCCCGATTGGAGGTATTTATGGGGTATGCAGAAATGTATAAGGACAAGGAATACTGCTTGTCAGAGTTGCGCGAGGCAAGACGTATCTTTACGACAAAGCCTTTCACTACCGAAAAGGGTGATCTGCTTATGAAGGGGCTCGCGCTCATGCTTTTTCACTGCCCAGATAGTGTCACGCCCCTGGTGGAAGCAACCATTTATGAGTGCGAGAGGAGAAGCCTTTATGCCACAATCGGGGGTGTAGAACAACTGCTTCAACTTTTTTAGTTACGGAAATTGGTTGTAGTCTTGCGGGTAAAACCCACAAAGAAATGGCACCACTTTTTGCTGATGCAAAAGATGTTAAAAATATTTATATACCTTTTAGATTTAGAAGGAAGTTTTAATGTTTAAACTAAGGTATATAAAATATTTTAATAATTTTATTGATTGGCTTTATTTTGGTAAAGTAACTAGCAAAGTAAAATCATGGGATGGTGGGTGTGAATCAGAAATTGAATACCGTGGAAGAAATAATAAAATAATTGGATATTGGGCTTATGGATTTTATGATCCTTTTTTGCCCTACCCTATAAAAAAGAAGAAATCATTATGACACAACTTTTACTAATACTATTATTGGGTTTACTTATATTTGTTTTTTATTGTATGTTTGATTTATCTTCACGGTTAAGTAAATATGAAGAAAAATGGTTAGAAAATAATAAGGATAAAAAAGATGCCACCGATTGAATTTCGTGCATGGGATTTAAACGAAGGTGAATATATATCTTGGGATAGGTTGATTACGACAAGGTATAATCAAGATTATAATATAGACAATAACATATCTGATGTTGTTTTAAGTGTATTAACAGATAAATATATTATCCTAGAACAATACACAGGTGTTAATGATAAAAATGGTAAGAAAAGTTTTTACAATGATATTGCAAAAACACGTGAAGGTATTTCATTAATAAAGTATTGGGAAGGGAATGCTTGGCTTGAAGGTATTGATTGGTTAGGTTTAATTTTGTTATCTGACAGAAATGCAGAATTTGAAGTTATTGGTAATATTCGAGAAAATTCAGAATTAAGGAATACTATATGAATATAAAAGTTCATGCTTCCCATTGTTGTGTCCTTCATGGTTGTAAATATGGTGATAGTGAATGTCCTGTTGTACTTAAATTGGTTCAACAATTATATGAATGTGAAACATGTTATAATATAGAACAAGGCCATTCTTCTTTTTCATATGAAGATATGAGAAAAGCCTTTAATCATCAAAAAAGAATAAATGATTTTTATATAGATAATAGATCATTTGAACAATGGATTAAAGATGAATTTATTGCCAAAACAAGTTGACACTTAAATGATTTTTATGTATATTGTACATAGATGGAGGACAAAATGAGCCTAGCAATAACACAAGAACTTGATATGAAAACTAATAGTGGGATCTCTGGTAAAGGCTTTTTAGAAGGAACAAGTATTCGTATTAATGATATCTGGATTACACCAGAAGATTTTAACGAAATGATTATGTATTACTTAACCAATACCGATCTTGATGAAAATGATCCAAGGACTCATTTACTTTATCGTATATCCTTGCTGGATGTTATTGATGGATATAATAAAGGCAATAAAAGATTATCATAAAAAGTATTGACATTTAAATGATTTTTGTGTATACTACTTATGTATCTAAATCAAGGAGTTTATATGTCAGACATCATTCTTTCCAAGGTTAAAAAGCTTCTAGCACTAGGGAACTCACCTAATGAAGCTGAAGCACAATCCGCTATTGAAAAAGCCCATCAACTTCTTAAAGATTATAATCTATCCATCTCTGATATTGAACAAGATTCAAAGTATGGAATCATAGAAAAAGTTATATCTGAAAG
Organism: Vulcanibacillus sp.; assembly: GCA_050175155.1. Lineage (GTDB taxonomy): Bacteria > Bacillota > Bacilli > Tepidibacillales > Tepidibacillaceae > JBFXJF01. The sequence continues at coordinate 26,520 of JBFXJF010000012.1, forward strand.
TAAAAACGATATCCAATGGAAAAAATTTATAATGATTGGTGTAGCAAAAGCTAATTATTGTATATATCTTGCTACAAAAAGTCATATAGGTATTGTTAATCAATATATTGGAAAAGAACATAATGTTGTAGTTGCAAAGGAAATGACTACTTATCTTTTTAACACAGTTGAACGATTATCAAAACAACATTCAGGTAGTATTCGTGGAGACTATAAAAAAGGACTTGCATACACCTTGTGTGATAGACTTATGGAAATCAACAACGCTGAGAAGACAGAATGCACTGCACTAATTCTTCAAGAAGAAGTTATGAATAATCAATATCTTAAAGAAAAACATTCTGGAACAAAAGAAGTAAGTACAAAAGTTAGAGCTAAAAATTATTCTGCTTTTGATCAAGGAAGAATTGATGGAAATAGTATATCTCTCAACGGACAAGTTGGTGGACAAAGATCAACTCTGAGTATAGGTTGAGGTAACAAAATGATTATTAACAGCTTTAAAATCAAAATTGAGATTGAACCCTCAAGTGACATTCAATCTGCTATCAATGATATGGTGAGATTTTGTGACACACATCATATTGGGGTTATTGGTACATTCAATCAAGTTGAAATTGAAGTTTATAATGGTGATTCAGTAGATGATGTTTTTAAAAGTTATTTGTTTGAACTAGAACAAACTAAAGAACTATACGAAAGGAATTTCAAATGAAACTTAAAGATTGTATTATTGGTATTCCAGTAAAGTGTATAAACAAATATGCTAATCCCGATCATCAGCCAAGAAAAGAAAAACTACAGATTGGTCATATTGTTGGATTTACTTGGAATAGAACAAGCCAAGTAGATTATATCAATGATCAAGGACTAGAACCTATCGCGCTTGTAAAATGGTGCGGGGATGAATACCCTATAGCAATTCACCCTGGGAATATTGAGATGTTGAAATGAAAATTAAATTTACACATAAAGACCCTAAATACTCTGATTTTCTATTTTATAAAAAGGAAATGTCTTATATTCCTTTTATAGGGTCAATCGTTAGATTTGGAAGAACAGAATTCAAAGTTAAAAATGTTGTATTTGAAGTGGATGAAGAATATAATGATATTGAAATTGAACTTTGTGATATACAGGAGTCTTATGAAAAACATTATTAAAAATCATTGTATAATTAAAGTAATAATAGGTAAACTAGTGACAGAAGAAAGGGGTATGTATGAAAACAATTGAAGTTTCAGATGAAGTGTATGAATTTTTAAAAGAGTGTAAAAAAGAATTAAATACACAAGACAATAGAAGTACACGCAATCCTATTTATACTATATGGCATAAAGTAAAAGAATATGGTATATCCGATGGTTATGCTTCAGAACATATATATTTATGGGATGATTCTGAATATGAAAATTTAGAAGAAGTATTTAATTCTTTATTGGTTGATGGTTATGAATCCGATCTGCTACAAGCATACTCAGAAAATAATGTAGAAGAAAAACTAATACTTGAAATAGATGAACACACAGTACCTATATTAAAAGAATGGTTTACTGATAAATTAAATGAATATGAAGTTATGGAATTCATGGAAGAGTTAACAGGTAATAACTTTAGTAAAGTAGGGATACGTTGGAAGCATGAGCAAGCTACTAATGAAGGATGCTTTTCCTTCTTTGAGAAAGATGCTGAAGATCATATTAAACTGAACGGTCATAATATAAGAGGAGAGAAATATACTTATGCTGATTCACTATATCGTTCTCCTAGAATGGAAAAGTTAATGGAAATATTGAATACCTTGGAATTCAAGGAGTAAATTATGAATAATAAAACTCTTTATACAGACGATGTATCCTCTTTAGATAATTTAGAATCACTTGTAGAACAATGGCACAATTCCAAATCTATAATTACGCTTAGGGAATTTTTAGGTATGACTGAAAAAGAATATAACAATTGGTTGCTACCTCCTGAAGCATGAAGTTAGAACTTTCATCAATTATGAAGATTGTGAATGTGGTGGAGAATTTACTGAAGTAGATAAGAAAACTTTAGAAGTTATTAATAAAGAAGTAATGATTGAATCTATTTGTAATAACTGTGGAAAAAGAAAATTAAGTAATTATGCACATTTTGGAGAATTAACCTATCATTATTTAAAGGAGTAAATTATGTCAATGACCTACTTACCTAATCCTGAATTTTTACAATTTTCTGAACTACAGAAAAGATTACATAAAATGAGATATGATGAAGGATATAACATTGTTGATCCTTATTTTTCTATAATTGAATGTTTAGCCAATGAAATTAATGATCTAAATTATAGAATAGTAGAATTTGAAAAGCACATAAAGAAGAATGAGGAGACAAGTAATAAATCTTCAATAAAAATTGATGAAATAAAGATGCAAGATATATTTTCTTCCAATATTATTAGTCAGGATGAAGAGTTATTAAAGCACTGGTACAATAATTTTCATTTTAATTACGCTATAAATATGAATGCTAGTATTAAAGAGTTTGTAAAATTAATATTAGATAATAACTCTGAATTATTAAATACAGTGTTAAAGGATAGAAATAATGATGAATAGAATAAAACAATTTTTATATAAAATTACTCATAAAAAAGAAATGAGAAGGAACGAAGAAGAATTCTTGAAATTCTTTAAAGTAGAATATGAAGATGGTGAATTTAATGCTACCGCAGATATCACAGATGAAGACATACGAAGATGGTTATTTGCCGTAACTACAACTATACAAAAATCCTTTAGAAGATTTCCTATTATTGAAAATTATTTAGTAGGGACTTTTTACATAGGTGGTCAGAAAATAGAATTTGCTTTCTGTAAATATGGTAAAGAAGGCCCTCATGAAATTAGAATGCGATTAGAAAAGGAAAATGAAGAATTGAAAAGAGAAATTGAAAGACTGAAAAAGGAGTAAAATATGTTTGGAGATATTTTTAATTATCAGTATTCTCCTAGAGATTTCACTGAAGATTTTGAACATGAAAATGGAAATTATGAAAATATATGTATGACTTGTGGGCAACATTTTATTGGTCATAAACAAAGAATACTATGTAGAGAATGTACCTTTGCATCTTCTTATTCTCAACCGAAGTATCATACTTTCATTCACGATATAAATGAACTTAAATTCTTTTATGATAATATCCTTCCTCCTTTAGAAAAAACAGATGTTTACTTTGTTTCACTTTCAGCCCGTAATAAATATTTAACTGATGAAGAAAAAGAAACATTGGATTTAGGTCGCGCCGAAATGTTTTGTAAAACCATTATAAGAAAAAATGGATGGGATAGATTTTTAAGAACTATTAGAAAGTTTGAATGTCATATAGATGGGTACACTACAAAAAATGGTTCACCTATTCCTTCTAAATGTATTGTTATGTATATCAATATAAATCCTTCTAATACTTTACAGGCTATTGCAAGTTTCAAGAAAGTGTTATTTGAATATGAAGTTGAAATAGCTTCCATTGCTTTGAATGATCGAAGTAATAACAACAATATAGCTGAAAGATTGAATAAGATAGATAATTCATTAATGACTGCTTATCAACAATCACGTGGAACTAAAACATGGATTGATATTGATTGTGATGTTAATAAAATATTCAAACCACATGAAAATATTTCAATTAAGAAATTCATGTGTAACCTTGGATTAAAAACTTATTGGTGGATAGATACTAAATCAGGATATCATTTACTACTTAAAAGGGATGAACTATCTGAATTAAAACTTAATCCTTCAGATTTAATTCCATACATTTATAGAGAATATTATAAACAAATGGATGAACTTAATTTAGATTATGGAAAGACTGAAATTATAATAAACAAGAATGCCATGATACCTTTGCCGGGGGTATACCAAGGGGGATACCCTGTTACTGTACTTAATAAGGATCAAGTATGAAAGTATTTACGGATGAACTATCAAACAAGATAACTACAATGGCATTGTATGAAGAAGTTTTAGAATTAATGCATGTATATATATATATTTCTATGCGGATTTAGAAGAATTAGAAAGTATTTTAAATTTAATAAAATCCAATTTAGATAATGTTTTAGAAGAAAGAAAAATGAAAAAATAAATTCAATTTTTAATTGACTTTTACTTTAAAATGATGTATATTACATATATCTTATTACAGGAGTTTTATATGAAGTTTTATACAGAGAATCAAATTAAAAAAATTAGAAAATCTGCCTTTAATGAAGGGTACCAGTATGCCTTACTGGGAGACTTACCATGTATGAGTGCTTGCTATCTATTCTCGATGAAACCAAACTTTCAAAATTTGATTCCCGATATAGATAAGAAGTCTGTAATACAGAAAATAGTAGCAAAGGTATTTTACTACTTTATAGTATTGACCGATCAAAAAATTGCTTATGGTATTGTTGAAAAAGAAGTTTTAAAAGCCCTTGAAAGTATTAAGCCAATAGAAAATACATAAGGAAATTATGAAAAAGTATTGTGTCTCGGTTTTTAATCATTGTAATGAAATGATATTGAATGACCAAATCATTTTTGCTAATGATTTTTGGGAAGCTAATAATAAAGTAGAGGCTATACTTGAAAATTCTGGGTATAGTCCCCTATACATGACAATCTCTATTAAAGAAGTAGAAAGGACTTAAAATGGAATTACTATCTGTTCGACTAATCAAAGCACTTCGCGGAATTATCAAAACCTTTAGACCTGTAGGAAACAGCACAACATGGTCTAACGATGAATGGTATACTTTCCGAATACTTGGAGCCCTTAATGAACTAATAGATGAGTTTGATCCTAACCATGATATAACTATTTAATTATGAATGACTGGATTGATATGGTATAAAAAACATATAAAATTATATAAAAATGTATAAAATTTAATACAAATTTATATAATTTTGATTTTTATTTCCTTCTTCAACGATCAAACTTAAATCTTTCAATTCAGAGGCTTTAATCTCCAAAGGCGTAACTTCGGGTTTCATCAACCCTAGAAAATTGAATCCATAATTGACTAAGTTTTGTCCAGCATTTCGATCCCTATTATGTTTAGTCTTACATGAAGGACATTCCCATTCTATATCAGATAAAGTTAAATCTTTTTTAACATATCCACAATATGAACAGGTTTTTGATGAGGCAAAAAATCTATCAGCTCTTACAAAAAGTTTGTTTCTATCAAGCATTTTGTACTCTAAACAATGCAAAAACTTAGAATATCCTAAATCGTTCATCGACTTTCCAAAGTTCATTGCTTTTGCAATTCCTTTGATTGATAGATTTTCGACCACAATCACATCATTTTCATTAGCTAATTTTGTTGAAAGCTTTTGAACAAAATCATCACGTTCACTTGAAATCTTTTCATGGATTTTGTTTACTTTCATTTGGGCTTTATGACGATTTTTAGAACCTTTTTGTTTTCTTGAAACTCGTCTTTGAGCTTTAGCTAACTTCTTTTCATATTTTCGATATCGTTTAACATAATCTGGAGAATTACCAAGTTCATCAACATAAAAGTTGGAAAGTGAACAGTCAAGACCTTTGATTTTCAAGTCATCTGTTAATTCCATACCTTCATATTCAAAGTCATATTCATATAAGATTGAAACAAAGTATTTTCCAGTACACGTTTTTGATACAGTAGCTGATTTAATTAAACCATTAAGTTCAGTTCTTCCGTCACTAAACTTAATCCAACCTACTTTAGGAAGTTTTATTTTAGAATTATCAAAACTAACTTGAATATCTGTATAGTTATTGCAATTTATTGTTCTGTAAGAACTTCCATTTTTTCTTTTCTTAAACTTTGGAAAACCTACTTTTTCTCCTTTTCGTTTTCCTTTTAATGAGTTAAAAAAGTTTGTATAAGCATGACTTAAATCTATTCTTGATTGTTGCAATGCTTTAGCGTCAGCTTCTTTTAGAAAGTCGAATTCTTGTTTATAGTCTTTTTCAGTCTTGTATTTAAAATCATATAGTTTTCGTCTATCATCTTTTAATTCTTCACAGGTTTGAATTCTTTCTCCGAGCATTTGATTATAAATGAATCGAGTACAACCTAGAGTTTTGTCAATAAAGCTTTTTTGTTTTTGAGTAGGATAAATTCGGACTTTAAAAGCTTTATTTCTTTTCATAATTATATAGTTAAAACCTCTATATTTATAGAGTTAAAGTTGACTTTTCATTGCTTTTTAAGTATATTAACTATAGAAATATTAAAAATGATGTAAGAATTTTAATGTTTTTATACATTTTTTAATATTTCTACAATATTAAAACACTTCCTGAAAAAAAATAATGATTTAATCATAATGACTGCTGATAATGAAATTCATTGTGCATATTTATGCACATGTGGTAATGAATGGAGAGATTCAATATCTGGTTCTGCTTTAGATATTCCTAATGTTATTTTTTGGAAATATAAAGATTAACTTTTTATTTCTATGTCTTTAGCCTTGTTGTATGTTGATCTAAAAAGCCTAATACCATAATCCATAACATCTGGTGATGGATTAATTTCATAATCATGTCTTTTAAAAAATTCATCTAATTCAGCTTCCCATCCTCTTAACGATCCGACGTAGCCTTTTTTACACTCTCCAAGTCTATCTTTAAAAAAGTTATAAATCATATTGCCTATAACCATTTTCTGATAGTCAACGGGTAAAAATGCGCTTGGTAACATCATTGTTTTGAAGATTTTATTTTTCATTTTTCTAAACTCTTTTGCTTTCTTTTTACTCATAGATAATCCTTTTAAGATGAATTTAATTCATATAGTACATTGTTCATACTAATTGACTGTGATGGTTGGTACATACAATTTATAATATAAATATTCTTAATCAGTTTGTAGAATGACTCTTTAACTTTTAATTCATTATAATTAAATAATACTTTTTTAATAGTATTAAAAGTAATTAGTATATTATTTTTTAATTTACTTATTTCTTTTAATATAGATTTTTCATAATTTACATATTTTTTAGGTAAATTTAATTTGTAATGAATACATGAATTTCTATGTATATCATAATGTCTACCATAAGGTAATTGTAATATTCCTAAATGTTTAAGTATTTTTACAATTTCAGTATAATTTGAAGACAACATTTTAAAATATTTATTCGATAAGGGAATACAAAAACGATTTGTTTCAAACCTATAGAATGGATATAATGAACTATATTCTGCCAACAGTTCAGGGTTATCCACAATCACATTATTTAGTTTTTGCGCTACATATAATCCTGTTATAAATTTTCTAATGTTTTCCATTTTTATTTTATCATGGTAAACAGAAAATGAATTTTTTGGAAATGATTTTAATAAGTTGTCAATTTCTTCTTTGTGTTTAAAGTACTGTTCATCTAACATTTTTTCAAAAGTATCATTATTGGTTAGATTGAAAAATAAATTTTCTTTTCTATAACAATTTATGCGACGATTTAGATTATTTAAGTTTTTGAATATTTCACCTGAGTAATTAATTTCAGCATGCGCTTTTAAATAATCTATTATTTCTTCATTTGATTTTGTATCAACTAACTGTGGAATAACATAATTTAAATATGCATTGCTTTCACCGTTGGTGAATCTAAAATCAATATTAGATTGTTGGATTACATTTACTTTATCTTTTACACCAACTTTTGGATTTACGAATTCGCTTACTTGATATCTGCGGATTTTTGCGAAGTTTAGAATATCTTCCATGGTATCAAAGGTATTTTTCATTGGTTCAAATGTGTTTTCGTCGATCAAGGAATCAATTGAAAATAAACGTAAACCTACGTAAGCAGTCGGTTTAATTTCAATACATGATTTATATTTAAATGTTGATAACAAATCAACCATCCTAGCCATTATTCTTTTTACCGAATAAAAAGAATCAAAACATAGGTATGCGTGTAATCCGCTAGGAGATTTGTTTAGAAGAGTAAAATATGGAATGTTTAAATGTTTTCTAAGCTGTATAAATACTTCATATATATTTATATTATTATAATGGTTGTCAATATCAAATCCTATGAAATTTGTTTCATAAGAATTGAATACACCTATATCATTTTTATTATAGCCTTTTAGTTGGTTGTATATAATATCATCATGGAGATAAGACTCTTTGGCTATCCAACCATTTTCACTTTGAGAAATATATTTTGTTGAGTGAATGTGAAAAACATCTTTAAACAATTTAATTAAAGGAGAAGTTTTTTCTATTATTTTCATTAATTCCTTATTATATTTTATTTTATTTTTAAAATGCAGGCAAAGGTATGGGATTAAATGCTAGGCCAAACACTTACCTAAGCCGGTGCCTATTTATAGCGGGTAGAGGGTTTGAACCTCTGACACACAGGATATGAGCCTGTTGAGCTACCACTGCTCTAACCCGCTGACTTAATAGTTAAAGTGTTAAAAACTTAGGTATTTGATAGAATAACTTCTCCTTCAAAAGGTTCAAAAAATTCCATAGACCAAGAGGTAATATATTCACCTATATAACTTGAGCTATTTTTGGGAGGTAGTATTGTAGTTCCTATATTATCACTTGTAAATAATATTATATGACCATCGCCTTTACAAATCATCAAACAGGGGAACTTAGGATTTTCTACCTTATCCTTACACGTTGCTGTTACTTTCATCTGTGTCTCCTTGCTATCAATATACTAAAATTATTGATAAAAGTCAAATTTAAATTTTTAACTATTAATATATGACTACAATTGAGAATATACAAATTTCTGAAAGAGATTTGAATGAAATAAAAAAAGCAATAGGATACCCAACTATTACTAACGAATTTGCTCACATAGCTACTGATGAACAGATAAAAGAATATTCAATAGCACCAGCACTTAATGAATTTTACCGCTGGTTTCCTATGAGTATTCCTAAAGAAATATCAACGTCAGGGGGTTCTTTAATTGAAGTTGAATGTGAAGAAAACGTTGTAGGAATTTATAAACAACATTTTGTTCCTAGTACAAGTTCTTTTGGTAATCTAAACCCTATGTCGCAAGGTATGTTTTTAGCCAACCCATTTGCTTCTGCTAATCAAGTTTCTTATTTATCACAAAATACTAGAGGATTCGGCACACAATTTAATTACGAATTTTCTCAGTTTGCATATCAGAGTCGATTTTTATCCGAAAGTATGGAAGCTTCTAATTCTGGATATTATATTGATTATGATGAATATAATAATAAATTAAAAGTAAAATCTTTAATTTCCGGTGTATTTTACATTGAACTAGCCGCTGTTGATAATGACGTTGGAAGAATACCTTTTAGATTAAGACCTTCTTTTATTAAATATGCCCAAAGCATGTTATTAGAAAATTTTGCTTTTATTCTAGGCATGTCAGAAAGTGATTTACCTTCTTCTTTAGATGTGGATGCTTTACGCGAGAAATCAGATACCTTAAAAGAAGAGGTGTTAACATATTGGCGGGAATCGAGCATTGGAATGATAATGAGATAACTATATAAATGAGGTATTTATGATAAACATTAAGGATTTAGATATTAAAAGTTATGCTGGTGGCGAATATATTGTCATAAATAAAATCTTACGAAAGGCATACAACAGAGATGTTGATATTATAAAGTTTAATCAATACATGAACAAAAGTGGTTTTTCTCAATACATTATTTTAATGTCAGAAGGTATTGGTGATAATATTTTTTTCACAACGCAAGTATACAATGAAGATGGCTCACACATTAAAGAACAATTAGATGAAACATTAAAGGATGCTTTAACAACACTAAAAGCTTTTGAAAAACAACTGCGAGTTAAAGAAAAGAATGTTTTAGTAGAAAACATTATAACTTTAAAAGCAGGACAAAAGGTAATTGCTGAGAACGGAAATATATATGAGATAGAAAAGGGTGATATGTTAGGAAAAGCAAATACTTTAACTATATAAATATGCTATCACCTAATGAAAAAATACAACGATCATTCTATGCTTTACAAAAAAGGTTAAATGATATTAATGTAGAAACCCTTGGTACAAAATCTTCCAATACCTTTTTAATTGATTTGATTAAAGATAAGTATAAAAACAAATCTTTAACTATTAAAGATTATAGGGAAATATCAATTTATGTAAATTTTCCCGGTGAAGAAATTCCAACTCCTAACATGGGAACTAATAATAATCAAACATCTAATAATGTTTTGCACTTGTATGATATTTTACCAATAACCGCTCGTGTCAAATTTTCTGACAATGTAAAAACAGGTAACATCTTTTTATATAAGATAAAGCAACCAGATGGTAGTTTTCATGTGTTGATTATGGAATTTTTATCTGTTATTTCAAAGGCAACTAGGGTGGGTGTTGTGGTTCAAGATTGGGTCGTAGCGCCCATTACTGACCACGCATTAACTCAACTTCCAGAATTTCAAACGATACTAAACCAATACAAAAATAATGATTTATGGTAATTTAACTATATATACATACGGAGACAATTTATGATTAAATTAAAAGAAGGTCAAAAAATTATTGACACAGACGGAAACACCTATTTTGTAGAAAATGGGGATTATATAAAAGAAAATACAGGAGAAAATTCTATGAAGAAACTTGATACTAAGAAAGAAAAGTCTAAGAAGGTTGAAATTGTTTTAACAAAGCCTTACCTTATCGAGGGAAAGATTGCACCGAAGGGAACTAAGATTTTAGTTGAATCCTCAGATATTTATGATGATTTTAGTACACCTTCAAACATTGCCGATGCTTCAGTTCCTAACACCAGTGATGACATTTACACTATGCGCCGAATGGCTCGTATGAGAAAGATGGGGATGGATGATGAAACATTTGAACCTGAAATGATGAAGAGAATGGACGATGTTGAAGAGCAGGAAGATGAAGAAATGGTTAAAATGAAGAAGTTCAGTCGGATGTACAAAATGTTTAAGGCTATGGATGCTGAAGACAAAGAAGATGAGATTGAAGAGAACGATGATGAAGAACTTTACGATGATGAAGAAATTATGGCTATGCGAAGAATGGCCAGAATGCGCCGAATGAAAGCTCTTCGCCGAATGAAGAAAGATGATAAGAAAGAAGAAAAAGATGAAGATGAAGATGAGGACAAAGAAAAAGAAGACAAATAATTAATTCTTTATTGTATTCAAAAGCCTAAGATTAATTTCTTAGGCTTTTGTTTTTTAAACTTAACTATATAAATATATGAAATTATTAACCGAAAAACTTGATTTCTCCTTTGCAATAAGAGATTTTGAGATTATAACAGAATTGCTTGATCAATATTTAGATGATAGGGTATTTGTTTTTAATAAATTAATAAATGAAAATGATTTCACTAATGAAGAAAAGAAACAATATATACATTATTTCATATCGGCGTGTATTGAAGATAAAAAGCAACATGAATATCTAAGCAAGATTCAACACTTTTTATCAAGAGAGTATGAGGTGTTTAACCATCCAGAAATTGCTTCTGTTATTGATACATTGTCATCAATATTTTTTACTAATGTTGAAGATTACTCATTGATTGAAGATTTTGAAAATTATGAAGTTGAAACAATATCTGTTATATATGATTCTTGGCAGACATTAACTGAATTAATTTCAGTCTATCCTTTATTGGATTTAGATACTTACAAATATGAAGTAATTGATTTTGTTCCTATATATTATAAAGATGCTGAATCTTTTGTACTTAAAGAAGTTAAAAGTTTTATACATAAAATCAAAAAAGAGTTTCCTTCATCATTGCGCAGGTTAGATTCAATAATTCTATGTGATAAAGACTATATTGAATATGTAGCGGGTGAAGGTACAATGGCATATTTTATTTCAGATAATGTGTTTATGCCTTCTTCTGTAGATAAAGATAATGAACTATTTTTTGTAACAACAATTTATCATGAGTTTGGACATTTTGTTTATTCTTTATTACCTGAAGAATGTCAAATATTATGGCAAGATTACTTTATTGAATGGGTTAACAATGGTGTAAAATTAACACGCGATGAAAATAATGATGTTGAAGAAGTATTCGCTGATGTATTTAGTTTAGTATATAATCAAAAGAATCCTGATTACATTCATGAACCATCAAAGATTATAACTAATACATTTAAAGAAATATTAAATAGAGGTTTTAATAAATGAATATAGATATAGATAACTTAGAAGAGCAAAACGAAACTGGCACACAGATGATTGATGCTATGTTTGAAAAATATTTAATACGATACGTGAATGTTCATTTTAAAAGATTTCACAACTCGTATGAAGTAGGTGAATGGTTTATCAAAGAAGTTTTATCACGGTTTTTAAAGACACGTGTTACAGATAAAACACGGGCGTTGACTGGATTACGACTATACATCAAAGATCAGAATGTTAATTCGCTTGTAAAAGAATTACAAGAATATGGTAAGGAAAATGAAAGAAAGTAAAAGAAAAGATTACATAGTTGGAAATAAAAGCGGTGCTTACATAACAAATTTACCATTAAGTGAATTACGTAAAAATGATATAAAAGTTTCCTATACTTTTACAATTGAAGAGTATGAAGAATATATGAAAGGTAATAATATTATTCCTTTAGGAAAAGGATTGTGGACTATAATGGATACATTATCAAAAAACTACAGAGATTTAGATGATTTTACAAGACTGGGACCAAAATTAGAGGAAAATAGTATGATCAAATTAAAAGAAGGACAAAAAGTTATAGCAGAGAATGGCGATATTTATGAAATAGAAGATGGTGATTACGTTGTAATAGATAATCAAATACGACAAGGGCCTATTCTAAACATAGATATATTAAAATCGATTGACAATGAGGACAAATTAAATTCAATTTTAGATTTAATTGATTTACACTCTGAGCATTATATTATCAATCAATTAATTACAGGCATGAATATTGAATTAGAACATACCGATGATAATTACATTGCATTAAATATTGCTGCTGATCATATTATAGAAATACCCGATTATTACACAAGATTAATCGCTATGGAACATCACGCCGACAGTGAACAACCATTAACTGAATCTATCACTGATGAACGTGAACTAACAATTAAATTATCTAGATTAGGAATTAATGGAAAAGCTATTAAATTAATAATTGATTCTCTTAAAACATCTACAGACGAAAATGAGGTAGCAGAACTATTATACATATTAATGAAAAAGAAACAAATTCCGGTGTTAGATGATGACACTTTAGATTTAGTATTAAGTTATTCCTATAGGATTTAATTATGAAACTTATAAGAAAAGCCTTAAAAGAAGCTTCATTATCTGCGGTTACTGAAGTTGATTTAGAATCTGCTACAGATGAAGATTTATTACGCATAGCTCAGTCAGCTGAATTATCTGCAATCAATTTATATAAGACTTTAGCGCGTCATGCTAATATTCCTGAAGTTGAAGCTCTTTTACTTGATTTGGCTGAAGAAGAACAAATACACGCAGGTGAATTACAATATGCTTTAGAACAAATTGATTGGACAGAAAAAGAACTTCATGGTGAAGGTAAAGAAGAAGCTGAAGAATTCTTCGAGGACTAACAATTGAGTGATATAATAGCTCCTAGTTCATTTTATTACCAAAGCGATTTCATACATAAAGATACTTTTTATAATAGTGTTTACTCTTTAGATATTGCTATAGAACAGTATTTTGCTAAAATGCTTTATTATTCTGATACTTCTAGAATTGTGTATGCTTCTAATGATTATTGCTTTAGACGAAGGGCTGAAATGAATGAGGATGGGTTGTTAAATTTTCCATTTATGAATTATTATTTGAAGTCAATTACCCCTGATGTTAGTAGGCAATGGTGGAAGAATTCAAACAATGTTCAAACATTATTAAACTTAGAAGAGTATAAACAAAAAATAGGGTTTGGTATTAAAATTGTTCCAGTTCATTTAATGTATGAAGCTACTATATGGTATTCACAGGATTTAGATTTGCAATATGCATATTCAAAAATTTTGATGAGTGACACAAATGAAACAATTTTGTATCCTACACTTCAAACTGAAAGTGATTATGAATTAAAAAACATAGCTATAATGGATTATAATTTAGATTTTAAACCTGAGTACACGGAAAACGATTGGTTGGAACAAAATAATATCACTTCTGCATCATTGGATTTTGAATTTGATACCTTTGCTATTTATCCAGATACTGAGATATTAGTAACTCCACAACCTTCAAATCGTGGGGTATTTATTGCAAATGAAGTTATATTTAATTTTTTAAGCACTAAAGGGAAATTATTAAAAAATAGTGAGTTGTTAAATACACAACCGCAAGAGTTACTTATAAGCTATTTTAATGCAGAACTTTAACTATATAAATAGGAGATTAAAATTATGAAACAACGATATATGGAGGTATTATATAATGTCTAGCTCATGGCGCGTGCAAACAAAATTTGTTGATCAAACAGAGAGAAGTGATACCTCAATACCTATATTTGGTGCTACTGCTATAAACGCTTTGAAAGGACCTAAAGATTGGTTTTTCTTTGAAAAAGGTGAAACACAAAAAATAGTAAATACTTATGGGTATCCTACAAAGGATAATCCTACTATTCAAGACGCTATTGACTTCAATTTAAAAACAGGTATCTTTATAAGTGCACCATATAAAACCGGTGCTCATGGTGGTGTATTCATTACGAAAGATGGTACAATTCCTTTTGTATCAGGTACTTCAACTAAAGTAATTGCTGATTATTCTGCTATTCCAAGCGTAGCTGACATGGCCGTAGCAGATGGTGTAGCTGCTACATATGCTTTGACTTTACCAAATTTTGAATACTACGTTAATCAATCAATTGATATTTTAGTTGATGGTATATCGATCAATGTTGCTGCCACTGATGCAAGTACTGAAATATTAACCACTGATCCTGACCTTGGAACAGGTACATATGATCGTACAACTGGTGAATTAGCTTTTAATTTTAGTCCAGTGCTTACAGCGGGTTCTGAAATAACTGTATCATATAATATCAACTTAGAAGATAACGTATATGTTACTTTATTTAGTAGAGATCAGCAAGCCGATGATTTAAAAGTTTTAGTAACCGCTGACCCTGAAATTGACGGCAATTTCAATATGAATGTGTATCGTTATATTCCTACTGAAAAAGATTATTTTGAAATTAATGGATCACCATTTAATTTCTCAATCGACCCATTAGGTAAAGACGGATTTGGAACCAACATTTACATTGAAAACATTTTTGATGAAGAATCACAAGCGCTATTCACACCTGTGGTAGTAGATGAAGTATTTACCACCTTCGTTGATGATACTACTTCTATACCTCTTACTGGAGGTCTACGCGGAGTAGCAATTGAAGGAACAGACTTAGCAGCAGTGTATGATGATTTAAAAGACAAGAATAAGTATCCTGTAAAGATTATATTTGATGGTACTGCTGAATCTGCTGTAGCTACTAAATTTGAACAATTACGATTAAGCGATTTAACTAGAACACGATTCATGCTTTGTACAGAAAATTTATCTGCAACTGCTCTTTTGGCAGACCCAGACACCGCCGCTAATGGAACTACAGATAGAGGTATTTATTATTACTGTTTAAACTGGGGAATCCATAAAGATTCATTCTTAGGTAAAAACTTCCTTTGTTCAAACATGGGTTTGATTGCAGGTAAAATGGCTGATGTGCTAATTCTAGGTCCTGGTGGAAACCCTGCGTGGATAGATGAAAATGGAAAGGGTGGCCAGCTTGGAGGAGCAATTACAAAGTTTATTTATAGTGCTACTGAATCACAGTTACAATTATTAGATAAAGCTAGATTAAATCCTGTTGTGTTTGATAGGTCATATGGTAACATTATAAAGTCATGGAGAACAAGACAAACTAGAATTTCTGATTATGCTTATATAGCTCAATCAAGTTTAGCCGATTGGACTGTTGAAAGAATTGAATCAGAAGTATTGCCTTATCAATTAGGTAAAGAAATTGATGATTTCCACATGAGTATTGTAAAGAATAAAACAGACCAAATACTAGCTTCTGTTCAGTTATGGTTAGAAGATTCTTATACATTATGTGACAGAACAAACAACACTGCTGAGACTAGGGCACAACAAAGATTCATTTTAACAGTAGGTGTTACATTTGTTGGGTATGCTAATACTATTGAATTTACATTCATTAATAGCCCAGCAGGCACTTCAGTCGAGGAAGTAATTAAGAAACAATAATCTTTAATTAGTTACTAGGATGTATTTCTTAGTAACTATTAACATATAGGAGATAAAAAATATGCTAAGTCAATTAGATATACTAGCTACATTAGGGGAGGACGCACTTCAAAATCATTACCAAATGATTATTCCACCTCATCCAGGGCTAGGAAATATTTTAAATTTAAATTCAAGAATACTTTCTGTTGAAATACCACCTAGAACGATAGGAACTTATACTATTACAAAACGTGGTAAAACATTAACGCGCCCTAGTGGTATCCTTGAACAAGGTAATGAATTTTCTTTTACTTACAGGCCGGATAAGCAATATGATACTTATAAGGCTATCGGTAGGTGGATGAACTTAATACAAGATTCTGTAACAGGATTAATGCCTCTTAGCGATTCTGGCCCGTTGGGTACTGGTGGTGTTTCATTATTCCGTGTACCTATTACTGTATTAGCATTAGATGCTAACAATGTTATAAATAGCACTTGGATATTTATGGGTTGTTGGCCTACAGAACAAAGTTCATTATCATTCAGTGAAGATACTGGTGAACCATTAGATGTCACAATTACAATGCAGTACACTACATTGTTATATCCTTTAATTTAAAAAGAATAAATAATAATTATAAAAGTTTGCTACCAAGAATTTTCTTGGTAGCATTTTTGTTTATTTTCTTCTATCTTCATATATAATCCAAACATCTTTTTCACGTGCTTTCTCTTCAACTCGTTTTTTAGCTAACATAAAATTATTAGCCATTCTATCAACAACTTCACTAGGTACATTAGAACGATTGATATTATTTTCAATATCAATTTTAATTCGTTCTTTAGCTAGTTCCCTATCACATTCAAATATCTTGTACATTATAATTGCATTATTTTCCTTTGCTATTTTTTCAATAGCTTTTTGTGTTTTGGTATTACAATTTGTTGCATCGAAAATTATATCGTTATACGTGTAGATTAATTCACTAGACAACTTAGCATAAACTATATTCCATACCACATTATCTTGTGACCCATCTGATATTTTTCCAGTAACTTGTTGTCGTATACCATCAGGACAAATAACACTCCAATCTTGGTTTGCTTGATTTTCAAGAAACTTTTTCCGCCATGTGGTTTTTCCTGATCCCGGTATCCCCATAAGGATTATCAAATATGGTGCATTTTGCATTCCTTGAATACTTGAATTTGAATCAGCATCTTCAAATTTCAAACCATCAGAAAAATATATATGTTTTTCCATATTTTCCCTTTTTGAAGGTTTAGAAATTTGTTTAGTAACATACATATGATAACGCATATGATTAGCACAAACATGTTTTACTTTCTCCCAATTGATTTTGTTATAACCTTCAAAATGTAAAAAACATTCCTTTAAAGTATCAATATACATTTCAGCAAAAGTTTCGTGTCCTATAGCGTGGATGCGAATTCCTTCCTTCTTTTCATAAACCTTTGTAGTATTGATTTTACCTAAATCATGAAACAATGCACAGATAAGCAAATCCAAATCGTCAGCGTATTTGTTCTGTATGTAGTTGAACACGAGTTTAATATGTTCATATACAGGACCTTCACTATGCCATTTAGGATCTTGAATAGTTTTCTTGAGTTTATCTACAATTTCGTCTGGAAAAAGACTAATCATGTCTTCAAAAGAATATTTCATATAAACCTTCCTAATATCAATATACTATATTAAGTAATAAAAGTCAAAAACTTTATTTTGACTTAAACACATTATTTTAGTATATTTACTATTGAAAGGTGGATAGCATGGTTCGTTTGGTTTCTTCTACAAAAATTACACCAATTAAGGAGTGCGTTCATTGCCCATTTTATGATGAGGTTTTATCATCCAATACCATGGATAAAATTTATCTATGTACCGATGAAAACAATCCAAAAATAAGTCATAACAAAACCGAACTATATGAATGGTTCAATACTAAGTGTACTTATCCTTTTTCTTGATTTGAAAGGTTTAAAATGAAAGAATATTCGATTTTGAATAAAGTAATAAACAAGATGAAAGAAGAGTATGACTATACTAAACAATATACTGTTTATTCTGCAATTGTAGATAAGAAAGGGGTTATCATCAGTTTAGGAAGAAATTCATTTGTTAAAACCCACACACAACAATACTATTATAATCAGAAATCCCATCCAGATAAAATTTTCCTTCATGCAGAGATTGATTCACTATTGAAGTATAAAACTGACAATGGGTATGTTATGATTGTTTGTAGAATGACTAAATCAGGACTAATTAAGTTGGCTAAACCTTGTGAAGGATGTATGCGAGCAATAGTAGATTCTGGAATTAAAAAAGTGTATTATACAAATAATGAAGGTGAACTAGTTTTAATGAGGATATAATGGAAAAACAAAAGTTAGTTATTAAATTAAAGCCTTGGGAATATACCTGTAGTGACGGATGTTGTACAGAATATGGGTTAGATGTTTTTGTAAATGATGTTAAAGTAACAGAATACGGTGATCAAGACCATATTTTAGTATCATCAATTCTTAATCATTTAGGCTATGATGTAGAAATAATAGGATTTGATGAAGATTACAATGAATCTTGGGGATTCACATCCGAAGGGGAATTTAAAGTATTATGAAAAAATTGATTACTGTTGGAGATTTACATTCAAGAGAAAAAGAACCATATTATTCACAATGGTTGGAGTTTATGCATTGGTTGTTTGATTCTGAATACAATTGCAGTGATAATGGATTACTATTACTTGGTGACTTAGTAGAATCAATCAGTGTTCAACATGAACTTCTTGAGATATATGTTGATTTTTTTAATAACAAAAGCAAATTTGAAAAGATTATAATCCTAACGGGGAACCATGATAGAACATTAGAAAGTTCATTGCTTTCAATTTTTAGACCTTTACAAAAAGTAGAAGTAATAGATAAATGGAAGATTGATAGAATTGAAAATCTTAATTGTTTGTTTGTGCCACATATTGAAAACAATTTGATTGAAACCTATTCTGCTTTGGAAATCAAAGAACCTATTGACTACTGCTTCCATCATATAGAAGATGATACTTCCCATTTTAGTAAAAAGTTTGTAGACACTTCAAAATGGAATGTCAAGAATTATCTATGTGGTCATATTCACACAGAAACTGTTACTAAAAAAGGACATTTTTTAGGCAGTCCTACATTTAACTCATTGAATGAAAAGGGAAAGACGCCTTACATAGCTGTTGTAGATTGTGAATCAAAAAAATATGAATTAGTAAAAGTTCCGATATGGGTTGACTACTTGGATGTTTACTATCCTAATGAGTTACCTTTGTCTGATAAAAAATATGCAATATACACTGTGTATGATTCTATTGATAAAGAACAAAGTATTAAGTATTATACTAAACAAGCACAAGAAAAAGGATTTAACTTTTATTGTAGAAGAGTTCATGGTAAAGCTATAAAGAATGAAAAGCTTGTTGAAGGATCAGATATTAATATTTCTGAAAAAACAATATTGGACTATTTTACAGAATATAAAACTATAAATAATGTTGATGATAATGTAAGCAATATTTGTATTAATGTTTTACAAACAATAGAGGAGAAGTAAGGTGCCTAACGATGTGTATTCTCAAGTGTTAAAGTTTCAATCAGAATTGGATGAAGATGAGGTTGAAACTTTTCTTTATGATGAAAGTGATGATGAAACGGAAATAGTAAATGAAGATTTTGATCCTTCTGAATATGAAGGATACATTCTTGAGGATGAGGATGAGGAATAAATGCTTTTAATCAAAAAATTAACATTAAAGAATGTTGGTATATACAAAGGTACCCGTGAACTATCTTTTGATGAAGGTCTTAATATAATTCAAGCAACCAACGGTAAAGGAAAATCTACAGCTATTCAAATAATTGAAATGCTTATAGCAAATCAGTATGAAGGTTCCTTTGCTGATTATATAAATGATGATTCAAGTGAAATGTTTGCTTCACTTCTTTTTGCTTTTAACAACAATGAATATACAATAGAACTTTCTTGTAAGCGTGGAAAGTCCGGAACTGAACGTATTTTATATGATTCTGATAGAAATAAAGTAGCATCTGGTGAAGAAGCTGTTTCGGTGATGGCAACAATGTTTGATCCTGTATTAACACAATACTCATTAGTAGCTAAACAAAAAGCAATTGATAATATTGTAACCTGTAAAGATTCCGAACGTAGGGAATTATTCAAGAAAATCAAAGAAATAAATTTAGAAAAATATATCAAACTTCATATTGAACCTATTATTGAAAATCTTAAAATTGAGATATCCAACATTGAAAAAGAGATTTATCGTTTAGAAAATATAAATTATGATTATAAAGATACACAAGAAGCTTTATTTGCTGAAGCTGAAATAATTGAAAAGCGTAAAGAATTAAAGGCATTGCAAGATAAACAAAGTTTAATTGAAAAAGAAAAAACTGAATATGAAGAAAAGAAAAAGAATTTAGAAGAAGCAAAATCATTATTATCTTATAGTGAAACCTCTTTAGCACGAAAAAATACCTTGTTGCAAGCATGTGAAACTTCTATACAATTATTTGAATCGAGTGCATATAAAGAAAACCAAAGCAAATCATTAAAAGAAAATTATGATAAAGAATTTTCTGCTATTGAAAATAATATTATTGATTTAAATAAAAAAATTAAAGAAATTGAAGATTCATTCGTTGCTGAGAAAAAGAAATTAGATGATTTAATTGAAGACATTGATAAAAGATTAAGTGAAATAAAAATTGCTAAGCTTGTTAAGTTTGATGATACACCACTAAAACAGTTGGAAAACAAAATAGCAGGTAAGAAACAAGATATAGTATATTGTAATAAAAACATTAAATCTTTAGAACAAGGTATTTGTCCTACCTGTGGTGAAAAATGTGATCATAAGCTTCAAGAATATGTTGATTTGAAAAAAACATATGAAATAGAATTAGCATCATCCGAAAAAGCTTTGTTGGATGAACAAACAAAGAAAAATGAATATGATCAATTGGTTAAAGATAATGAAGAACTTAAAAGCAAAAAACAAACATTACTTTCTGATAAAGAATTAAATAACACTAAATTAGAATCTTTGTCAGATAAGTATAAGACCAATTTATTGAATTGCAAGAATCAAATAACTGATAAAGATACACAACTATCAAAACTTCATATTAAATATAATGAAGACTTAAAGAAAATAGATGATAATATAAAACAATCAATTGAAAAAGAAAAGACTTCATTGGTTGAATATAAATCAGATGTGTTGGCTTTAATAAAAGAAGTTGATAATAGGCAGACTACTATTTCTACTTTAGAAAAAGTAATACAAAATTACTCGGTATCTGATGAAGATTATGCTTCATTAATGATTCCTTTAGAAAAAGATATTAAAGAGTATGAAGCTACTATTCTATCTAATGAAATTGTAAAGAAAAATAATAAAGAACTGGATGAAAAGAAAAAGCAAGATTTAATTGACTTAAACATTAACAAGGAAAAAGTAATTGAAGTAAAGAAAGATTTGTTCAATCAGGAACAAGCTAGAACAATTCTATTAAAGGATTTTCCTAATTATGTTATTGATGCTTCAATTCAAGATGTTGAAATCGGAATGAACGAATTTATAAATAACATATATTATAAATCGTTGAATGTAGAATTAAGACCTACAAAGATCGCAATAAAAATGGAATACGGACTTAAGGATCAGAAACTTCCAGCACATAGATTATCTGGTGCTGAAAGTAAAATAGTAAGTTTAGCCTTTATACATTATTTCAATACCATGGTTGGATTAAAATGTATTATTTTGGACGAGCCGGACGCAAGTATGAACATCCAAATCGCGGAGACACTATATGAGAGTCTACTACAAATGAATCAAATATATAAACAAATGATTATAGTAACTCATAATGAAAAAATGAAAAACTATATGATTGCTAATACACAAACAAACGTAATTGAACTATGAAAGGATTCATTATGATTGAAATTTTAGAATTCCTTTTTCAAAGTTTTTGGCATTGGGCAGGAACTTTACTTTTACTAGGTGTTATATCTAGCATTTTTAGAGGATTTGTGTTGATTCAACATATCACAAAAGAAAAAGAAAAGAAAATTGATAAAACCGTTGACTAATTATATTTTTTAAGTATATTATATATGAAAGGAAATTAATATGGGCGAGTTTAATGTTTTTAAGAAGACTGTAGAAAATCAAATGTCATTCATGGCTATGCATGGAGATTTCTATTACGTAAACATTGATAAGGATATTTTATGGGAAACTTATCTTAAAAGTTTTCCAGTAGGTACCAATCATCTATTTCGCGAACGAACAGAACATGATTGTTCAGCTTGTAAAAGTTTTATAAGAAATTATGGAAATCTTGTAGCAGTTAAGAATAACAAGCTTGTATCTATCTGGGATATAGAGATAGATGAGTTTCCATATAACCTTGTGTCTAAGGCAATGTCAGAGCTTATTCATTCTTCTATCATTGAAAACAAATTTTTTATAAAGTTTTCAAATCTAGGCACAGACAAGAATGTTGAATTGAAAGATGGGAAGACTTTTGTATGGGAACATTTTCACTTTAATCTTCCTAAGTCTTTTGTTTCTAATTCATCTTCTTCAATCGAAGAACTTCAGGCTCAGGTTAGGGATTCTAAGAATGTATTCAAGCGTTCCATGGACGAACTTACTTTGAATGCAGGAAATACTATTCTTGAATTGATTGAACAAGGTTCTCTTTATCGTGGGGAAGAACATACCTTTGCTATAAAAGAATTCATCAAGTACAAGAAGAAGTATGACAATCTTTCTGAAAATGAAAAAGATAATTGGTGTTGGGTTGAATCACAGAATAACCCAATATCCCGTATTAGGAATACTGCAATCGGTACTTTGCTTATTGATATTTCAAAGGATGTAGATTTGGATGAAGCTATTACAAAGTTTGAAAAGGTAATGGCTCCAACAAACTATAAGCGTCCTAATGCTATATTTACAAAACGGATGATTGAAGATGCACAGAAGACTATAGAAGAACTTGGGTATAGTGAATCTCTAGGGCGTCAACATGCTACTGTAGAAGACATAACGGTTAATAACGTGTTGTATGTTAATAGAGATGTGAAGGCTAAACTTAAGAATTCTGTTTTTGATGATTTAAAGAGTGAGATTCCAACATCAGTTAAGAAGTTGGATAAAGTGGAAGAAGTTTCTATTGATGATTTCATAAATAATATCCTTCCTAAAGCTTCTAATGTAGAACTTCTTTTTGAATCATCTCATCAAAATAATCTAATGAGTTTGATTGCTCCTACTAATAAAGATGCACCTAGTATGTTGAAATGGAATTCCAATTTTTCATGGGCATATAATGGTGACATTGCAGATAGTATGAAGCAACGAGTTAAAGATGCTGGAGGCAAAGTAGATGGTGTTCTTCGATTCTCAATTCAATGGAACAATGATGGAAAGAACAACAGTGATTTAGATGCTCATTGTATAGAACCTAAAGGCAATCACATTTATTTTGGTAGCAAAGTTAATCGTGATACAACTGGAAATCTAGATGTAGATATTAGAATCCCGAACGGTAAGGTGGCCGTTGAGAATATTACATGGCTAGATTTTGATAAAATGTTAGAAGGTAAGTATAAGTTTTATGTAGAGAATTTTAGAAGTAATGGACATGGTGGATTTTCTGCGGAGATTGAGTATGATGGTCAGATATATTCTTATGAATATAACAAGAACCTAAAAACTGGTGAAAAGGTTATTGTAGCTGAAGTTGAATTTAGTAAGAAAAATGGAATTAATTTTATCTCTTCACTTAATTCAACACTATCTTCAAAGGATATCTGGGGAATCAAGACTAATCAATTCCACAAGGTATCTATGTGTATGTACAGTCCCAACTATTGGGATGATCAGAAAGGTATAGGAAATAAGCATTATTTCTTTATCCTTAATGATTGTAAGAATGAAAATAGTCCTAGAGGATTCTTTAATGAATTCCTAAAAGATGATTTAATGAAGCATAAGAAAGTATTTGAAGCGTTGGGATCAAAAATGAGAGTTGAAAATTCAGATAACCAACTTTCAGGATTAGGTTTTTCCAGCACACAACGTAATAGTATTATTGCTAAAGTGGATGGAAATTTTTCACGAATGATTAAGATTATTTTTTAAGGAGAAGAAAATGGAAATGTTTGAAAAAGCGTCAAGGATGAAGCTAAGGTTTCAGTCATCACGCGGTGTACTGTCAGTAGAAGATTTGTGGGACCTAAGCCTAGAGCAGCTTAACACTCTAGCTAAGGGACTTAAGAAACAGCTACAGAATGCTGCTGAAGAAGATTTTCTTGAAGTTCAGTCAAGTGAAGATTTGATTGTTCAACTTGAATTTGACATCGTGCTTTACATCCTTAATACTAAGAAGAATGAAAAGAAGGCACGAGAAGAAGCTGTTGCTAAGAAGAATGAAAAGAAGAAGCTTCTTGATATCCTTAATCGAAAGAAGGATGAGTCACTAGAAACTCTTTCAGAAGAAGAACTTGTAAAGCGAATCAACGAACTAGACAACTAATTTTATAAAGGGTGCTATTAATTTTATAGCACCCTTATATTTTTACTACAAGGAGTAACACTGTGGGAATTTCTATTCAGCGTAAGGTACCTGTTTATATTACATTATCAGGTGAAACATTTAATGATTATGAACATGCAAAGGATGAAGAAATCATTCGTGAATTTCAGACATACTATAATGTAAGACGAAAGGATTTTAATATTATATCAGTTTATGATGAAAAGGTAAAGTAATGGATTATTCCATAATTGATAAGAAACTTAAGGATATTCAAACTGTTGTAAACAAGCGTCACTATACACAATATGTGTTACCTTTAATGGATGCAATGAACTCTGTTAACGATAAACTAAACAGTATAAAGGTAAAAAGCATTGTTGAAAAAATAATTGCTTCTTCATTATCAAAAATTGCTTCACAAGGTGAAAGTATTAACGATATTGAGTATATTAAAGTTGATGATGTATCAAGCATTATACACTCAGAAATGAATACTTATATATAAGAATATTTAACTATTTCTATATGAAATACTTAAATACTTATGACATAGGGGAGTCTGGTGAAAATTTAAAAGATGACCAATTGGCTAACTTTTGGTTAATGTCTTTTAGTGACCAGGCTCTCCCTAGTTTTGATTTATATGTAGAATCGCATAATCTTCCTTTATACTCAATTAAGACCGAGAGACTTCCCGAATTAAGTTTAGTAATCCCCGGTGGTATGTCTGACTATAGAACGTATTCTATAACATATAGGGAAACTGTAGATTTTCAAGGAATGAAATACCATAAAGAGTGGCTTGATCAATTATATGATTTTGAAAAAAGATTAGTTAAAAAAACATTTCATACTGCTAAACGAAATGCAATTATTAAATTTATATCCCCCTATTCTGAGGATTCTTCCGCAGGAGGGCCTTTACAAAATGCAGAGTTTACATTAATAAATATGCAATTTGTTGGCTTTGAAGATGTTCAATTGTCTAACACCGAGGGAGACGCATTAACTATAACGTGTCAATACGAAGTAGAAAACATTTTAGCAAATTTTGACAGAAAACGGATATAAGGAGAATATATGGCCAAGAGCCGATTGATTGTAGAAGATATTGAAGAAGAAAAAGAATCAAAACAGAAAGCCACAAAAGTAACTAAAGTTCCTAATAATTATATACCAATTTCTCTTCCTAGTAATGGTAAATTATCCGCACCTAAAGTTTTACACTTTCGTGATTATACAATGAGTGATGCACTTGAACTGAACACCTTAGATGAAGATGAAAGATTTTTAGCATTAATCAGTGTTTTAAATAATATGTGTTATGAAAAGTTTGACTGCGGGGAACTTCACATAAATGAATTAATGGTTATACTCTATACTATACATGCAACCTTCATATCAAACCGTATTGAAAAAGAATATTATATTAATGACATGCTTCCTTTTGGAAATAATGAAGGAGAACTAAATTATCCTGATAATATTGAGTCTGTTGAGCTTTTAATAAATAAATTAAAAGTAAAATCTATAGATGAAGATTTAAATGGTAAGGAACTAACAACACCCTTTAAAGAACCTTTTACTATTGTAGATTCAATTACTAAAAGTAAAATTAAATTTAGATTATCACGTGTATCAGATTTACTTTTAGCACAGCAAGAATGTGATAAACTTTTTGAAAAAGAAACATTAAAATACAAATACATAAAAAAGCAATTAGAAGCATTAAAGAAGATAAAAGATCCTAATGAACGAAAACAACAATTAGATAAGCTTATTGATACAAATGATGATTATGTTGAATACCATAAGTATTTACAAAAATATAATGAATCATATGCGATGATCGTTCAATGTCAACAGTTGGTGTCTGTAGATAATAACATATTAGAAACTTTAGAAGATAAGTTAAATGCTTATAAGAATTTTGTTCCAAAAGATGTATGGGTTGAATACAATTCAGTTGTAGATATTTACAATTTTGGTTTAATAGAAGAACAAGAGTTTTATTCTGATAAATTACAACAGAATATAACTAGGAGGTTTCTTTTTCAACTATCCGACTTCTTACCAACTATTAACGCGACAAACAGCGGAAGATTTAGTGTGTCGTTTAGTTAGTTGGGGTTATGATTATGAAGATAACATTGTAAAAAAACCTTTACATATTATTTTATCTAGGTATAAGTGGTTTAAGAAATTAAAAGAAGAAGAAGCAAAAGCAGAAATGGCTATGATGAACAGAATGACTTGTCCTTTTATGACTAAACCTAAAAAGAAAAATAAGTAGGTTATTGTAACTATATATAAATGGCATCACCTTCAAAATTTCCAGATGGATTTAAAAAAGATAGAAATACTTCCTCCGATTCTAATATATCAAAAGATGATTTAGTAAAAGTAGTTGAAACCAATAATGAAACGCTAAAAGCTTTACAAACTATTGGTAAAGGTATTGATACTGTTTTATTTAGCGAAAATAAAGCATTTGATACTTATCTATCTGAGATTAAGGATATAACTGAAAAACAACAAGAATTAGAAGATCAAATTGAAGCTGAACGAAAGCAAAATGATAAAAAAAATAAAGAGGAATTGCGGTTACTACTTAAACAAATAGCTATCTTATCTGGATTAAAGGAAGATGATGTTGCCAAGGCTTTATCAGATAAAACAAGCGAACTCTTTCAGAATCTACCCGAAGAGCTTTCCTCAGCATTAGAAGTATTATTAAATGATGATAAAAAATTACTTAGTACTATTGTTGAAGAAAACAAACAAAGATTAGAAGAAGAAAAACAATTTCGTGAAGAGGAAAGAGAAAAATCTAAAAAGTTTTTTAGTAACTTCATTGAAAAAACTAATAGTGTTTTTGAAAAAAATTCAAGTACTTTAAGTCAAGCCATGTTTGGGCCTGTTAATTTATTATTAGGCCCAATGGAAGAATTTTTTAATTTCAGTGCTATAGATATGGCTAAAGGATTTTTGTTTGGAAAAGAAGGTGGTAGGGGAGAAGAAAAAAAAGAAGGTTTAATTCCAAAATTAGGTAAAAAATTATTTAAAAAGCGTCCTACCCCTAATGATGTTGCTAACACTGGTGATATGGGTTCCCTTTTAATTAATAATACATTACAAGATGTTTATGGAAAATCTTCAAAGAAAGATAAAGAAGGGGATGGTGGTCTAACCGATGATATTTTTGGAACCATGGCAGGGTCTTTATTTGCTAAAGCTATTCCCGGATTGTTAGCAGCTTTACCTGCTTTTTTAGCTACGGCTACTCCGATAATAATAACAGCGGCGCTTGCAGCCGGATTATTATCTATAATATTTACTGAAGCTGGCAGAGAAGCTGCTGAGAGAGTAAAAACTGCTTCCCAAGAAGGTTTAACTAAGGGGACTGAGTTTGCTGCTCAAAAAGTTGAGGAAGGAGCACCCCATGCTGAAAGATATGGTCAAGCAGTGGGTATGGCTTCTTCATATCTACAACAAAAACCTTGGATAACAAGGGTTCAAGAAGCTTCTGATAAAGGTGATTACTACGCGACTCAGATAATGCAATTAAAAAAAGATAAGTATAATGCATTAAATGAGGGTATGTTTAAAACTGTTGTATCTAATATTGCTGAAGGAAAAATTCCAGAAACACCTACATTACAAAGAGCTGCTGAAAGAGTTCTAACATACCATATTGGTGGCGTTATTGGTGAACGAAATGCTGTAGGTTCTATAAATGACAATTATATAATGGCACAAAAAGGTGAAGTGATATTACCTATTTCTGAATCAAACTATGGGTTGCAATCGGGAATACTTCAACCTACTTCAATAGGTGGAATGGAAATAAATAAAGAATTTAAACTTCCATCATATAATGCTCCTGCTATTTCTTTACAATCACCCAATACAAGTGTAAGTATTGCACAAGCTACAGAATCAATTAGGGAATCAACAAATTCATTTACCACGACTAATATTGAATCAAAATTAGATTCTATGATCAATTTATTACAGTCATTGCTTAGTAAAGAACCTATTATAATTCCCCCTTCCAAGCAATCAAATTCTGATTTAGAATTATTAATTTATGGTGGTGCCTTTTAATGATAGATATACGTAACATTCCAAAAGAAAGAAAAATAGTATTAAAATTAAATGAAAAAGATTTGTTTGAAGAATTGAAAAAAGATATTCCACAACTAGCAACCCCTGTAGACTTGATATTTACAGATGAGGTAACATTACAGTTAACATCTAAGTATGGAAATTTAATTCAAGTGAAAGGTTCTAATCTTTTAACACTTTTATCTGGTGCAACTAATGGTATAGTACCTTCTGGACAATTTGGAATACAAGGATTGCAAATATGGGAAGAAACTGATCCTATTGAGTTTACTTTATCTGTTGAACTACATATGAAAACCTCTGGATTCTCTGATGTAGTAGTTCCTGCTTTGGCATTAAGTAAAATATGTCTTCCTTCATATAAAAGTGGTGATAGCAAAAAAGGTATATCATTAATACCCCCTGGGCCCGATCTAAGAACTGTATTAAATTTAGTTGGGTCATCAATAGGCGTGACTGAACTATTTGGCAGTGGAAAGGAAAAGAAAAGTGAAGCAGAAGGAGGCGGTCTTCTAACAATTGAAATTGGAAAATATCTAACTATTCCCAATGTAGTAGTAACAAAAGTAGAACCAACTTTTTCAAATATATTAGATGAAGATTATAAGCCAGTATCATGTAAATTATCAATAACATTTAGAACTGTAGAAGTAGCTACTACATACATGATTAGTCAAATGATAAAACAAATAGGATAGTATTATGAAATCAAAATACATGTTAATGTCAGAATCTTTAACTACTGATGAATTTGGAAATCATTATCCTGATTTAGCTACATTTAAAATAAATGATTTTCAACCTACCTCAAGGGGTGTAGACTATCAATTAACATTTAATGATTGTTTATGGTTTTATAAATTGGTATATGAATTTTATAGTGATTTTAATTTTTATGATGATATAACACTATGGTTGAATGAAGTTCCTTGGATTTCTGACACTAGACAAGTTGATGATGTTGAACTTGGAACTGTAGATTATGGCGGAAACTTTGAAAGATTTATAAAATTTTATAGTAAACAAGATATTGATAGATGGTTATTGAATTCAATTTAAAGGAATACAATGGTACACAACAATAAATATGAAATAAGCATCTCACTTGAAGATCAAGAATTAGATAGCATTCCTTCAAATTTTTCATTTACCCAAAAAGATTCAATATTTAATTTGTATCCAACTGCTTCACTTAAGTTTAATGATATACAAGGTCATTTTTCTGAATATCTTTCATTTATAAATGGAACAAAAATAAATATTACTTACGGATTACCTGATGAATATTTTTCATGTGATTATGCTATAATAAAAAATTCTATACCGGACCAACAAAGCATACACTCTTTTGGTGGAATAAGTGAGATGTCATTATTACATTATTATTCATTTAATCAAAGTAAAAAATCGTTTGCTTATAAAGATGAAATTTCAAACATTATAAAAAAAATCACACCTTCTTTTACTGATAGAAAAATTGAAGTCACTGAAAACAAAGGGGTATGGTATCAATCATTAATAACTGATGCAGACTTTATGGAAAATTATTTATTACCCTTTGCCTATTCGTCAACATCATCAAAAACACCTTTTTTCTTATTTATAGATAGCAATAACACATTTCATTTTCAATCCTATGCCTCGTTGTTTAGTCAAAAACCAGTAGAAGATTTACAATTTACCAAAAAAGGAACACCTGAATCAGCAGGTAAGAATTCCATTCATGCCTTGTTTCCTTATCAATCTAGCCTTAGTGAAATTAGACATACAATTCATTCCTATTATTCACAATTTAAAAAAGATAAAGTATTCGATATCAACGAAGATATTATAAATGATTTTATTTATCAAGGAAAGCAAATACCTATAATATCAAATATTGATAATGTAATGGATTATCAAACTTTATATTCTGATGATGTTGAAGATGTTGATATCAAGAACAATAAT
Source organism: Vulcanibacillus sp. (assembly GCA_050175155.1). Classification (GTDB taxonomy): domain Bacteria; phylum Bacillota; class Bacilli; order Tepidibacillales; family Tepidibacillaceae; genus JBFXJF01. The sequence goes on from JBFXJF010000012.1 coordinate 57,567, forward strand.
TTAGGGTTACGATTATTTCAAAAACGTAATAATTTTACTGTTGATAAATTAGTTGTTGCTATTAACTTAAACAAGAATTTGTGTTCAGGTAAAAAAGTAAATATATTACTACCTACATTTAGTGATAAAGAAATTGAAGAATTATCAGCTAGATATTCTGGTGAATATTTAATAGAATCTTCTTACCATATTTGGAGTTCAACACAAGGTAGTACTATATTGATATTGTCCCGCCAAGGTTCACGATTTCCTTCTTCATATAGAAATATAAAGAAGTTGATTCAATAGGAGATTTTTATGGTATCATTAACTTTGTATGAAGCTCTTGTTGTTGATATAAATGATGAAACAAAAAAACGTAAAGTAAAAGTAAGGCTACTACCAGAACATAAAGATGTAAAAGAAGTAAATTTACCATGGGCAAGTCCTTTTACAGGTGCCAATGATGAATTAGAATTTGAAAATGATTTGCCTGAGAAAGATTCTGTTGTGTACATTTTAGTTGATAAATACTTTAAACGATTTTATTATATAGGAAACAAATATTTTTACAATTTGTTTGATTACGCTAAGGTAGAAGATTCATTGTCTAATGCTTCCGAAGTATCCAATACAGATTACAAAAATATCAAGTTTAGATTATATCCAGATGGAGGATTAGAATTCCATAATAAAATAGATGGTAGTCATGGTTTTATTCATAAATCAGGAAATTATTCTATATTTGATTCAACAGGTAAAGTTTTTATTAAAGCGGATTCAATTGAACTGAACGGAAATAGTAAGCAATTTGTGACACACGCCGAATTAGATTCAGCATTACAAACATTTATAAATGCACTAAATTTACACACGCATCCTACTGCCGGTTCCGGCCCTCCTTCACCCCCTACCTCCCCTTTATCAATAAATATAACTTCAGCTAAGACTACAACTGTTGTAACTGGTGGATAAGTAACTATTTATATATGTCCAACTTTCAATCATCATATAATCGTGATAAATCTATACTATATAAAGATTCCCCTATTGTAAAAAAAATAGACAGGAATGGAAATATCATTGAATTGATAAACAGTGATGCTATTTCACAAGCTTTTCGCACATGGGTGGTTTCTGGTAAAGGTGAAAAACTTCGATCAAATTCCGGTGGTTGGTTATTATCTATTATAGGCAAAGAAGTAACTGAAGAAAAAGCCTCCCAAATTGAAAAAAATATAGTACTAGGTGCTCAAGTAGATTTTGAACCTCCGATGACTATAACTTATATTGCAGTAATTCCAGATAAGAAAAATTTTAAATATGTAATAAAAGTTGAAGGGTATAATGCCTCAGTCAATGTTGGTATAAATACCTATGCAGTAATTGATGCTTCCTAAAGGATAACTATATAATTATGATACAATTTGATTTTGAATCTATTAAACAACGTGTAATAAATAATTTATCCTCTAAATCTGAATGGGCGGAATTTTTAGCATATGGAACAAATAGCTTATTGATTGATGCAATAGCACAGGAGATGGCTTACCAAGTTCAATATAAAGAATATTTGACTTTTGAAAATTGGTGGTCCTTAGCTAGAAACAAAAGTTCATTATTAGTAACTGCTCCTATACATGGATACAAAGTTCCTAGAAAAATAGGGGCAAATGGGTTTGTCACTATTTCTGTTGGGGAGAACTTTGATGTTGCACATCCAAGAGATATTTATATCCCTAAGTTTTTCCAGTTTAGTAATGGTGAAACTACTGTATGTTCTTCTTCCTTAGTTAGATTTCCAGCTGGGGATCTTTCAATTGACATTCCTGTCAAGCAAGGGGAATATAAAGAGCTAACTTTTATTGCAGTTGGGGATACCTTTGAAACATATGATGTGGTTGACGACTCTGTTGAGAATTCAATGTATGAATTATACGTTAACAATATTTTATGGAATCCTGTAGTTAATTTATTTGAACATACCGGAAGTGAAATTGTATATGAATTAAACACAAGCCCCGATTTTAGAAAAGTAACCTTGCGTTTTGGCAATAATGTATTTGGAAAAAAACTCAATACAAATGATACGGTTTTATTTAGATATATATCTACATTAGGAGCTAATGGAAACATCTCATCAATAAATATAATTGACACTGTAGAATCTCAAGCATATGATGATTTACAAAACTCTGTAGATTTATTTGTAACCAATAACGAACCAATTCTAGGCGGGTTTGATTATCCAAATATTGAACAAATTCGATCAATAAGCCCTAAAGTTTTTCAATCCGGGGATAGAGCTTCAACAAGAGATGACTATCAAGTTTCATTAGAACAGCTTGATTTCATTTCTAAAGCTACAGTTTGGGGAGTATATGAATATAATATTGATAGAGGTGAAAGCCCTTGGACTTTTGTGCCGAGTGAAGAAAATGTGGTTCATCTAGCGGTATTAAATAGCGCTTATCAAAATTTAAATACTATAGAACAAAATGAGACAATCAATTTACTTTACCCTAAAGCATCACCAACAGACGTGATAGTGTTTGAAACTGTTGATGTTATAGATTTGGTTTTTAAAGTTAACGCTGTTGTACTAAACTCTAGCTTTTCTTTATTAGCTGTAAAAGCAGGTATTGATTTAGCTTTATCAGAAGAATTTTCAATTGAAAAAATGCAATTCAACCAAAATATACATGGCTCTGACTTAGCCCGGTTTGTGGATGAGGTAGAGGGTGTTAGAAACCATACTACTACAGTCTTTATTGAAAAAGAATTTGAATTTACCTCAGCATATGTTAGTACTATACAAGTTCCATTGTATCCAATGAATCCTACTGATGCATATATTTATATAAAGAAAAAAACAGAAGCGGAATCTGAATACACTCAATTAGGGTATATTGATGGAAACGGAGATATACGAAGTGTACAAGATCCCCTAACATTAACTGATATATATAATTTATCTGGATCAAACATATCATTAGGAACGGGGTCTGGGTTGTTGGTTGTGCAGTTCGGTTTATTTGATGATTATGATTTATACGATTTAAAAATAAAATATTCATTGTCTGTTCCTGACATTGAACTAAGAAGTAGAGCACAGATTCTTCGTTATAAGAGTAGTGACATTACTATATCATACCCATTCTAAACGGAGGTCATCATTAATACTTACATCAACGAGTCAGTACAAAATAAATTACACTCAGTTTTAACAATCACTGAATTTTGGCCTCAATTTTGTGAAGCATTAGCTGAAGAAATGTCTTTACAAAAAATAGAAGATGATAAAACAAAATATTTCTATGATGTTGAAAATAATTTAGAAGATGGAAACATTCTTTTATGTCAACAGTTTGGATATAACCCTAACCTAGTATTATTAGATTCTAATACTATCCCTGTTGATAAAATGCTAGAATATGTACGACTTCAATCACGTTCAATAAAATATAGAGTTCAGAATAAAACAACATATAATGGATATTACATAAACTTCAATATGCTTGGTTTACCGGGAGAAGTATATGTAGCTTTTTACGATAATGAAAAATTAGTTAGAAGCTTAGATTGGGCTTCTACCTTTTCTTTTGCTGCAACTGCCGATTTTTCTAAACCATTCAAGCATTTAATAGCGAATAAATCATTATCCTTTTCAATTTTAAATAAATTAGACGAAGGTCACGTGTTAGATGAGATGCCTCCATTATTCTTAGACAGTGCAGTATCAAGTAAACCAACTAACCATATTTTTTGTGAATTTGTTTTAGACAGAGTATTAGAAGATCCATTTTTGATTGATGATAGATATTCTCGCTATTTAGAAGACGGGTCGCAATATTCTAGATCAGCTAAACATTATGTGCACAATGGGGTACAATTGAATGTTCCTTTATTTAAATCTTCTGCATATGATTTTTTAACTGAAGGGTCAGAATACACTATTGCTAATTTGAAATTAAAAGCCGCTACAACTTATCAATTTTCCAGAAGGTACACTGTTAGTGGGTTAGCATCATTAGATGATGGAAGAACTTTAGATGAAGATATAACATACAAAATGGATGGATCAAATGAAATTACTGACCCAATAACTGTAGGGGACTTTGCTTATATTTCTGTTGGCGGTGGGTCAAGTTCTTTACCTAATCATACTTTTTCTGATGTCTTGAATGACTCAAATAAAATAATTTTTTATTATACTTTGAATGATGAAGAAAACTCTACAGCATTTAAAGATTATTCAAATAATAAATATGATTTAATCTCTGATAGATTACAAACTTTTACTAATAGTTCTTTTGGTAATACAATAAATTTTAAAGGGGTTCCTTTATACTCAAACGTAAACATGTCTGAAACTTCATATACTTTGAGTTTTTGGTATGACCCGGAGATGAATTCTGATAGTCAATGCATTTTCGATTTTGGTTTTTTAAAGTTTATATACAATAATGCTTTATCTCGATTAGAAATATATTTTGAATTAACTCAATACAATATAACAGTTAACGCTGACGAACATTATGTAAATATTGAAATAAATTCAAATGATAGTACTTTATATATTTTTATTGACACTGTTTTAGTATTAAGTATTCCGATAACACAAGTATATGCAGGGGTTAATTCTTTATATCTAGGTACTGATTCAACCAAAGATGTTGAAACCGCTTTTTATGGTACTATAAATGAATTTAACATGATTTTAGGTTTTTTAACTCAAGATCAGAAAGAATATGTGTTTGATAATAAAATACCGTTAATTACTAAATTAAATAAATTTTATAATAGAATGTTGCTATCAAATTTCGAAAAAGCCGAATCATTAAACTCAATATTCTTAGCTGCAACCGCATATAATGAAGCTTTTTTACTGAATGATGAATTTTTATTTAATTATACTTCTTCAGTTGAATGGTTTAATGGATTATTTAAATATAATAACATAGTTCCTAAATCCGTTGGAATAAAAATTAGACATTTTAGGGGGTCAGAATACATAACTTCAACATTCATGGATAATGGAGATGGTTTGTTTGAATCAGTTGGAAATATGATTGATGAAGATTACTTAATTTCAGGTTCAATAGATTATGTTACTGGGGCTTATTTAATAAATCCATATACAATAAAAACTATCATGAATGAACAAATCTATCCATTTTTTTCTACTTCAAGTGTTACTGCAACTCTTAGACAAAACTGTGAGCCTGTTTCAATAAAACTTTTTTATACAATGGATGGAGTGGTCCACATGGCAAACGATGATGGACTGGGGAATATATTAGGGTTTCAAATTGATTCTGGTACAAGTTTCATCGATTATGAAACCGGAGATTTATTTATTCAATTTGTAGTACCAACAGATGAAAATACGGATGTTAGAGTTCAATACAAGTATAGAATATATCCAATAATAGATGAAGATGAATCAATATCAGTTTTTTATAATACAAAGAGTCAGTTAGATATTACTGAAGTTGCAATTGAAGATATAAATAAAAATGTTTTAGCATACGCTACTTTTCCGCCAATACGCTTCAACAATAGATACAATTATTTAAATACTGCTTTTATCTTTAGAATGTAACTATATTAAAATAGAGAGGTTATTATGGGTTCAACAAACGTTGGAAATCAAATATTAACATATGATTATCGACAAGACGTTATTGCTATAGGTTTCAATAGATTAAATTATAAACTACATCCAAAAGGTATATATCAAGGGGGTGGGTTGACTAAAATATCAGATAGTCAAGCTAACATTTTACCAATGGTATGTTTGTATGATTATCAAAGTGGAACTACGGGATTAACAACAAGAATTGAAACGTTAGATGCGGCTAGTGTTAGTGGTCTTAGTCCCTCATCTCCGTATATCATTGGTAGATTTACTTGGATCAATACTGAAGACAATTTCATGGATTTTGAAGCAGCAACAGAAGCTGATTTACAAGATGATTGGTTAATATTTGGCAGAGCTATTTACGCTGGCGCGGTTATGCAAACGACTTTTGATTATAGTAGAGCAACTTATGCTCCAGCCCGTACTTTTGGTTTTTATGATCCTTTACCTTTTTACGTTACTCCAAATACTACCGCAGGCGGGTATAATCTTCAAGTTAAAGTTGGTACTGGTGGCCCTGTGTTTTTTAATGGAAAATTTGTAGAATTAACAACAGAACAAGTAATAAATATTTCTTCTGCTGCTTCTACTGGAAGAACCGACATCATATATGTAGATTCAGCAGACAACTCAATAGGATTAGCTATTGGTTCACAAGTATCTGGTGCACCATTACCTATAATTCGCAATTCTTATTTACCAATAGCAATAATAGAAATGCCTCCTAACGCTACAGTAGTACGAGGGGATTATATAAAATATATTCATCCATATTCATACTTATCACAAAGAGCAATATTTATGGATTCTTCAACAGCCGTTGGTTCAATCTGGGTTAGCTAGGAGATTATACTTTGAGTTCAACAGTAAACAGAGGGGATCAAGTATTATTATATTCCTATAAACAGGAAGTTACCTCCGAAGGATTCAACCAATTAAACCATAGACTTCACCCCCATGGAATACACGCTGGTGGAAATGTAACAAAAATAGATAATAACAATGTAATGATTAGTCCATTGCTTTGTATGTTTGAAGTACCCGCTAATAAGATTTCTGTTAGAATTGAGATGAATACAGAATTATCTCAATTCGTTCCACAATTCAATAGCTGGATTATATTACGCTTTACATGGAATAACTCAGAAGATC
>JBFXJF010000013.1:0-54131 GCA_050175155.1 Vulcanibacillus sp.
GTTTTGAAGGCGTAATTAACACCTTCAAGTAATATATTATTTTCGACTAAAACAATCCACAGGAGAAATGTTGAAAGACATAATATATTAAGTAGGATGTATGATAGTATAGAAAATGAAGTTCGACAAAACTCGAACGACATAAACCAAATGAAGTTCGACTAAATGATTCCACGTCCTGTGGAAACGTCGAACGACTTGCATCCTACAAGTACACAAAGTGCACAAGTCACGCTAAAATGCAAAAGCATTAAGTCGTGCTATGCACACAAAGTGCACAAGTCACGCTAAAATGCAAAAGCATTAAGTCGTGCTATGTCTGGTGATGACGGCGGAGGGGACACACGCGTACCCATCCCGAACACGACCGTTAAGCCCTCCAGCGCCGATGGTACTTAGACCGCAGGGTCTTGGGAGAGTAGGACATTGCCAGGCGAATTATAGGTCAGAGGTTAGACTTAGTTGAATCATTTAGTTAATAATTCAACTAACAATCTGATATCTGGCCTTCAATTTATTGTATGCTATAATTGTATTCCTTGTTAGCTCAGCTGGTAGAGCACTCGGCTGTTAACCGAGTTGTCGCAGGTTCGAGTCCTGCACGAGGAGCCATGCTTCCATAGCTCAGTAGGTAGAGCGCTTCCATGGTAAGGAAGAGGTCACCAGTTCAATTCTGGTTGGAAGCTCCAGGCAGATACTTTTAATATGGCCCGTTGGTCAAGCGGTTAAGACACCGCCCTTTCACGGCGGTAACAGGGGTTCAAGTCCCCTACGGGTCACCACTACTAGAATAGAAGTAAGATAATATGGTATTATAATTTTTGTATCATGGACGATTAGCTCAGCTGGGAGAGCACCTGCCTTACAAGCAGGGGGTCGGCGGTTCGATCCCGTCATCGTCCACCATTATTTTGCCGGTGTAGCTCAATTGGTAGAGCAACTGACTTGTAATCAGTAGGTTGGGGGTTCAAGTCCTCTCGCCGGCACCATATGAAATCATTTGAATTACGTCGAATAAACTTTTAGTTCAAATGGAGTCTATGTTCCCAAAAGGTTCTCCACGATATTTTGCTTTAACGTGGAAGGTTTTAATAGTTATATCTTTTGGAGGGGTACCAAAGTGGCCAAATGGGGCGGACTGTAAATCCGCTGCGTAATGCTTCGTAGGTTCAAATCCTACCCCCTCCACCATATCAATTTTTTATTGAACACTTTTAAGATTGTTTCAATAAAGATTTTTTATTTCTCCTTTATACGGGCCATTAGCTCAGTCGGTAGAGCACCTGACTTTTAATCAGGGTGTCACAGGTTCAAATCCTGTATGGCTCACCATATATAAATGCGGGTGTGGCGGAACGGCAGACGCACTAGACTTAGGATCTAGCGCTTAGGCGTGGGGGTTCAAATCCCTTCACCCGCACCATATTAAATTTCGAGAACTACGTAGATTATGCATCTAAGTTCGAGAAAATCAGTGTACTCTTGAGTGCACCATATAAAACTCATTTGAACAACGTTGATTTAAGTTCTAGCTCAAATGAAATCAGCGTGCCCGAGAGGGTGCACCATATTAAATTTCGAGAACAACGTTGATTAAGCATCTAAGTTCGAGAAAATCAGCGTACTCTAATTTTAAATAAATATGCGGACGTAGCTCAGTGGTAGAGCATCGCCTTGCCAAGGCGAGGGTCGCGAGTTCGAATCTCGTCGTCCGCTCCAAAAAAAATGTGTCATGGGAAATATAAGTGCCCTTAGCTCAGCTGGATAGAGTGTCTGACTTCGAATCAGAAGGTCGTGAGTTCGAATCTCTCAGGGCGCACCATTATATAAGAGTTAAGAATATGGCACTTACTTTTAATATTTTTTTACGGGATGTGGCTCAGCTTGGTAGAGTACCTGGTTTGGGACCAGGGGGTCGCAGGTTCAAATCCTGTCATCCCGACCATTCTTATTCTTAATTATCGTTTATGCGGGTGTAGTTCAATGGTAGAACTCCAGCCTTCCAAGCTGATAGCGTGGGTTCGATTCCCATCACCCGCTCCATTAAATATTTCGAGTACAACGTCGAACATACATCTTTGTTCGAGAAAATCAGTGTACTCTCGAGTGCTCCATTAAATATTCGAGAACTGCGTCGAATAAACTTCTAAGCTCGAGAAGATTCGCGTGCCCGGGATGGTGCTCTATATATAAATTAGCGAGCTTTTTTGAGAATTATCTAGGTTTTAAAATATAACCCGAAAGGGTTTTTTGTTTTATGGAGATAATAATAATAATTAATAATTTTATTAAATTTTCAGAATATTTAGTATTTTTTTAGCTTTATTATTTTATTTTTGATAGAATTATAATAATAGATAAAATTATATTTATTAGATGTAGTTTAGTTAATGGAGGATAAATAAAATATGCAAAAGGATATTTCGATAATTGGAGTGCCATTAGATTTAGGAGCTAATAGAAGAGGAGTTGACATGGGTCCTAGTGCAATAAGGTACGCAAATGTTAAGGAGAGATTAGAAAGCTCTGGTTATGATGTTGTTGACCATGGCAATATATATGTGCCCACTCCCAATGAAAGTAAAATTGAAAACACGAAGAATAGATATTTAGAAGAAGTAAAAATGGTTAATGATGAACTAGCTAATTTAACAGCAAATGTATTAGAAAAAGGAAGATTTCCATTAATCTTAGGTGGAGATCATAGTATTGGAATAGGTACCATTGCTGGAATAGCTAAACAGAAAAAAGATTTTGGAGTAATATGGATTGATGCGCATGGAGATTTAAATACTTCTGAGACATCGCCATCAGGTAATATACATGGTATGTCACTGGCAGTAAGTTTGGGTTATGGACACCCTGATTTAGTAAACATTTTAGGATTTGCCCCTAAAATTAAACCCGAAAATGTTGTAATAATTGGAGCAAGACATTTAGATAAGGGGGAAAAAGAATTAATAAAAAGGCTTGGAATCAAAGTATTAACTATGCATGAAATAGACAGATTGGGAATGACAAAAGTGATGGAAGAAGCAATACTTCATTTGAGAAAAAACAATGCTGGCGTTCACCTTAGTTTTGATATAGATGGTCTGGATCCAATTGATGCTCCGGGTGTTGGTACGCCGATAACTGGCGGTATAACATATCGAGAGGGACACCTAGCAATGGAAATGTTAGCAGAGGAAGGTTTCTTAATATCTGCTGAATTTGTTGAAGTAAATCCTATATTGGATCATCGGAATAAAACAGCCGAGGTTGTAGTTGGGTTAATAAATTCAGTTCTTGGTGAAAAATTGTTATAATATAATTATTAATTCTATAATTTAAATATTTGACAAATAACATTTTAGTGTTAACATAAAAGATAATTAAATAGAATAGGGGAGCTAGTAAACTTGGCTGAGAGGGTATTAACTTAAAAATACCGACCCATAACCTGATCTGGATAATGCCAGCGGAGGGAATGTTATAATATGTTTAATATCGACGAACTCTCAAGCTGACCAATCAGGTTAGCTTTTTATTTGTATTAAAGACTTATTTGATAATAATTTATAATTGCTTGTGATATGGCTATTGATGAAATTAGAGAATTATGGGTAACAATTGAGGAGTAAATTAGTCAATATCGGAGTTGATAAATATGTTTTATATAAGAAAAAATAGACCTGCTATTATAACAGTGGTCGTTGCATTAATACTCTGGGAAGGGTTTGTGTGGTTATTTAAGCCGTCACAATGGATATTACCCCCACCAACGGCAATTTTTGAAGCATTAATTAACAATAGAAGCGTTATTTTAACCAATGCGTGGGTTACTTTATATGAAGCTTTATTAGGGTTTGGATTAGCAATAATATTTTCGCTTTTTATAGCTATTTTAATGGATTTTTTTTCGGCTATAAAAAAAGGAATATATCCTATTCTAGTTGCTTCACAAACTATTCCAATATTCGCGATAGCACCATTATTATTTATTTGGTTTGGTTTTGGTATATTACCTAAGATTATTATAGTTGCTTTAGTGGATTTTTTTCCAATTGTAATAAATTTAACAGATGGATTAAATAGTGCTGATAAAGGGCTAATTAAATTACTAAAATCAATGAATGCTTCAAAATGGCAAGTATTTAAAAAAGTAAAATTTCCTTCAGCTCTTCCATACTTTTTCTCCGGTTTAAGAATTGCTGCTACTTATAGTGTGATGGGGGCAGTGATTGGTGAATGGATAATTGCAAGTAAAGGATTAGGGTTGTATATAAAAAATACATTTAATTCATTCCTAACTGATCAAGTATTTGCAGGAATTCTAGTTATAATAGCAATAAGCATTATGTTATATGGCATTGTAGTTTTTCTTGAAAGAATAACAATTCCTTGGAATAAAAGTGAAGAGGGAAGTTAAATTATTTATTAGGAGATGTGGATATGAAAAAAACGGCTTTATCTGCAATTGCGGCTTTGTTAATATTTATTATACTAAGTGGTTGTTCGAACGAAAAAAAAGAAGATATAACAATAATGTTAGATTGGACACCTAATACTAATCATACGGGTTTATACGTGGCAATAAAAAATGGGTACTATGATGATCAGGGCTTAAAAGTTACAATAATTCAGGCAACTGGTGGAAATACTGCCCAAATAGTTGCTTCAGGCAAGGCAGAGTTTGGAATTAGTTATCAGGAAGAAGTTACATATGCTAGAACAAATCAAATACCTATAGTTTCTATAGCTACCATTATACAACATAACACTTCTGGTTTTGCTTCCCCTAAAGATAAAGAAATAACTAACCCTAAAGATTTTGAAGGTAAAACTTATGGCGGATGGGGATCTCCAATAGAGAGTGCAGTAATTAAATCTATTATGGAGAAAAATGGCGGAGATATAAGTAAGGTTGAATTTGTAAATTCAGGTGCTGCCGATTTTTTTACAGCAACAACACAAGATATCGATTTTGAATGGATATATTATGGGTGGACAGGAATAGAGGCGGAATTAAGAAATTACCCTATAAATTATATTGAATTAGCAAAATTGGATTCACAATTGGATTTTTATACTCCTGTAATTATTACAAGCGAAAGTTATATTAAAGAAAACACTGATACAATAAAGAAATTTATGGAAGCTACTACTCAAGGGTATGAATTCGCAATACAAAACCCAGAGGAAGCGGCAAGAATATTAACCGAAAGCGTATCCGGAATTAACAAAGAATTAGTTTTAGAAAGTCAAATTTGGTTAAGTCAAAAGTATCAAGAGGATTCGAAACAATGGGGAATTCAAGAAAGTCATATATGGGAAAACTATGCAAAATGGATGTATGATCAAAAACTTATAACCAAGTTATTTAGTGTAGATGAGGCTTTTACAAATGACTTTCTACCAGAGAGATAGGAGATTATACATTGTATAAAAGCATTAAAATGGAGTTAAAAAGTTTATATAAAGAATATCCTCTTGAATCAGGAAAAAAGTTTGAAACGCTTCAGAATATAAACATGTCGATTAGTAAAGGTACTTTTATTTCAATTATTGGGCCCAGTGGCTGCGGAAAGAGTACATTATTCAATATAATAAGTGGATTAGAATCGCCAACAAGTGGTGAAGTTTTTTTAAATGGCGATATAATAATTAACAAAAAAGGTTTAGTTTCGTACATGCCACAGAAAGATTATTTGTTACCTTGGAGAAGTGTACTAGATAATATTATTCTTGGAATGGAGATTAAGGGAATTAAAAGAAAAGAAGCTAGAGAAATTGCAAGAAATTATCTTGAGCCATTTGGACTCGAAGGATTCGAAAATGAGCTTCCTTCATCCTTATCAGGGGGTATGAGACAAAGGGCGGCTTTATTGAGAACAATATTATTAAAAAATGATGTACTGCTATTAGATGAACCGTTTGGGGCATTAGATGAGATTACCAGAATTTACATGCAGCAGTGGTTATTAGGAATTTGGGAGAAGTACAGACATACAATAGTTTTTGTTACACATAGTATAGATGAGGCCATTTTTTTATCAGATATAGTTTATGTTTTATCACCCAGACCCGCAAGGATAAAGTACAAAATGGAAGTTAATTTGCCGCGCCCTAGACAGTCAAAAATGATGACAGAAAAAAATTTTTCAGACTATAAAAAAAAATTGTTTGATGAATTAACTAACTAAATAAAATACAAGTGTAGTAAGTGTAATTTTTCACAAAATATATGTTAAAATGTAATAAGAAACAAAAATATAAAAAAGGAAGAGGAGAAAAATGAGAAAACTATTAATTATAATTTTAATGCTTCTTGTTGCACTTTCCACAGGATGTAGTGAAGATACAAAAACTGCTAAACAAATATTTGCAGACTCTATAGATAATCGTGCAGCAATCAATAGTACAACATTTAGCGGGAAAATGGACGTAACTATAGATTCAAATTTGGAAATGGAAGCAGACGTAGCAGCTTCACCACTGCTAATGCTTAATCAATTTAGCATAGCATTTAGTGGAAAAGGAAATGACGACCCATTACAAATGGAAATAGACACTACAATGACGACTAATATGCAGGGGATGGATTTAGAATTTAAAGTTCCTATGTTTTCCAAGGATGATGCATTATATATCAAGGTACCAGAAATGATGAAGTCGATGATTACATTAGATAAAGATTATTTAATAGCAGATATTTCTAGTGAGATTTCAGCAGAAGATAAAACAGAACTACAAAATTTGTCCAGTATAGTACTTAAAGATATTGACGATAGCAGTTTTGCAAAATTAGATGGAAGTTCATACTCTATTAAGGATGCTAAAGTTGGGGATGTAGTTGCAGTAAGCATAACTCAAGAAGGCATAAAAAATTTTTTGGATAAGTTTATGATTGATGGGCTACCAGAAGTAATCAATTTTATTGATAAGAAGTCATTAACAGAGGAACAGGAAGTAAAATTTGAAGAGTTTAAGTTGGGAATAGAGAATAAAACAATAAGTGCAGATACAATATTTAATGATATTAGTAAAAAATTAACAGTAAATAAGTTTGAGATGATTAATGTTTATGATAAAGACGGATTTTTGCGCGAGATAATTTTTGATGTTGATGTAACAATGATAGATGAAGAAAAGGGAAATTCAAATTTAGTAATTAAAGGCGAGTGTGTTATAGAAACTATAAATAAAGAATTACAGTTTGAGATGCAAATACCTTCTATAGATCAAACTGCGAAAATAGAAGAATTAGATTTAATCCAAAAGTAACGAACAACTATAAAAATTTTAACATTTTGTAGGAAGCACTCAAAGAGTGTTTCCTTTTTTATTAACAAGAAAATTATTGAGTATTTATGATATACAAGATATTATTAATAATTATTAAAGTCATAAGATTGGATTAACAAGAATCATGAAAGTGTTGGTGTTTTAAAATTATGGAGGCATATTTAATGAATTCTGCTGATAACATACTATTAGAGAAAATCATACTAGGTGATTCTCTGGCATTTACTGAATTAATTAATAAATATAAAGATAAAATATACTACCTTGGCTATAGAATGTTGGGCAATAAAGAAGAAGCTGAAGATATCTGTCAGGAAACATTTATTAGGGTATACTCCAATTTGAATAAATATGATAGTAAACATAAATTTTCTACATGGGTGTATAAAATTGCAACCAATTTATGCATTGACCGTATAAGAAAGAATAAACAAAAAATATATTCATTGGACAATAATTATAACAGTGAAGACGAGCTGAATGGTTATTCTAAACTACCTGATAAAAAAATAATGCCAGAAGATCAATTGATATTAGATGAGAAGAATTACTATATACAGCAATCATTTAATAATTTGCCAGTAAAATATCGAACTATTATGATACTTCGATATATTGATGAACTACCATTACAGGAGATATGTAATATAGTTGAATTACCTTTAACAACAGTAAAAACAAGACTGCACCGAGGCCGTGAATATATGAGAAAGAGCTTATTAGATAATGACATTTTTAAAGAGAGAGGGTAGTTATTATGGATTGTCTTAGGGCGATTTATTTAATGCATGACTATTTTGATGGCGATATTGAAGAACAATCGTTCAAGGAATTAACAAAGCATATTAATAACTGTCTAGCGTGCAATGTGCATTATAATGAACTTAAGAACACTAATCTTATTTTAATGCAACTCCCTACTGAGAATGTTTCAACTGATTTATCTGATAATATTCTTATTAAGTGTGCAAAAAAAGAGCGAGTAAAGAAATTGGCGAGTAGGTATCCAGTCGTGTTCGCAGCTAGCATATTTTTACTTTTATTTAGTGTTAGCTTAATTTCATACACTGTTCCTGGTAATGATTTTAAATTAGTATCTGAGAATTACCAGAATTTAATAATTAAAGGTAATGAAGTAATTGTTCCAGAAGGGAAAGAGATTTGTGGAGATATAATAATCGAAAATGGTAATTTGCAAATTATAGGGGAAGTAAAAGGAAATGTAACTGTTGTGAACGGTGAAATATTTATGGCAAGTGCGAGCCAAGTTGATGGAACAACTAACCAAGTGGATTTAATATTTGAACGAATTTGGTATCAACTAAAGAATATATGGGCTAATTTTTAAAAAGGAGATTTCTCCTTTTTTATTTTTAAGTATTTTTGGTAATAAATGAAGCAAATATGTAAAAAAAAAGATATAATTAGTCTAATATATAATATGGGGGAAAAACCATTGGAAATATTTTTTTCTTCGATCGATGATATAATTGATATATTGCTCGTTAGTTACGTAATATATAAGCTTCTTATGATTGTAAAAGGCACAAGAGCAATACAATTACTAAAGGGAATAATGATTATTATTATTGCTTGGTTGATAAGTACTTATTTTGAGCTTAAAACCTTTCAATGGTTAATGTCTCAAGCATTCACGTATGGAGTTTTAGCAATAATAATAATTTTTCAGCCAGAACTAAGAAGAGCTTTAGAAAAGTTGGGCAGTGGGAAAATACTTATGAGGCACTCGAATCTAGATGAAGGGGTATTAAACAAAATTGCTGATGAAATAGTTAAGAGTGTTTTATATCTATCAAAGAGAAGAATAGGGGCATTAATAGTAATTGAGCGTGAGATTGGATTAACTGATTATATCGAATCGGGGACAATTATAAATGCTGACATGAATTCACAATTATTAATAAATATATTTACCCCAAATGCCCCTCTTCACGATGGAGCAGTAATAATAAGAAGGGATAAAATATTAGCAGCAGCATGTTATTTACCTCTTACAGAAAATGCCTATGTCAGCAAAGAGCTTGGTACAAGGCATCGAGCAGCATTAGGAATGAGCGATGTTTCAGATGCCTTAACAGTAATATCTTCAGAGGAAACGGGGATTATATCGATCACAAAGAATGGAAATATTATTAGGGGATTTAATGAGGAAAAATTAAAAAATATTATATTATCAGAACTAAGTCCTCTTAATAAAAATAGTACTGGTCCGTTTTGGCGTAAAAGGTGGAGGAAAAATGGATAATTGGCTTAAAAATAATAATGTCCTTAAAGCGCTATCTTTAATATTTGGGATAATGCTTTGGCTCGTTGTAACTATGGGCGCAAATAATACATTTATAGAAAGCTCTGTCAAAACTAATATATCAGAATATTTTTTTGAGACAGAAGTTCTCGCTATCTACGATAAAGACCAATATGTTGTTGAAATGCTAACTGATAAAGTTAATATAACTTTAACGGGGGATATAGCTTTAATAGATAAGTTGCGTGGTGGGGTTAATATTGATGATGGTGAAATTTTTGTTAATTTAGAGAGTTACACACCTGGCACATATGAAGTTCCTATTGAATATAGTGGTTTTCCATTAGGAGTCGAAGTGAAGATTGAACCAAGTAATGCTCATTTAAATTTAGAGGTTAAGCACACGAAAGAAATTGATATAGTTGTTGAAAAGCTGGGTATTGAGAAAGATGGGTTTCAAACTGGTGAACCTATAATTAATCCAAAGAAAGCATTTATATCTGGAACAAAAAAGCAGATAGACCAAATAGTATCAGTTAAAGCATACGTCAACATAGATAATATTAACAATTTCGTTTCACAACAAATACCATTACGTGCGGTAGATAGCAATGGAAATGTAGTTGATGTAGATATTATGCCAGAGTCAACTTATATTCAAATACCCGTCTCAAGTCCATTTTTGACAGTACCATTAACATATAAAATTGTGAACTATCCCCCTGAAGGTTATGCAGTTGAATCTTTAAATTTAATTACAAAAGATGTAACTATATATGGAGACAAGGATATTATTGATAAGTATGAGTTATATCCTGGGCTAGAACTGGATTTATCAAGTTATATTGAGAAACAAAGAGTTACAATTGATTTATTTAAGGATGAAAGTCTAATAAAAATGGAACCTAATTCGATAGAGATTGAAGCAAACATTGTGAAGTCGACGATAAGAGATATAAATGTACCGATTGATATAATAGGTTTGGAGGAGGGAACTATAGCAGAAATAGTAGCTCCAACTAATCAAATAGATATTAAACTAGAAGGCGCACCGACTGTTTTGTTTTCAATTTCGACCTTTGATATACAAGCATTTGTTGATATAAGTAATTTACAACCTGGTGAGCATAAAGTGTTAATTCAATACAACACACCGGTTCTAGCGAAAAATTTAAGCGAGGAAAGATTTGCTGACGTAATAATTACTCAAGAGTAGTTATGTTTATTAGTATTATAAATATTAGTCTTAGAAATATTTAATTTATAAGGAGTTTTTACCATGGGGAAATATTTTGGAACTGACGGAGTAAGAGGGATAGCTAACGTAGAACTAACAGCCGAATTAGTTTATAGGTTAGGAAGAATGGGTGCATATATATTAACGAAATCTTCAAGTAATCCAACAATAGTAGTCGGTAGGGATACAAGAATTTCGGGCGAACTAATAGAGCATGCATTAGTAGCAGGGATACTATCTATTGGTGTAAATGTTGTAAAGCTAGGAGTGATATCAACACCAGCAGTTGCATATCTAACAAAAAAGCTACATGCTGATGCAGGAATAATGATATCAGCTTCCCATAACCCCTATTTAGATAATGGAATTAAATTTTTCGGAGCAGATGGATATAAATTACTTGATGCTGTTGAATTAGAGATTGAATCATTAATAGATAGGCATGGAGATGAATTACCAAGACCTATTGGGAAAGAGGTTGGACGGGTTAGGGAAAAATATGAAGCAAAAGATATATATGCTGAATATTTAAAAACAACTATTAATAACTCTCTTAATAACCTAAAGATAGTCTTGGATACTGCTAATGGTTCTGCCTATGAAATTGCACCCAAAATATTCAAGGAATTAGGGGCTAATGTAATTTCCATTAACAGTAAACCTGATGGTATAAATATTAATGATAGATGTGGCTCTACTCATCCTGAGGAACTATCAAAAATTGTCTTGGAAAACCAAGCGGACTTTGGTTTTGCTTACGATGGTGATGCAGATAGATTAATAGCTATAGATGAAACTGGTCATATAATCGATGGAGACTATATAATGTTAATATGTGGTCAATATCTTTCCGAAATAAAAAAGTTAAAAGATAATACTATTGTTAGCACTGTTATGAGCAATATTGGCTATTACAAGGCTGTAGAGAAATTAGGACTTCACAGTATAGAGACCGCGGTAGGAGACAGGTATGTAATTGAGGCTATGAGAGATAAAGGATTAAACTTAGGCGGTGAGCAATCAGGTCATATAATTTTTTTAGATTATAACACTACAGGGGATGGTATTTTAACATCTATTCAGCTAGCAAATGTAATAAAAGAAAAAGGATTGTCATTATCTGAACTATCCAGAGGAATGACTAAGTATCCTCAAATATTAGAGAATGTATATGTAGCAGATAAAAGCAAATATAATAATAATGCTAGAATTGATAAAGTAATTAATGAAATTAAAGACAAACTAGGCGACGAGGGTAGAGTACTAGTTCGTCAATCTGGAACGGAATCCTTAATTCGTGTAATGGCAGAAGGACCAGATTTAGAAATATTAAAGGAATATATTGGTGAAATTGCAAGTATAGTAAAAGTAGAGTTATCATGATATTATCATGATGATTCTATCTTATTTTTTAATAGTCTAATAATTATAATATAATATAGTAAGGAGGATAGATGTATACAAGAAAAAGCGCCTGGACTACATAATAAAGTAGTTGACGAGGAAAAGGTTAATCGAGATTATCGGCGGATGCCTTTCGGTATACATGAATACCGTAATATAAATCTGAAAATAAAGAGGTAACTCTTTACACAGGGATTTATTGTCATGTGAACTAAAATTGGTAGATAAAAAAAGAGGAAAAGCAAAATGGAATGTCGGGGGCAGTCCCCTGATAGAAAGAGTTTTGCCTCCATCATAATAATGGGAGGTCTATTAGATATATGTGTGGAATTGTAGGTTATATAGGTAACCGTGATGCTAGACAGATAATAATTAATGGATTAAAAAAATTAGAATATAGAGGATATGATTCTTCTGGAATAGCAATATATGAAGATGGTCATATCCAATTAAGAAAAACTGTTGGACGAATAAGTAAATTAGAGGAATATATTGAGAAAAAACCCGTCAAGGGGAATTTAGCTATCGGGCATACACGTTGGGCAACACATGGAAGCCCTTCTGATACAAACTCTCATCCCCACGCAGATGGGAAAAACGAGTTTGTTGTTGTCCACAACGGTATTATTGAGAATTTTCAAGAAATTAAAGAAGAACTAGAAAGTAAAGGAATTAACTTTCTATCAGAGACAGATACGGAAGTAATAGCTCATCTACTTGCTGATATGTTTGATGGGGATTTAGTTTCGACTGTACAGAGAGTTATTAAAAAGATGAGAGGGGCTTATGCTTTAGGCATTATCTACAAGAATGAGCCGGATAAATTGATTGCAGTAAAGTTAGCTAGTCCTTTAATTATCGGTATTGGTAATAAAGAAAACTTTATAGCTTCTGATATACCAGCTTTAATAGATTACACTAGGGATTTTTATATTTTAAATGATGGAGAAATGGCAGTTATTACGGTTAATAACATTCAACTTATGACTATTAAGGGCGTACCATTTGTCCGTGACATATTTAAAGTGGAGTGGGATATTGAGACTGCTGAAAAAGATGGATTTTCACATTTTATGCTAAAGGAAATTTATGAACAACCTCGTGCTTACCGTCAAACACTGATAAATAGAATAGATCATCGTTCCAATAAGGTGGATTTATCGAAGGATATTAGTTTTACGGAAGAATATATAAAATCAATTGAAAAAATTCATATAGTTGCTTGTGGAACAGCGTATCATGCCGGGTTAGTCGGTAAATATACTATCGAACATTTAACGAGAATACCTGTTGAAGTGGATGTTGCTTCAGAATATAGATACCGTAATCCAATAATATCGAAAAATACTTTAGTTATGGTAATCAGCCAATCAGGAGAAACAGCTGATACTTTGGCTGCCTTGCGTGAAAGTCAAAGGTTAGGCGCCAAGGTTATAGCTATCACTAATGTCGAGGGTAGTTCAGTTGCAAGAGAAGCCGATGAAGTTATTCTAACTAAAGCAGGGCTAGAGATTGCAGTAGCTTCAACAAAAGCTTACACAACCCAACTGATAGCTTTATATTTATTTGGATTATATTTGTCGCAAATAAAAGGTACCCAAAATGAAAATGATGTATGTTCTTATGTTCAAGCAATAAAAGAGTTACCAGCCCAAGCAGAAAGACTATTAGAATCTATTGTAGGATTAGAAGAATTTTCCAAGGATATTGCAAGCAACCAAGATATTTTTTTCATTGGGCGCGGTTTAGACTATGCAGTCTCTTTAGAGGGATCGTTAAAGTTAAAAGAAATATCCTATATTCATTCGGAAGCATACCCAGCAGGAGAATTAAAACATGGCACATTAGCATTAATAACTGATGAGGTTCTAGTAATTGCTTTATTAACTCAGGAAGATATATATGAGAAGATGGTAAGTAATATTATAGAAGTTAAAGCCCGTAATGCTTGTGTGTTAGGGATTGTATTAGAAGGTGATAAAAAGCTTACAAAAGCGATAGATAATGTTATAACAATACCTAAGACACTACCATTACTTACTTCGGCGCTATCCGTCATTCCACTACAATTGTTAGCATATCATGCAGCATTAATACGTGGTAACGATGTAGATAAACCACGTAATTTAGCGAAAAGTGTGACCGTTGAGTAAAAAAAGAACAAATATAAACTAAATAGAATTAAATAAACCTAGTCATGATAAAATCGGACTAGGTTTTTTAGTATGTGTTATATTCAGTGTCCAAAGGTGTTGCTTGTAATATCCGTAATTCCTTCAATACCAGTGACTAGTAAGGCGTAAAGCCATAGTCCGTAGTATATTAATTCTGATCGAGTAGCGGGTTTTCTAATAATTCGCCAAATAAGCCATGCGAATCCAATCAGACATAATCCGCCAGTAATCTTATAAGTAGTTGAGAATATTGAATTATTAAGAGCTTCTTCTAAAAAGTGTTGGTTTAATAATATAGAATGACCCCACCAGTTTAATAAAAAACAAGTTGAATAAACTTTAATTCCCCAAGGTAAGAGATTTCTTTTCCAAAGTATAGAAGTAATTACAGTTAGGTAAATTAAAAGAATAAAGCCAAGCTCTGCTTCTATTTTTGCAAATCCGAATTGATGGGATATTTCACCTAAAACCATCCAAGTCATCATTCCAGCTAAAATACCGTACCATGTGGTGGTGATTGATTTTCTATTTATTGAGGATAACCAGATTAAGATAAAGCTCATAATAGCAAGGATAACACCTGTAAAACCACGTTCCCAAGATGCACCTTTACCAAAAGATACAAAAAGTAATATCGCAGCTATCAAGATGCTAATTATAATAAGCATTGTTCCTAAACTATAGAAAAGTCTACGTGTAGCAGAGTTAATAATATTATCAGACATTTTTTTCCTCCTAAGTAGAGAGTGGTAAGATCATAAAAACTCTTTCAACAAAAAAAAACTAATTCCTTTAAGTTATTATGCTATTCTTCAAAACAAAATGCATAAGTTTATTAAAAGATGTATAAAAATAATATATATGATGAAACTGTTGTTAGTACTTGAATAATGTTTAATAATGTAATAATTTTATATTGTGGAAAATAATTCGTAGGGAGGACAAGTTGTGAGTGAATATATTAACAATAGAGCACAAAAACAGAAAATCCTAAAAGAATTAATTACGGAATTACATAATGGTAAAAGCGTAGATGACGTAAAAGGTAAATTTGCAAAACTTATTGTGGGAGTGACAACATCGGATATTTCTGAGATGGAAGAAGCTTTAATTAAGGAGGGTATGCCAGTAGAAAATATACAGGCTTTATGTGATGTGCATGCAGCAGTCTTCAAAGGTTCAATTGAAGAAATTCATCGGGAGAGCTCACCATTAGATATAGCAGGACATCCATTAAATACATTAGACTTGGAAAACAAAGCTCTTCAGGATTTAATAGATAAGAAGGTAAAACCAGATATAAATGATTATAAATCAAATAACAATGAAGAGAATACTAATAAGTTAATAGAGGATTTTAAACAACTTTTGGGAATAGATAAGCATTATCAAATAAAAGAATATTTAATATTTCCCTTGCTTGAGAAGTATGGAATAAATGCACCACCTCAAGTAATGTGGGGAGTTGACGATGAAATAAGAAATGGAATTAAAAATACTATTAAAATTTTATCTAATAATGAGGAAAAAGAAACTTCAATAGCCGGAATTGAAGAGATAGTAAATAAGATGATTGAGATGATTTATAAGGAAAAAGATATCCTATTCCCACTAACCTTAGATTATTTTACGGAGGATGAATGGTACAAAATATATCAAGAGATTGATGATATAGGGTATTTCTTGGTTAAACAAGAGGGTAAATGGTTTCCAAATAGGGTAGATATTGCAGGTACTAAAGATATGAGAGATGGTATTAAAGATGGATATGTGAATTTTGAAACTGGAATTCTTTCGTTTAAACAACTAGATTTAATATTAGATATGCTGCCAGTAGAAGTTACCTTTATTGATAAAGACGATACAGTTAAATATTTTTCGCATGGGGAAGAAAGAATTTTCACCAGAACAAAAGCCATCATAGGAAGAACTGTGCAGAATTGTCATCCACCAGCAAGTATTCACATTGTTAATAAAATGTTAGAGGATTTTAAGTCGGGAAAGAAAGATTATGAAGATTTTTGGATTGAAATGGGTGAGATGTTTGTTTATATAAAGTATTTTGCATTAAGGGATAAAGAAAATAAGTATATTGGCACAATAGAAGTAACACAAAATATTAAAACCTTGAGGGAATTAAAGGGAGAAAAAAGGTTGATGTCATAGGTTTTAAAAAAGTGTCTATACATTATTGACATATACCCATAATAATGTATAATAAACATAAACCCAAAAAAAGGAGGTTAACAATTATGCCTGGTAGAAATGCTACTGGTCCTTCCGGAATGGGACCTAAGACAGGAAGAGGAATGGGTAATTGCAATACCCAAACAAGTAGTGACAACCAAACTCAAGGTCAAACTCAAGGTCAAACTCTTGGTCTAGGTCGAGGACAAGGACTAGGTCGAGGACGGGGTCAAAATAGAGGACTAGGTCGAGGTCGTGGATAAAGGAAGAAATTATTTAATTAAAAGGGTGATTAGATCGCCCTTTTTTTATGGATATAATTAAATTATAGTAGATACATAAATATTATCTAATATTTGGAATGGAGTTGTTTAATTAATGTCAAGACCAAGAAAGCAAAAGAGAGTATGCGGTCTTCCCCAATTTTATTTATACGGTCCATTAAGTCAAAAGGAGCACTTTAGTCAACAAATAAATATGACTATAGAAGAGTATGAATCAATAAGATTAATAGACCTAGAAGATCTTGATCAAGAAGATTGCGCAGAAATAATGGGCGTAGCACGTTCTACTGTTCAAAGACTATATAATGATGGTAAGAAAAAGTTAGCAGAAAGTTTAGTTAATGGAAAGGTTTTAAAAATTGATGGAGGGGACTATGTTTTATGTAATCTAGTCGGTAATGAATGTTCACCTTGTTTAGGAAGAGGGCACAGATTTCAAAATGGTAGAAAAGGTAGATATAATAACTAAAGTATTATAAGGAAAGGGAATTTATAGTCAAAGTTTGAAATAATAAAAATATAGAGTGATTTAGCGGTACCTTAGTGATAACATTATAATTAAATAAGGGATGAAGGGGTATGGGTTATATGAATATTTTCTATAATATTAAACTAAGGGAAAAGTTAATAATAAATTTTTTGATTATTGTTTCCTTAATACTTATACTGGCTTATATTAGCACTAACAATATGAATAAAATTAATAGTAATCTTGAACGGATTTATAATGAGGGGTTTACTACTAATTTGATTCTTACAGAAATTCAAAAGAATCTGAATTACTCCCAGATAGAAGTTAACAATCTTCTGTATAAATCAACCGTTAGTAATGATGTTAGTATCATAGCTAATTCAGAAAAGGAATTATCTGAGATAGATAAAACAATAGATAATTTAATTAAACAATACGAGGCTACTAATCCAAGAAAAGAATCCAAGGAAACAATGGAAGAATTTAAGTATACTTATATTCAATTTACAGAACAAAGAGATTCTATGTCCCACATTATCAGCAGCGATATTGGCAACATAGATATAGCATATAGTAATTTAGAAGAAAAATTTGATAGTTTAAATAATTTTATAAGTGAGATTATTGATACTAATATTAGTGAAGCTACTTTTCTTAAAAATGAAAGTGCAAATAATTATGAAAGTTCATATATAAATTTTTTAATTATTATAGGTATAATAATTATTATGGGTTTAATATCTAATAGTATATTAGCTTTTAGTCTAACTGGTCCTCTAAAGATGACAGTAAAACATGCAAATAGTATGGCCTCTGGTGATTTTTCAAATAGACTATCACAAAAATATTTAAACAGAAAAGATGAAATTGGAGAGATCGTAAATGCTTTTGATAATATTAATGTTAAATTAAAGAATCTACTTATTAGTTTCTCTGATCGTAGCATGGAAGTAAGTTCATTAAGTGAGGAACTTAGTGCGACAGTTCAAGAAGTGAGCGCTCAAATCCAAAACATTAATAGTAATGTTCAACAAATTGCTGCAGGTAGCGAGGAGATAGATAATTCAGTAAATAAAATGTCTTTATCAAGTAATCAAATTCTTGAACAAGCTAATATATTGGATGAGAAGTCAGTTGAGGGTAGCAATATTGTAAAAGAAATAAAATTTAGAGCAGAAAAGATGAAAAATGAAGGAAATAATTCCAAAATAAAATTAAAAATTTTAAATCAAGAAAAATTGTCAGAGATCCATCAAGCAATTGAAAAGGGGAAAATAGTAGATGGAATAGGGACGATGGCAGACGATATCTCAAGTATAGCTGACCAAACTAATCTTCTTGCATTAAATGCTTCTATCGAGGCGGCACGTGCAGGGGAGCACGGGAAAGGATTTGCTGTTGTAGCTGATGAAGTGAAAAAACTTGCAGAACAATCTTCTTTAACGGTAAATAATATTAAAAAAGTAATATTAGAGGTAAAAGCTGCTTTTGATGATATAGCTAATAGTTCCAAGGGGTTAATAGAATTCATCGAAAAAGATGTAATAGTCAATTACGAAGGTTTAATAGAAACCGGTGAGTTATATGAAAAAGATGCTCGAACTGTAGAGATATTAGTAAATGATTATAAAAATAGAGCTGTTGAGATAAGAAATAATATAGAACAATTTAATTTATCGTTAGAAATGGTAGCAGGTGCGATAGAGGAATCAAATTTAGGATCGCAGGAGATTTATGATAATGTTAGTCAGACTGCTACTGCAATTGAGGAGGTCTCCAAAGTAGCTGAATCTCAAGCAAATATTTCAGAAGAGTTAAATAAAGATATTATTGATAATTTTAAATTATAAAAATCTAGCCAATCATATCAAACATTTTCAATAGGGGAAACAGTAAATTTACCATAATTAACACCTTTCAAACTAATGATCTGATCACTAAGGAGTTGTAACTCATTTGCCTTTCCTTTTATGATTATTAGTTCTAGACAATTATGTTTATCAATATGGAAGTGCATAGTTCCTAAAATTTGATCGTGGTAATTATGCTGAATATCGGTAATCTCCTCAATTAAATGGTTTTGGTGATGATCATAAAAGATAAGGATACTACCAGCTACATATTGGTTTTTTTCCTCCCATACTTGTTTTACTAAAGCTTCTCGAACTAAATCTCGAACAGCTTCAGAACGGTTTTTGTAGCCCTTATTCTCGATTAGTTTATCAAACTTATTTAAAAGCTCTTTATCCATAGAAACTCCAAAACGAGTTAAATGTTGCTCAGACAATTTTAAAACTCCTTTCAATAGAGTTATTATTAGAATAAGTGGTTGCTAAAGATATTGGGATTTAATTATTTAAAAAAGCTAATACTATTGTAAAGTATTTATTATAAATATTGCAATCTTTTCAAATTTTAAAACATCTGGGTTATATTCTAAACTAGATATTGATATAATATTTATTGACCAAAATGATAGTCGAGAGGAAGTTAATTATGAGTAAGAAAGAATATCTTAAACCACCTGAAGTGTTAGTAGAGGAAGGTAAAAAATACTTTGCAATAGTCCATACAAATAAAGGTATTATAAAACTGGAATTATTTTCACTTTCTGCACCACTAACAGTAAGCAATTTTATTTTCTTAGCAAAGGAAGATTATTATAACAATATTGTTTTTCACAGAATAATAGAGTCGTTTATGATACAAACGGGTTGTCCTTCGGGAAATGGTTATGGTGGACCGGGTTACACTTTTCAAGATGAACTTCCACCTTTTAAAAAATATAGACCGGGTATTGTAGCAATGGCTAATTCTGGACCAAATACAAATGGAAGTCAGTTTTTTATATGTTCTGGCAATGATAGTGAATTACTTAATCGTCAACCTAATTATACAGTATTTGCCGAGGTTATTGAGGGAATGGATACAGTCAATAAGATTGCAAAAGTAGAAGTAGGATATTCACAAACAGGGGAATTAAGTAATCCGCTTGAAGAAGTATATATGGAAAAAATAGAGATTGAAGAGAAATAATAATTATTTTTAGAAAGTGTACCATTTATTATTATATTAATTGACATTGTATAGTCATAATGATAATCTTCTATTATTAAAGGGGAGTAGCTATTAAGTGACAAAGTCGTCAACACGGGAGTTTATCCTCGGCTTTGTTAGCAACTCAATTATGTTGTTGGCAAGACCTTTATCTTAATTGATAAAGGTCTTTTTATTTTTTAATTTTTAAATTAATATAAACTATGGGGGAATTTTTAGATGGAAATATTTACTTCTGAATTTATTAGCGGATTATTAAGCATAGTTCTAATAGATCTTGTATTAGGCGGAGATAATGCTATATTAATTGCTTTGGCTACAAGGAAATTACCTCAAGAGCATCGCAAAAAAGCGATATTTTGGGGTGTTGTGGGGGCAATTATTGTTAGGGCAGGAATGACGGTTATTGCTATCTACATTCTAAAAATTCCATTAATAAAATTTGTGGGTGGAGTTCTGCTTATCTGGATTGCTTATAAATTATTAATTGATAATAGTAAACATGAAGAGGTCAATTCTGGGAAAAATGTTTCGGAAGCAATTAAAACGATAATTTTTGCTGACTTGTTAATGGGTATTGATAATATATTGGCTATTGCTGGTGCAGCAAGAGGGGACATATTACTAGTTATTTTAGGTTTATTAATAAGTATTCCAATAATCGTATGGGGTAGTAGTATTATACTTCGGTTTATTGATAGGTTCCCTATTATAATTTATATCGGATCAGGAGTTATTGCATACACTGCTGGGAAAATGATTGTAGAAGATATATGGATGCATGATAAAGTTTTTTCTCAATTTTCAGGATCTGAACTTGCTATCCCGATAGCTATAGTGGTGATTGTATTACTTTTAGGTTATTTTAAAAGAAGTAAAAGGGAAGCTTAAGATATTTTAATATTTTAGATTAAAACTAGGTATTTTGGGTTTTTCTCAGACTGTTTGGAATAAAAACAGTCTTTTTATTTTGAAATTAGAGAAAGATAATAAAAGGATAAAGAATAAAAAAGTAGAAAATATCACTTAACTTATCTAAGAGGTTAAGAAAAAATGATTGGAGCAACTTTATGATTTATGGAATAGGTATTGATCTGGTTGAAATAAAACGTATAAAGAAAATACTTGAAAGAAAAGAAAAGGTTTTTTTAAATAAAATTTTAACGATTAAAGAGATGGAACAATATTTTATATTAAAAAATACTAAAAAAATAGAATATGTTGCTGGAAGATTTGCTGGAAAAGAAGCTGTATCTAAGGCTGTAGGGGTGGGTATCGGAGCTCAACTTGGCTGGAAGGACATAGAAATATTAAATTCTATAAATGGGAGTCCCTTTGTTAAGATTAATAAAGAGTTTTCTAAAAAAAATAAACTTGTATATCATATCAGTATATCGCATACAAACGAGCTAGCTCTTGCAGAAGTAATTATAGAGTTGATATAGACAACTTGCATATCTTGTCATAATCGGACATACATATATTTATAGCAAGCAAGGAGGAGGAAATGTGTTTTTAGTAACTGCAGAAGAAATGCGTGATATTGAAAAAGAAGTTGTAGAAAAAATAGGCATATCAAACGGAATACTTATGGAGAATGCTGGTGCTTCTGTTAGTAGAAAGATAAGAGAGAGAGTTCGGAAAGAGTTAATCTCATCAGTTATTGTACTTTCTGGACATGGTAATAATGGAGGGGATGGCTTTGTAATTGCAAGACATTTAGGGAATTCTGGGTATAATGTTGAAACCTGGCTTATAGGTGATGAAAATAGGTTATCACAAGAGAGTAAAACTAATTTATATTCACTAATAAAATGCGGCTATAAGTTAAAAGTATGGAGTGATGAAAATTTCGATACTCTAAAAGAGAGTATGGCTAATGCCGATGTTATAATCGACTCTATGTTAGGTACAGGAATTAATGGTAAGTTAAGAGACCCATATAAAGCAATCGTTGAATACGCCAACCAATTAGATATACTTAGGGTTGCAGTAGATATACCAACAGGTGTTAATTGTAATAACGGGCAAGTAGAAGAAAATGCTTTTAGAGCAGAGATTACAATTACTTTTACACTGCCAAAAGTAGGTCAACTATTATATCCAGGGGCAGGTTATGTTGGAGAATTATTAATAGAAGATATTTCGATACCACCAATTATTATAAATAAGTTGAATTTAAAGAATAATCTAATAACCTCTGAAATGGTTAAAAATTTACTTCCAGTTCGCTCCTTAATAAGTCACAAGGGAACTTATGGGCATGCATTATTAATTGGAGGTTCGAAAAACATGCCAGGGGCTCCGGCATTAGCTACAAAAGCAGCTTTATCTGTAGGTGCGGGATTGGCAACAATAGCTGTTCCTAAATCAATTCAATCTTTGATTTTTGATTATATTCCAGAAGCAATTCACATAGGATTACCCGAACAAAGTTCTGGCAATATCTCACTGGATAGCCTAGAAATTCTTAGTGATAATATCAATACATATAGTGCCATAAGTTTTGGTATGGGAATTGGTTGTTGGGATGAGGGGGAACACCTATTACATGGTATTCTTGATAAATTTGAAAATCCATTACTTATTGATGCAGATGGGCTGAATATCTTAAGTAATAACCTTAATGTTCTAAACAATAGAAAGTATCCGACAATATTAACCCCACATCCAGGAGAGATGACTAGATTAATAAAAAGAAGCATTGAGTATGTACAGCAAAACAGGGTAACTGTAGCAAAAGACTTAGCAATAAACTATGGAATTTACGTTGTCTTGAAGGGTGCAAACACGATTATTACTACACCAGACGGAGAAGTATATATTAATCAAACGGGGGGACCTGAACTAGCAAAAGGTGGCACTGGAGATGTTCTGTCTGGAATGATAACAGGATATATATCTCAAAAACTACCAATTACAGAAGCTATCATAATTGCGGTGTATATCCATGGGCTGTCAGGTAGCTTGGTTGCTAATTCAGTATCTAATCATAGCGTACTTGCATCAGAGGTTGTTAATAATATCGGACCAGCAATATATCGTTTAATTTCAAATCACGTAGATTAATTTTCGACACATTTCCTGGGTAATTGACATGGTTTTTATCAACTGTCATATAAATAGGGGGAAAGTGATATGTTTAAAAGAAAGTATTTATTAATTTTACTGGCTATGATGCTTATACTTATGAGTGGTTGTGGGCAAAAAAGTTCAGAGGATATAATAGGGGATTTAGAAGCAAACTTGGAAACACTTAAAAGTTATAAAGCCGTTGGAGCAATGACGATTGAGTCAGGAGAGTCTCCGCAAGAATATAATGTTGAAGTTTGGTATAAACAACCAGACTATTATCGTATTGCTTTAAGTAATATCAATACAAACGTGACCCAAATAATTTTAAAAAATAATGAAGGAGTTTTTGTCTTAGAACCATCATTAAATAAAAGCTATAGGTTTAAGAGTGATTGGCCAGAATCAAATGGAGCAGTTTATTTGTTTCATTCTTTAGTATCATCTATAATTGATGATAAAGAACGATTGTTTTCTACTGAAGAGGATTTTTATATCTATGAAGTAAAGGCTAATTATGAAAATAAAACATTAAGTATGCAGAAAATATGGTTGGACAAAGACTTACGCCCTATTAAAGTTTTAGTATTCGATCCAAATCAAACAAAGCTAGTAGAAATTGTCTTTAATGAATTTGAGTTTGATTGTACTTTCGATGACGATGCATTTAGCGTGGAAAGAAACTTAGTAGGTTGGGATTTAAATTTACTACCAGTATTTGCCAATAATGAGGAAAGTAATTTTGGAATTATTGAGCCGGCTTATTTACCAGATGGGTTGACAAAAAATACTCCAAAAATTATTAGAAATGATAACGGAACTGAAATCGTTATAAAATATACAGGTGAATATAATTTCAACCTAATTGAGTCAAGATCAAAAGCAATAATGGCTAGTGCTCCAGAAATGTCTCAAACTGATATTGTGGACTTAGGGTATGGAATAGGATTAATTACTGAGATGAATGAGATAAGAACACTGGCATGGACCTATAATGGGGTGGATTTCAAATTAACAGGTGATTTACCAACTGATGAAATGGTTATTGTTGCAAAGTCGGTAATTGGTCAAACTGGTAAATAGTTAAATGTATTAATAAAATTTTAAGCTTCGGAATGAGTTTTGACTCTTTCCGGGGCTTAGAACAATTAATCAACTTCTTACATCTAGTTTTTTATTTAGAAGTATTAGTAAGTTGCTCTTTTAATATATATAAAATATTGTTAAAATAAATAATTAGATAAAAAATAGAGGTGTAGTTTATATTGAATATACTTAGAGAAGAATATCCTAGTTACTTTACAAGTCTTTTACGAAAACCAAGGGAAGTCAAGATTATAGAAACTGTTATTTTTGTTATATTTTTATTTTTACTAAGTATAATTTATGATTTTTCAGAAAATATGTTTAAAATAGGAGCGATTACGAGCGGTATATTAGTTTTATCTATAACTCCAGTTATATATAAGTTAATAGTTAAACCGAGGTATACACTTACTAAAACTCATCTAATAATAGAAAAGAATGGTCGTAAAAATGAAGTTTCATTTGCAAACATTGAACAAACCTATGATTTGAGATTTTTTTTTATTGTAGATGGAAAGAAAACTCCGTTAATGGTATCCGATGAATTTATTGAGGATTTAAATAAGCAAATAGATTTACTAAAAAGAAATAAAAAAAAACATTAAAGGCGTTGAACCAACTATGACAAAATCGTTCTTTAGACCAACAGTTGTAGAAATAGATTTAGACGCACTAACACATAACTTTAATTTCTTTAAAAAAAAATTAACTAATAAAATAGAGATAATGGCGGTTGTTAAGGCTGATGCATATGGGCATGGTGCAATACCAGTTACAAATCACTTACAATCACTAGGGGTAAAATCTTTTGCTGTTGCCTTTTTAGATGAAGCTATACAATTAAGGAAAGCGGGTATATTAGATAAGATTTTAATATTGGGATATACCCCAAAGCATGGGATAGAGTTAGCTTATAAATATGATATTACATTGACAACGTATACTGTTGATGCTCTGAAACAAATAGAAGAAGTTGGGGAGTATTTAGGAAAGAAACTAAATGTTCATTTAAAAATAGATACTGGTATGGGAAGAATTGGCTTAAATCCTGGGGATATTGATATCTTTATTGATTATATAAAAAAAACAAAGCATATCAATTTAGAGGGAGTATATACTCATTTTGCGACTGCAGATGAGAGAGATAAATCCTATACATTAGTGCAATTTAATAGTTTTAAAGAAGTTGTTGATAAACTAGAAAAATATTTCAAAATACCTTTTATCCATGCATCTAATTCAGCTGCAGCAATTGATTTATTTGATTTGCCACAGTCAATGGCTCGGGTTGGAATTGGTTTATACGGATTATCACCGTCAGAGGAAGTTGAATTGATGGATGAAGACCTGAAACCAGTAATGTCAGTTAAGACAGAAGTTATATATTTGAAAACAATTAAACCTGGGCAGACAGTAAGTTATGGAGCAACTTTTAAAGCGAACAAAGAGACTGTTGTAGCAACTTTGCCGATAGGTTATGCAGATGGTTTTTCAAGAAAGTTATCAAATAAAGGGAATGTTATAGTAAATGGAGTTAAAGCTCCAATTATAGGAAGAATATGTATGGACCAAACAATGGTAGATGTAACTGGGATTAGTAATGTTCAAATAGGGGATGAAATAATTATTGTTGGGTCTCAGAATGGGCAGCAAATAACTATGGATTATAACGCAAAGCTACTAGAGACAATTAATTACGAGTTAGTTACAGTTTTGGGTAAAAGGATACCCAGGGTATATAAACAGAACGGTAAGATCATAGAAATAGTGAATGAGTTATATGATTAATAGTGATATTTTATTGATTTTATTGGTTTTTAATGCTATCCTAAATATTGAAATGTTTTTTAATATTCGATTAGGAATAATTTACTTAAAGGAAATTTAGGTATATATAAAGTATAATAATAATGATAGATGATTTTCTATAACAATTTATAATAGTATAGTATATTTATTAAGATATATCGGTATAATGTAATTATTATACCATTTTATTTTACGTAGTCTTGATGGAGGTGTAAGATAGTGGCCGGTGGTAATACAAAACGCATTATGATTAGTCTGCCTCAGAATCTGCTACAAGAAGTTGATGGAGTAGTTGAGAGTGAACAATTAAACAGAAGTGAATTAATAAGAGATGCAATGAGACTATACTTGTTAGAAAGAAAGAAAAAAACTATTCGGGAAAAAATGCAAAAGGGATATATGGAAATGGCTAATATTAATCTTAACCTTGCATCTGAATCTTTTTTATTAGAAGAAGAAGCTGACTCTGCTGTCGATCGCCTAGTTAGTGGGGTGTAAATAGTGATTGTAAAACGTGGCGATGTATTTTTTGCTGATTTATCTCCTGTTGTAGGGTCAGAACAAGGCGGTATAAGACCAGTTCTAATTTTACAAAATGACATTGGGAATAGATTTAGTCCTACTGTTATAGTTGCAGCAATTACAGCTCAAATACAAAAGGCAAAACTACCAACACACGTAGAAATTGAGGCTAATAGTTACGGTTTTGAAAGGGATTCAGTTATATTATTGGAACAGATACGTACCATTGATAAACAGAGACTAACTGATAAGATAACTAATTTAGACGATGAGTTAATGCAAAAAATAAATGAGTCTTTACAAATTAGTTTAGGCTTGATAAGCTTTTAACAAAAGAGGGTATATTTCCTTCTTTTTTATTTTTAGATTATACATTATACATAGATTTGATATTCTGGAGGACTATATGATACAACTACAATTTATGACTGACCAAATTTCTAAGGAATTAAAATTAAAAAAAAATCAGGTCGAGCAAGTAATTAAACTTTTAGACGAGGGCAGCACCATCCCTTTTATTGCGAGATACCGTAAAGAGATGACTGGTTCCCTAGATGAAGACATATTGAGAGATATATCTGAAAGGATAACTTATTTAAGGAGTCTACATCAAAGAAAACAAGAAATTTTACATTTAATAGAAGAGCAGGGGAAATTAACGGATTTATTAAAGAAAGAAATAGAAGGTGTTACAAAACTCCAAAAACTCGAAGATATTTATCGACCTTTTAAACCAAAAAGAAGAACTAGAGCAAGCGTTGCAAAAGAGAAAGGGTTAGAACCGTTCTCTAACTTATTACTGGATGAAACTATTAACTATGAGGAAATTCTTAAGCGAGCGAGTAATTATATTTCTGAACAAAAGGAATTATTTTCAGTTGAAGATGTTTTAAAAGGTGGGCAAGATATAATAGCAGAAATGATTTCTGACGATCCAATTGTTAGGGACTGGGTCAGAGAAGAAACCTTAAAAAAAGGTGTTATTACTGTTCAAGCAAGTAAGCAAAATGAAGAAAGTGTATACGAAATGTATTACGATTATAATGAGCCGGTAAGTAGCATTAGACATCATCGCGTTTTAGCTATTAATCGTGGAGAAAAAGAAAATTTTCTAAAAGTTAAAATTCAACTAGAAGAAAATATAATAATTGATGGGATAAAAAGGAAATTCAAACACTTTATGAATTATTCAATTTTACCAGATCACCTTCAGGTTTTAGTGGAAGATAGCTATAAACGCTTGATCTCAACCTCCGTAGAAAGGGAGGTTAGACAAATTCTTACAGAAAAAGCCGAAAAACAGGCGATTCACATTTTTTCTGCGAATTTAAGACAATTATTCTTACAACCACCTATTAAAAATAAGACTGTACTAGGGATAGATCCCGCTTTTAGGACAGGATGTAAAATAGCAGTTATAGATGCGATTGGAAAGGTTGAATATATCGACATAATTTATCCAACACCACCTCAAAGCAAGGTGGAAGAAGCAAAGGAAAAAGTAAAGGAATTAATCGAAAAACATAATATAGAATTAATTGTAATTGGTAATGGAACAGCTTCGAGGGAAACAGAACAATTTGTTGTAGAGTTAATAAAGGAGCATCCAAAGGAACTATATTATATTATTGTAAGTGAAGCTGGAGCGAGTGTTTATTCTGCTTCGAAAATTGCAAAAGAGGAATTTCCAGATTTAGATGTTTCGGAGAGAAGTGCGATTTCTATTGCCAGAAGATTGCAAGATCCATTAGCTGAGTTAGTTAAAATAGATCCGAAATCTGTCGGAGTTGGACAATACCAACACGATGTATCACAAAAAAAACTAGAAGATAGCTTAACTCAAGTAGTTGAGTCGGTTGTTAACTATGTTGGTGTGGATGTTAACACGGCATCTATGTCATTATTACAATATGTTTCTGGAATGAACAAATCGCTGGCTAAAAACATAATAAATTATCGTGAACAAAATGGTAGATATAATAATCGTGAGGAACTAAAGAAGGTAGCACGCTTTGGTCCAAAGTTATTTGAACAGGCAGCAGGTTTTTTAAGAATTGATGGAGATAATCCTTTAGATAGAACACCTATTCACCCTGAGTCATACTCCGCAACGCATGCAGTGTTAAAAAATGCAGGTTTAGAATTTAGTGATATCGGTACTGATATTCTAAAAAAACATTTACTAGCAATGGATTTAGAGGAAATAAGCTCTAAAATAGGTATTGGTTTACCAACATTAAAGGATATTGTCGAAAGTCTAATTAGACCATCAAGAGACCCTCGAGATGAGTTACCCAAACCGATTTTGTCAAAAGATATTATGAAAATTGATGATTTAGAAATAGGGATGTCTTTAAAGGGAACGGTTCGCAATATAGTTGATTTTGGTGCTTTTGTTGATATCGGGGTAAAGGAAGATGGTCTAGTTCATATATCTGAAATGAGTGAAAAATATATAAAGCATCCTTTAGAAATTGTTTCAGTTGGTGATATAATAGATGTGTGGATTTTAAGCATAGATTCCATTAAGAAAAGAATAGCACTTACAATGAAAAAATAAGTTTTTCAATTTTTAAAATAAAGCTATAAGGATTGTTTGTTATGGATGACCGTGAATTAAATGATTTAGTAAATAAAGTTTCAATAGAATTTTTTAACAAACCTTTCGCTCACAATGCTACTTTTAATCTTCGTCTTAGATCTACGGGAGGAAGATACCTTACATCAACCCATAACTTGGAATTTAATAAAAAGGCTTTGGAAGTTTATGGGCTAGAAGAGCTAATAAATATTATTAAGCATGAATTGTGCCATTATCATCTACACATACTAGGAAAGGGATATAGGCACAAGGATAAGGATTTTAAAAATACTTTATTACAAGTAAAAGGGACTCGTTATTCAAAACCGTTAATAAGCAATAATAAAATACAGACTAACTATCAACTAATGTGCAAAAACTGTAAGCAAATATATCATCGTAAGAGAAAGATAAATCATAAGAAATATAGGTGTAGCAAGTGTTTAGGTAAATTGGAATTATTGTGATTTACAAACAAGAATATTGACAGATATATTTAAATGTGATAACCTATAAAAGTCGCTTTTATCATTATTCCTTGTTAGCTCAGTTGGTAGAGCACTCGGCTGTTAACCGAGTTGTCGCAGGTTCGAGTCCTGCACGAGGAGCCATTTGGAGAGATACTCAAGAGGCCGAAGAGGGCGGTTTGCTAAACCGTTAGTGGGTTTATATCCAGCGAGGGTTCGAATCCCTCTCTCTCCGCCACTGTGAGGCCCGTTGGTCAAGCGGTTAAGACACCGCCCTTTCACGGCGGTAACAGGGGTTCAAGTCCCCTACGGGTCACCACTACTAGAATAGAAGTAAGATAATATGGTGTTATAATTTTTGTTTCATGGACGATTAGCTCAGCTGGGAGAGCACCTGCCTTACAAGCAGGGGGTCGGCGGTTCGATCCCGTCATCGTCCACCAATTGTTTAGTTATAGAATGTGGAGCTGTGGTGTAGAGGCCTAACATGCCTGCCTGTCACGCAGGAGATCGCGGGTTCGAATCCCGTCAGCTCCGCCACTTCTAAATTAACAATATGGCGACCATGGCGAAGGGGTTAACGCACCGGTTTGTGGATCCGGCATTCGTGGGTTCGAGACCCATTGGTCGCCCCATATAATGGGCTATAGCCAAGCGGTAAGGCAACGGACTTTGACTCCGTCATTGCGCTGGTTCAAATCCAGCTAGCCCAGCCATTATGGGCCATTAGCTCAGTCGGTAGAGCACCTGACTTTTAATCAGGGTGTCACAGGTTCAAATCCTGTATGGCTCACCATATATAAATGCGGGTGTGGCGGAACGGCAGACGCACTAGACTTAGGATCTAGCGCTTAGGCGTGGGGGTTCAAATCCCTTCACCCGCACCATTTTAAACTCATTTGTACTACGTAGATTTAACTTCTAGCTCAAATGAAATCAGCGTGCCCGAAAGGGTGCACCATATTAAATTTCGAGAACTACGACGATTTAACATTCCACTTAGCGGTCGTGGTGGAATTGGCAGACACGCTATCTTGAGGGGGTAGTGGTCATTGACCGTGCGAGTTCGAGTCTCGCCGACCGCACCATATTAAACTCATTTGTACAACGTCGAATTAACATCCGGTTCAAATGAAATCAGCGTGCCCAAGAGGGTGCACCATATAAAATTTCATATTATAATATTATCGGGATGTGGCTCAGCTTGGTAGAGCACCTGGTTTGGGACCAGGGGGTCGCAGGTTCAAATCCTGTCATCCCGACCATTTTTTTAATAATTTAAAGTAATTTGTGCGGGTGTAGTTCAATGGTAGAACTCCAGCCTTCCAAGCTGATAGCGTGGGTTCGATTCCCATCACCCGCTCCATATAAAATTTCGAGTACAACGTTGAAAATACATCTAAGTTTTAGAAAACCAGTGTGCCTGAAAGAGTGCTCAATATAAAACTTTTAACATCAAAAGAAATTTTGATGTTTTTTATTGTTTTATATTATAATAGTTAATGGATTTGCTAAATGGTAAAAAGAGGTGTAATTAATGGAAAACTTTATTTTTCATAATCCAACAAAAATTTTTTTTGGTAAAGACCAAATAAATAATTTGACAGAGGAAATTGTTAAATATGGTACCAAAGTATTGGTTGTTACAGGAGGAAGTAGCGCGAAGAAAAGTGGGTTATTAGATATAATAAAGTTACTTTTAAAAGAAAAATGCAGTATCTTTGAATTAAGTGGGGTTGAACCTAACCCGCGACTAGGAACGGTAAAAAAAGGAATTGAGATTTGCAAAAAAGAGAAAATTGAGATAGTTCTTGCAGTCGGAGGGGGTAGTGTAATTGATGCTTCTAAAGCAATCTGTGCGGGAACAAAATATGATGGTGATGTTTGGGATTTTTATACTAGAAAAAATGCAATAAAGGATGCCTTGCCACTTGGAACAATTTTAACATTAGCTGCAACTGGCTCTGAAATGAATGGTAACTCTGTGGTAACTAACTGGGACATAAAAGAAAAACGTGGAACAGGAAGTATCTATTTATATCCTAAGTTTTCAATATTAGACCCAACTTATACATATACAGTCTCAAAAGAACAAACAGTTAACGGAATTGTTGACATTATGGCACATGTTTTTGAACAGTATTTTGGTCATACAAAAAACACTCCTTTGCAAAATCAACTTTGCGAGTCAGTACTTCGAACTGTAATTGATAATGCAGAAACTGTATTATATAATCCGGAAGATTATAGTGCACGCTCAAATATAATGCTATCAGGAACTATGGCTCTAAATGGAATGGTTAAAATGGGTATGTCAGGTGATTGGGCTTCCCATGCTATAGAACACGAATT
Source organism: Vulcanibacillus sp. (assembly GCA_050175155.1). Classification (GTDB taxonomy): domain Bacteria; phylum Bacillota; class Bacilli; order Tepidibacillales; family Tepidibacillaceae; genus JBFXJF01. The sequence goes on from JBFXJF010000013.1 coordinate 32,258, forward strand.
GAGTGCCATATACGATATTCCACATGGTGGAGGATTAGCGATTATTATTCCGTCGTGGATGAGTTACGTTGTAGATGAAGGGGTAGATAAGTTTAAAAGATATGCTATCGAGGTATGGGGAGTATATTCAGATGGAAAGACTGATAAGGAAATAGCTTTAGAAGGCATAGAGAAAACTCAACAATTTTTCAATCGGCTTGGTGCCCCGATGAAGTTAAGTGATTATAATATTAATGATGAGTTTATAGATTTAATGTCTATTAAAGCGGTAAATAAAAAAACAATCGGCGGATTTAAGGAATTGAATCAACAAGATGTAGCAAATATTTTAAGAATGTGTTTATAATTAACTTAGATATAACAACTCGTAACCTTTAAGTTGCGAGTTTTATTTAAATAGTGTTATTGATATAAGTTACCAAAATAATTAGGTTAAATAAGGGTGATTTTATGAATAAAAATTATAGTTATAAATTAAATAACACCATACATACCCAACAATTTGCAAGCAAATTGGCTAACTACTTAAGTCCTGGAAACGTTATTACACTTGAAGGGAACTTAGGTGCTGGGAAAACCACTTTTACTCAAGGATTAGCAAAGGGATTAGGTGTGAATGATATTGTGAATAGTCCTACTTTCACAATTATAAAGGAGTATTATGGAAAGTATACGTTGTATCATATGGACGTCTACAGGTTGGAAGATGGTTTCAACGATATTGATTTTGAAGAGTATTTCTATGGTGACGGAATAACCGTTATCGAATGGGCATCAATTATAAAGGATATTTTACCAGCTGATTATCTGAATATAAGGTTTGAGATAGTTGATAAAGATATTCGTAATATTTTAATGGAACCGCACGGTGACTTTTTAGAACGAATATGCGAGGAGTTTAATTTGAATGAAAATTTTAGCGATTGACACTTCGACATCTGTATTGGGAGTTGCATTAATGGATGAGGAAAAGGTTTACGCAGAAACAATATCTAACCTTAAAAGGAATCATTCAATTAAGTTAATGCCAATAGTAGATCAACTTTTCACTGACGTAGAATGGAATCCAAAAGATATAGACTTGATTGCAGTAGCTAAGGGTCCGGGATCATACACTGGATTAAGAATAGGAGTTACTACAGCCAAGACATATGCTTGGGCATTAGATATACCACTAGTTGGAGTTTCTACTTTGGCTGCAATGGCATATTCACATCGTGATTTTAACGGAGTAATTTCTCCTATAATTGATGCTCGCAGGGGACAAGTATATACGGGACTATATAAAAATATAAACGATAAGCTAACTAATATTAGTCAAGATTGTATAATTCTTTTGTCGGAATGGGTCGATATTTTATTAAAAAACAATGAACGAGTCATATTTGTTGGTGATGATATCTCTCAACATTATGAACTTCTTAAGCAATTTGACAAACAGATTACTTTCAGTTCTATAGTATTTAATATTCCAAGACCAAGTATGGTGGGGGCTTTGGCGATGGAACAATTCGGAACCGGTTGTAAAGAGAATATATATAATTTTGCCCCAGAATATTTGCAATTAGTAGAGGCCGAAGTAAAATTGATAAAATTATCTAATAAGGGATAGAAAAGCCATGATTAATGGGCAATTAAATATTAGAAGGGCTACAAAAGATGATATAGATAAAATTTTGGAGATCGAAAAAGAATCATTTTCATCACCTTGGTCAAGAGAAACATTTATGGAGGAGTTCTGTAATAATTTACTCGCATACTATAGTGTTATTGAACTCGGGGGAGAGATTATTGGGTACACAGGAATGTGGATTATTATAGATGAGGCGCATATAACTAATGTTGCAGTTCATCCAAAAGCAAGAGGTCTAAATATAGGAGAACTAGCCATGAGACATTTAATGGGTATAGCTAAATTACATGGAGCTGAAAGAATGACTTTAGAAGTTAGGACATCAAACAAAATAGCGATAAAACTATATAATAAATTGAATTTTATTGAACATGGTATTAGAAAGAACTATTATATTAATCCGACTGAAGATGCAAAGATAATGTGGGTGGAATTATGATAACAAACTGGGAACGTGATATGAAAATTGAATTTAAAAAGATTAGTGAAGAAAATATACAAGCTCCAATTTATATTCTAGCTATCGAATCCAGTTGTGATGAAACAGCGGTAGCTATAGTGGAAGATGGAACAAAAATATTAGCGAACGTGATATCTTCACAGATAGAAATTCATAAACGGTTCGGGGGGGTTGTTCCAGAGGTAGCTTCGAGGAAGCATGTAGAAGTAATTAATATCCTGCTTGAGCAGGCTCTTAAAGATGCGGGATTAAAATTAAATGAAATATCCGCTATTGCCGTGACGTATGGTCCTGGATTAATTGGTTCATTACTAGTAGGTTTAGCAGCGGCAAAGACACTATCTTTTGTGTTAAAAATTCCTCTAATAGGTGTTCATCACATATCTGGGCATATCTACGCTAATCATTTAGTAACGCCTCTAAAATTTCCGTTAATAGCATTAGTAGTTTCAGGAGGGCATACTGAGATCATATATATGGATAATCACCTGAATTTCGAGATACTTGGGCAAACAAGAGATGATGCAGCTGGTGAGGCATTTGATAAGGTAGCAAGAATTCTAAACCTACCTTACCCAGGTGGTCCGCATATTGACAAACTTGCTCAAAAAGGAGAACCTAAAATACCGTTACCAAGAGCACGATTGGATAATAAATATGACTTTAGTTTTAGTGGTCTAAAATCAGCAGTAATTAATGCAGTTCATAATGCCGAGCAAAAAAATGAACAGATAAGCAAAGAAGATATGGCTGCCAGTTTTCAAGAGGCTGTCATAGATGTACTTGTTAATAAAACAATAAGTGCAGTTAAAGAAAAGAAAGTAGATCATCTAATTATTGCGGGTGGGGTTGCTGCTAATTCAGAATTAAGGGGTTCACTAGAAAATAAATGTAAGGAACTCAAAATAAATCTTACTATCCCTCCTATTGAACTGTGTACTGACAATGCAGCAATGGTTGCTAGTGTTGGGTATTATCAATACATATCGGGGAATTGGAGTAAACTTGATTTAAACGGTACTGCTGGGTTACCAATAAATAATCTAATAAATGACACATTTCTATAAAGGAATTTAGAAAGTTATGGAGAAAATATGTAAATTATAGTAATTTCTGCAGGGGGTAATCTTATGATTAATTTTTGTTACAACTGTAGATACAAAATAATGATCATATTTCTTTTAGTAAGCTTTTCCTTAGGTTATTTTGCATATGTCAACTATAGTGCCTATATTAAATACATAGAAAAATCAGAGCAGAATATGGCCGAAATACTTATAAATAGGTACTCATTTGTAGAGGAAGCACTAGATTCTTCACCGTTATTAATCTTCCTTGATAATGAATCTGATTTTAACAATATTCATTATTCTAACGAATTAAGTAGCTTACTACTTAATTATTTCGCTTATGGGTTTAATAAAAATTCTATAGGAATTTATAGTCTTGATAGAAGAGAATCGGTTTTCCATCTAGGGAGTCAAGAATTTTATAGTGAATTTAATCAATCGATTATCGATAAAATAAATTCTGAGAGGGTTACAGAATCGAAATTCTTTAAAACAAATAGTAGTCTATTATATCTTGTACCGTTCTATAGCGATAATGATATTAGAGGGTATATCTATACATATAAATCAAAAGATAATCTTTTAACAGATATACAACCATATGCTGTAACTTATATGGTACCTATATGTTTAATTTTATTTATATTATTATTTTATAAGGGTTATACAAATAATAAAATCCTAATATTAGCTAACAATGTTAAGAATTTGAGAAAAAATAACGAGTTTTTGGCTATTAGAGATGACTCATTTAATGAGATTGCAAAATCAATAAATGATTTAAAAGAACATTATTCTAATGAGCAGGAAATTTTATGTAAGATATTAGATGGACTTCCATTGGGTATTATATTTTACGATAATAACGGAGAGATAGCATATATAAATAATAAAGTAGTTCAAATTACAGGGTTTAGTAAAAAAGAAATTAATGTATTTGCAAATAAGCACAACTTATTAGAAGGTGACGATAGTGTTTTTTGGAAGACTTTGTGCTCAGGACAAAAATTTTTTGGATTTGAAAGTTATTGTCCTACGAAGGATGGAAAAGAAATTCCGGTTATGACATCAACACAAGCTATATATGATAATTTCAACAATAATTTAGGAATAATTAGCTCATTTATTAATATTTCAGAACAAGATAGATTAAAAAAAGTAGAGCAAAATGCAAAAATAATATTAGATCATATAAATGATGGCATCATAAGAATCGATAATGAAGGAATAATTAATGGGTATAATGTTGGAGCAGAGATTATGACAGGACTTAAAGAAAATGAAGTTATGGGTAAAAAATACGACGATGTTTTTATTAAAACGAGATCAATGTTTACTAAATTAACACTAACCCTAAAAAAAGAGAAAGAATATAATTACAAAAAAGAAATAATTGCAGAAAATGGAAAGAAAAAACATATGATGATTACAACAAAAATACTTCGTGATGAAGATGACAAAAAGATTGGTGCGATAGGGATTTATAGGGATATTACTGAGATAGAAGAATTAACGTATCGAGTTCAGTGTGCAGATAAATTGGCGGTGGTTGGGGAATTAGCTGCTGGTACCGCACATGAGATAAGAAACCCTTTAACGTCGATAAAAGGTTTTATTCAATTATTAGAAGAAAAGGTAATGGATAAGGAAAAAACCTTATATATAAAATTAATTTTAGAAGAAATAGCTCATATTAATGATATTATAACAGAGATGTTAATGTTAGCTAAACCTAGTAAGCCTTCCAGGTCCTTAACCTCAATAAATAAAACAGTTAAAGAAACAGTATTATTTATGAATTCAGAATCACTATTAAATAATGTTGCAATAATAACAAACCTTCAAGATGATTTACAGAGTATTGAAATCGATATTAGACAAATAAAACAAGTATTTATAAATGTATTAACTAATGCGTTGCAAGCAATGAAAAAAGGTGGAGAGGTTAAAGTATCTTCGAAAATGAATGATGAGAGACAGATGATCGAGGTTATATTTGAAGATACAGGAGAGGGAATTCAAGAAGAAATATTACAAAGAATATATGAACCATTCTTTACGACAAAAGAAAAAGGAACGGGTTTAGGAATACCAGTATCATATCAAATAATGAAAAATCATGGTGGAGATATGGAAATCAGAAGTTTTAGTGGAAAGGGTACAGAGGTTATTTTGTATTTTCCGTTAAATTTGGATTTACTTTCGGAAGTTGGATAAAATAAAGTAATAATTCTTCTGGAAGGATGTTTTTGATTATGAGCCATAAATATTTTTGGTTCATATTTTTAACAGTGGTGATCTTAAGCGGGTCATCTTTTTGCTTTGTTAAGAGCAAAGATAATGTAGAGCAAGTCATTCTTTTAGTTATTAATCAACTATCTTTTACAGATGAAAAAATATATAGAACAATACCAGGTTTTGAAAATTTAGAAAAATATGCAGCTAAAGGTGCTATGAATATTAATTCAGCAGGTAATAGAACTGATTTTAATAGCTACTTATCAATCGGAGGGGGTAGCAGAGGTGTAGGATTAGACGGAGAGATGGGAAAATCTTACATGGTCAATGAAACTGTAAAGAAAACAAATATTCTCTCAGGTGATATATATAAAACGCAAACAGGGATTAACTTAATAGATAATAATACAATAATTTTTTTGCCGATTGAAAATCTAAAAAAAACTAATATCCAAAAATTTTCTTTTAAGGTAGGGGGTCTAGGGGAGGCGCTTATTGAAGAAGGCCGTACTCATAAAGTATATGGTAATAATGATACTGATAGTGAAATTATAAGGTATGCTCCTTTAATAACAATGAATCAATTAGGTATTAGTTATGGGGACGTTAGTAATAAGACATTAATTCAAGATAAATCAAGACCATATGGGATAAAAACAAATTATTCATATTTATTAGATATGTGGGAAAAGAGTGAAAATGAGGATATTTCTTTAGTTGTTTTTGACTTAGGTGATTTATATAGACTAGGGCAATTTAGCGAAAATATGAGCGATGAACATGAGGTTTATATACGTAAAGAGATATTAAATGAGATCGGCGAGTTTATTGAATATTTTTCCGTAAATTTAAAAAATAATCAAAGATTAATAGTTATCTCTCCAATGGTTAATAGTGAGGCTATTAAAGAAAAAAAATTGCTTTCACCTATATGGGTCTACAGTAAAGAAAACAATGGAGACATACTGACTTCTAATACTACAAAAAGAGAGGGGATTGTAGCTAATATTGATATAGCACAAACTATACTTAGCCTACTAAATATTTCTAAAGATCCGTCAATGGTGGGCGAAATAATTAAAGTTAAGAAATCAGAAATAAACTTTCAAAGCGAATTAAATCATATTTATAAAATTTATGAGTTAAGACCAACCGTCTTATATAATTATGTGATGTTACAAATTATAATCCTAATTGTAGCAACTGTTTACTGGCTTAGAAACAGGGAAGTTAATTCATGTTGGGTAAGAATTGGGTTAATCAGTATCCTATTTATACCTTGTATGTTACTGTTAACAGCCTTTATTACCCCAGAAAACCCTTATAGTTATTTATTAGAAATTTTATTAGGAAGTCTAATAATTGGCTGGCTACTACATAAATTAAATCCATCAGTTTCTTTTTTATTAATTGGAGGGATAACATTTTTATTAATTACCATTGATATAATATTAGGGGAGCCACTTATGAAAAGATCTTTTTTAGGGTACGATCCGATAATAGGTGCAAGATACTATGGAATAGGCAATGAATATATGGGAGTATATATTGGATCAACAATGTTGTTTGTAGGTTCGTTATTACAAATAAGAAAAAATAAATTTACACTAACTATAACTTTAATTATTTTTGCAGTGCTTATCCTTTTGCTGTCCTATCCAACCTTAGGAACAAATGCTGGTGGAACTATAGCCGCGATTTTTGCCGTAGGTACTACTTCTTACAAGATACTAAATCTAGATTGGGGTAGAAAAAGTTTGTATTTATTTACTACGATGCTTCTACTATTGATAACAACATTAATTATATTTAATTTTTTCATCCCAACAGAAAATCAATCACATATCGGAAAAGCAATTAACCAACTTTTTCAAGGCGATTTTGCATCGATATTACAAACAATAAGAAGAAAACTTGAAACAAATTGGAAACTGATTCAAGTATCCTTATGGGGTAAAGTAATGATTACATCGCTTTTATCACTTGGTATACTCTTTATATGGCCAAAATATAATATTAGAATATTAGGAGAGTATTATCAGAATATATATTATGCTTTTTATGGAATTATTATGGGGGCATTTGTGGCACTTATTGTTAACGATTCGGGCATTGTTGCATCAGCGTCAATGATTATATATCTAATAACGCCTCTTCTTTATGTTTCGTTATTGGAAAAAACAGAACTTAAAGGTTAACTCTCAAGTTCTAATTGGATTAATTCCCATTTATCCAAAAGAGCCTCTAAATCCATTTTAATTTTTTCCAACTCCTTGTGTTTCTGATAAGTAAGTTGGTGATCAGAAAAAACTTCTTCATTTGTTAATTGTAATTCAATATCTACTATATTTTCTTCTAGTTCTTTAATCTCTTTTTCAAGCAATTCTAATTTTCGGTTTAGTTGACGTTGGATACTTATTTTTTCACGTTCTCCTCGATAACAATCTTTATCACTTTTTTCATATTTAGTATTAGGATTTTCAATTACGTTTTCCTCTAAATCTGCTTTTTTTTCTATATAATAATCATAATTTCCAAGATAATTCGTAACACCAGACAAAGATAATTCAATGGTCCTCGTAGAGATTCTATTTAAAAAATATCGATCATGGGATACAAACAAGATAGTACCAGAATAATCAAGTATAGCGTTCTCTAACACTTCCCTACTGTATGTATCTAAGTGATTAGTAGGTTCGTCCAATAACAACAGATTAGAATTCTTAAGCATAAGTTTTGCAAGGTTCACCCGAGCTTTTTCGCCACCGCTTAAATTATCGATTTTTTTAAAAACGTCCTCATTAAAAAACAGAAAGTTACCTAGAGTTGTTCTTACATCTTTCTCTGATAATTCAGGATAATCATCCCAAAGCTCATCAAGAATGCTTTTTTCTAGATTTAAATCATATTGTTGTTGATCGTAATAGCCTATTTTAATATTTGAGCCAAATTCTATTGTACCCGAAGATGGGGCAAGTTTATTATTAATTAGTTTTAATATAGTTGATTTACCGATTCCATTAGGTCCGATAAGTGCTACTCGCTCACCTTTTTTAATGTTAAAAGAAACATTATTAAAAATAGTTTTATTGTCAAAAGACATACTTAAATCTTTAAGTAAAATAACATTATTTCCACTTTTTGTATCGGTATTAAATGAAAAAGATACATTTTTAGAATTTTTGGGCCTATCCATTTTGTCAATTTTCTCTAGTGCTTTTCTTTTGCTTTGGGCTCTTTTAGTTGTGGAAGCTCGCGCTATATTTTTTTGAACAAAGTCTTCCATTTTCTTAATTTCTGATTGCTGTTTAGTGAACTGTTTTACCTGCTGTTCGATTAAAGCATTTTTTTGCTCAATATACTGGCTATAGTTACCAACATATTTATATGCTTCTGTAGCTTCAATTTCATAAATTGTATTAACAAGCAAATCAAGAAAATAGCGATCATGAGATACTATTAATATTGCTCCCGGATAAGACCTTAAGTAGTTTTCTAACCATGTCATGGTCTCAATATCTAGATAGTTTGTAGGTTCGTCCAGAATTAGTAGGTCTGGTTCCTCAAGCAATAATTTAGCCATAGCTAATCTTGTTTTTTGACCTCCGCTTAATGTATTTACAAATTGCTTATGATAATCAATAGAGTTAAAATTAAGACCGTGAAGTACTCCTCTGATTTTTGCCTCATAAGAATATCCACCTTCATCTTTAAAGTCTGCTGCAAGCCTAGAATATTCATTAACTAATTTCTCGTATTTTTTACTATTACTTGTATAATTAGAGTCGGACATTTTTAGTTCTAACTCTCTAATATTTATCTCTTTCTTAATAAGTTCAGAAAAAAGACTTATCATCTCGTTCCATATAGTTTTTTCAGTATCAAGCATGCTATTTTGTGCTAAATAGCCAATCTTAATTCCTTTACTAATATTAACATTTCCTGTATCAGTTGGGATTTCGGAAGTAATTATTTTAACTAAAGTAGATTTTCCAGCACCGTTTAATCCAACAAGACCAATACGGTCATTAGTGTGGATTTGTATATTAATATCAGATAGAATAGTTTCAATACCAAAAGATTTAGATATTCCATTTGTTTGTAAGATTATCAATAAAAACACCTCTATGTTAAATTTTATCAAAATTTAATAGAAAAACTGCCTTGCGTAATTAAATGTATAGAGTATTTTTGTAAAATAAATCAATCTTTTATTGATTTAGTGTATATTATTTAATATTAAATAATCAAGAAATTTAAGTGTGGGGTAATAATCTGATGCTAATAGAAAAGTATAATAAGAAAAAAGTAGAACTTAGAAAAAAATTAATTAATGAGAGAAATAATTTAAATACCAATAAAATTGAACTGTTATCGAAAATAATATCGGATAAGATAATGGATAGTAATTATTTTAAAAAGGCAAGTAATGTTCTTGTGTATATTCCTTTTAGAAATGAAGTTGATATAAGAGATGTTATTGAGAAAGCTTGGCAATTGAATAAACAGGTAATAGTTCCTAAGACAAATCTGATTGAAAAGAAAATGTATCCTTATCTAATAAATTCATGGGAAGAGCTTGAATTAGGTAATTATCAATTACTTGAACCTATTGTGGATAAAAAAATGCCTTTTCCAATATCTAATATTGAGGTAGTATTAATCCCGGGGGTTGTATTTGATAGAAATGGATATAGGCTTGGGTATGGTGGGGGGTTTTATGATCGTTTTTTTGCGGATTGTCTAACTCCTATATATAAGATAGGGATTGCTTATGACTTTCAGATAATAGATCATCTTCCAGTATTAAAACATGATTATCCTGTTGACGAAATAATAACTGAGGAGCAAAAAATAATTATTACTGGAAAATCAAAAAAGTTGTATTAGCTTATGAATCGTTGTTTAATCTAAAATAGTATCTAGGAGAGAAAAGATATGGTAAATGATAACAAGATACCAAAAGTAACTGCTAAAAGATTGCCACTATATTATAGATATTTTGAGAAACTACATCTAATTGGTTTGCAGAGGATCTCATCAACTGAATTAAGTAAAGAATTACAAATTGATTCAGCGACAATAAGAAGAGATCTATCATATCTTGGAGCACTGGGTAAAAAAGGTTATGGGTACAACGTAAATTATCTACTTAATTTTTTACGTGATTTTTTGATGCATGATGAGATTACCAATGTAGTAATAATCGGTGCAGGAAATCTAGGAACGGCATTATTAAATTATAATTTTTATCGCAGTCGAAACACAAAAGTTGTTGCGGCATTTGATACAGATCGAAATAAGATTAATAATGAGATTGAAGGGATTCCTATATACGACATTGAAAGACTAGGAGAAGTAATTAAATTATTTCGAGTGGAAGTTGCAATATTAACAGTTCCGTTAAAAGTAGCTCAAGAAATGATGGATATGGCGATTGAGGCTGGAGTTAAAGGAATATTGAATTTTACACCTTCAATATTAAATGCTCCACTAGATGTTAGAGTACATAATATTGATTTAACAATTGAACTTCAGACTTTAGTATATTTTTTGAAAAGTGAGAACAAGTAATAATAGATACTGATAATTAGGCGAGTTAATTTAAGGTATTAATTACAAAGGGAAGGACTGCATAATAGATGGAGAATCAAGAGAAAAAAATGTCGTTAGTTGGTCATATGAAAGAGCTAAGATTTAGAATATTTGCTGTCTTAATATTTTTTGTTATTACTTTTATAATAGGGTTCTTTTTAACACAGCCTGTGATTGACTTTTTCAGAAGTAGTCCTGCTATGGAAAATATTGAATGGAATGTTTTTAATGTTTCTGATGCTATAATGATTTACATGAAATTTGCTTTTATGATTGCATTGGTATTCACATTGCCATTTATTTTATATCAAATCTGGAGATTTGTTGCACCGGGATTAACTAAAAAGGAAAGGTCATCTACTGTTTGGTTTATACCGATAGCATTTCTTTTATTTGTGATTGGAGTTAGTTTTGCATATTTTGTTGTTTTCCCGATGATAATACAATTTTTACTTGGAATTACAGAGTTGCTTGATGCAAATGAAATGTTTGGAATGAATCAGTACTTTTCATTTATGTTTAATCTAATTATTCCGTTTGGTCTTTTATTTGAATTACCGATAATAGTAGTATTTTTGACAAGGATAGGTATTTTATCACCTAAATTACTAATTCGCTTCAGAAAAATTGCCTATCTAATTTTAGTAATTGTAGGAGCTTCAATAACACCACCAGATTTAGTATCTGAACTTTTAGTAATAATCCCTTTGATATTTTTATATGAAATTAGTATTTGGCTATCAAAAATTACCTTGGCTTTTCGAGAAAAGAGAATGAAGGATAGTTATCAAGATTCAGAGTATATTGATATAAAAAAAGTGAGTGGCACTGAAGAAATACAGGAAGATAAAAATGACGATAATAATATAAGCGAGTAGTTTATTATTTAACTTACAGTTTAAACTTAAATATAATTCGACCAGACAGAATATACTTTTTAGTAATGGAAATAATGTATTTTAGATTTTTTTCTCTAAACTGCATTAATTACTTGAAAAAAAAGCAAAAAAACATTATTATATATCTGTTAGCACTCAATCACACAGAGTGCTAACAGATATATAATAATGATAATTTAAATAAGGAGGTATTTCATATGTTTAAACCAGTTGGACATCGCGTAATAATTGAACCAGTTAAAAAGGAAGAAACTACAGCAAGTGGTATCGTTTTACCTGATTCTGTTAAAGAGAAACCGCAAGAAGGAATAGTAATTGCAGTAGGGAATTTTAGGAATGATAAAGGAGAATCTATTGAATTTGAAGTAAAAGTAGGAGACCGGGTAATATTTTCTAAGTTTTCAGGTTCTGAATTAAAGTATGGTGATAAAGAATATTTAATTTTGCGAGAAGATGATATTCTTGCTATTTTAAATTAAGCATTTAATTTTTAGCAGGTATGCTTTATTAATAGTTATGTTAAAAAATTGAATTTAATCTTTTAAGGGAGTTGATATTAATGGCTAAAGAAATTATTTTTGCTGAAGAAGCAAGACGTAAAATGCTTAAAGGTGTTGATGCGTTAGCAAATGTTGTTAAAGTAACATTAGGTCCAAAGGGACGTAATGTTGTATTAGAAAAGAAATATGGATCTCCATTAATTACAAATGATGGAGTTACTATTGCAAAAGAAATTGAGCTCGACGATCCATTTGAAAATATGGGTGCTCAATTGGTTAAAGAGGTAGCAACTAAAACAAATGACGTTGCAGGTGATGGAACAACAACTGCAACAGTATTAGCTCAAGCAATGATCCGAGAAGGATTAAAAAATGTAACAGCTGGAGCAAATCCAATGGTAATTCGTAAAGGTATAGAAAAAGCTGTTAATACTGCTGTTGCAGAAATAAAAGCAATCTCTAAACCAATCGAAAGTAAGGAATCAATTGCTCAAGTAGCCGCGATTTCATCATCAGATGAAGAAGTGGGTCAGTTGATTGCTGAAGCAATGGAGAAAGTAGGAAATAAAGGAGTAATAACTGTTGAGGAATCAAAAGGCTTTATTACTGAATTAGAAGTAGTTGAAGGTATGCAATTTGATCGTGGATACATTTCACCTTATATGATTACTGATACAGAAAAGATGGAAGCGCTTCTTGATGAACCTTACATATTAATCACGGATAAGAAGATTTCTAATATTCAAGAGATATTACCTGTTTTAGAACAAGTAGTACAACAAGGGCGTCCAATTTTAATTATTACAGAAGACCTTGAAGGGGATGCATTAGCTACTTTAGTAGTAAACAAGCTTCGCGGAACATTTGTTGCAGTAGCAGTTAAAGCCCCTGGATTTGGTGATCGTCGTAAAGCGATGTTACAAGATATTGCCGTATTGACTGGTGGAGAGGTTATAACTGAAGATTTAGGATTAGAGCTTAAAAGTGCAAAGGTTGAGCAATTAGGTCGTGCTCGCCAAGTTAGGATAACAAAAGATAATACAATAATCGTAGATGGCAGTGGTGATAAGTCGGCTATTGAAGCACGCGTAAAACAAATTAGTATAGAATTAGAAGCTACAACCTCAGAGTTTGATCGTGAGAAACTTCAAGAGCGTTTAGCGAAATTATCGGGTGGTGTAGCTGTAATTAAAGTTGGAGCAGCCACAGAAACTGAATTAAAAGAGAAGAAATTAAGAATAGAAGATGCACTTAATTCAACACGTGCAGCCGTCGAAGAAGGAATAGTTTCAGGTGGCGGTACTGCGTTAATTAATGTTATAGATGCAATTAATAAAATTAACGCAACGGGTGATGAACTAACAGGGGTAAACATAGTAAAACGAGCACTAGAAGAACCTGTTCGACAGATTGCAAACAATGCAGGATTAGAAGGCTCGGTAATAGTTGAAAGATTAAAGAAGGAAAAAACCGGTATAGGATATAACGCTGCAACTGGGGAATGGGTGGATATGATTAAAGCAGGTATCGTTGATCCAGCCAAAGTAACTCGTTCAGCTCTTCAAAACGCGGCATCAGTTGCTGCTATGTTCCTGACTACTGAAGCGGTAGTAGCCGATAAGCCAGAAGAAAAATCCAGCATGCCATCAATGGATGGAATGGGTGGAATGGGTGGAATGGGCGGAATGGGCGGTATGATGTAGATAATGACCCGGAGATAGGAAAGATTAGGCTGGGTTTAGCTGCACATCAAAAATTTTAAATATTAATGTTGAGTAAGATATTTACCATCTAATAATCTTTTCGCTTAAGCAAAAGGATAATGAGGATGGTAAATATTTTTTATTATTTTTAATACTTTCTATTAAACAAAACATATGATTGACTGTGTTATAATTTGTTTGCTAGAATATTCAACAATAACACTTTAAATAATACATACATTCTTATGGAGGGGATTAAATGATAAAACCGAATGATATGATATTGGTATTAGACTTTGGCGGTCAATATAACCAGTTAATTGCGCGAAGAATTAGAGATCTAGGGGTATATAGTGAATTACACCCATTTAATATTACGATTGACAAGATAAAAGAGTTGAATCCAAAGGGGATTGTTTTTTCTGGCGGACCTAAAAGTGTATATGAGAAAAATGCTCCAATAGTTGAAATAGAGGTTTATAATCTTGGAATCCCAATACTCGGAATATGCTATGGAATGCAACTTATGACACATCAACTAAACGGTAGAGTTGAGCAAGCGAGTATTAGGGAGTATGGTAAGGCATTAATAAGAACTGCTAAAGATTCAAAGCTATTCTATAAGCTAGAAAAAGAACAACAAGTTTGGATGAGTCATTCAGATTTAGTTAAAGAAGTTCCGTTGAATTTTACAGTAGATGCTAGTACAGATTCCGCTCCTATTTCAGCAATAAGCAATAATAGCAGGAATTTGTTTGGTGTACAATTCCACCCTGAAGTTCAGCACACAGTTTTTGGAACCGAGATAATTAAGAATTTTTTGTTTAATATTTGTGGGGCAAAATGCAATTGGAGCATGGAAACTTTTGTTGCAGAAAAAATTGAAGAGATAAAAAATAAAGTTGGTAAAAAAAGAGTTTTATGTGCTCTTAGTGGAGGGGTTGATTCTTCTGTTGTAGCAGTATTAATTCATAAAGCAATTGGAGATCAGTTAACGTGTATGTTTATTGATCATGGACTGTTGAGAAAAAACGAAGCCGAGAGTGTAATGACAACGTTTAGCGATAAGTTTCATATGAAAGTAATTAAAATAGATGCAAGAGAAAGATTCCTCACCAAATTAAAAGGAATAACAGATCCCGAGCAAAAACGCAAAATAATAGGAAATGAATTTATATATGTTTTTGAAGAAGAATCTAGTAGTATAGGGGAGTTTGATTTCTTAGCGCAAGGCACGCTTTACACAGACATCATCGAGAGTGGAACTAGTACAGCGGAGACAATAAAATCTCACCATAATGTTGGTGGACTACCGGACGATATAAATTTCGAATTACTTGAACCCTTAAACATGTTATTTAAGGACGAGGTTAGAAAAGTGGGTATGGAACTTGAAATTTCTAAAGAGATAGTTTGGCGCCAACCGTTTCCAGGACCTGGTCTAGCGATTAGAATTTTAGGTGAAATAGATGAAGAAAAACTAAATATAGTTCGTGAGTCAGATTTCATTTTAAGAGATGAGATAAAAAAGGCTGGCTTAGAAAAAGAAATATGGCAGTACTTTACCGTGTTACCTGGTATCAAAAGTGTAGGAGTAATGGGAGATGTAAGAACTTATGCTCATACAGTAGCTATAAGAGCTGTTACATCTATAGACGGAATGACTGCGGATTGGGCGAGAATACCTTATGAAGTGCTTGAAAAAATATCTAATCGTATTGTAAATGAGGTAGACGGAGTAAATAGAATTGCGTATGATATTACTTCTAAACCACCATCAACAATAGAGTGGGAATAATAAATATAAACCCCGAAAGCATTGTAAATAAGGTGTTTTCGGGGCTGTTTTTTTCATTTTAGTACACTTTGAGTACAAAATGATATTTTCAATTATAATTAGTCTTCGTTATCTAGTAATATCATTGAATTTTGTAATTCCAATTCTATTTTTTTTTTCATTTTTTCAAGCTTTAAAATATTTTCATTAATAAGATGCTCTAAATTGTTATTGAGGGTATTTAATGCATTCTGGTAAAGATAATTAATTTTTTCCCATATTACAATTTTTTTCAGTATAAATTGATTTTTTATTTCCAATTGAAGCATATGAGGTTTAAATTCTGTGTCCTCAGTTATCTCTTTAGTAAGATACATTCTAAAGGCGTTATTGAATATACTGCTATCATTAAATTTTACTGAAATGCTATCAGGTATTAACTCGTCATTTTCATTACGAACGCCATCAATAACCAAAATATTTGAATTACAAAGCATGAGCATGATACCCATTAAGTCACCAACTGTTTTGCAACTCAAATTAAAATTATTTATGTCAACAAAAGCGTTTACACCAACATTTAGTGCAATTGCAATTTTCTCAATTTGAGGTAATTGTGGTTGCATTTTATCCGTCTCATATTTTTTGATTGATACTAGATGTATTCCACTTGCTTCTGCAAGTTGTTTTTGTGTCAAGCCAATTTTAGAACGATAGTATTTAATTTTTTCTCCTAGTGTCACTGAACCACCTCATTGCATATCGTATTTGTATTTTCTATTTTAACATGTATTCTCATTTTTTACATATGAATTTATATTGCCCCTTGACAGGTAGCAAGGATGCAACCTATAATGAAAGTACAAATAAGGTAGCGAGCAAGCTACCTAAAATGAAAGTCTGTAACACCATTTGGAATCTACATAGTCGGCAATTTGAGATTCGTGATTATCAGTATCTCTTTCCTTTTAAGGTATAATTTTGTTTTAAGGTGATTAAGGAAACGTTGGTTGGAACATCATTTACTGAAACAATACATTACGGATTTTTTTTGTTCTTTTGTGTCACTTGTATTTGGAATCATTCGCGAAGTGGCTAAAAGGTAATATGGGTTTATTAATGCTTTATATATATTAGCAAACACTGAATCTTTCAATATAGTCTTTTCACTTTCGTTCAAATGGGGTTAGAAAAGTATAAAGGATTTGAAAATAAACAAGACAATATGAGCTGTTTTAGATTTGGCAACAAATGACTTTGAAAATATAATTAGAATTAAAAACATTAAGAGTCATAAAGTATCCTCGTAAAGAAATTAATAAATAACATGTTCTTATTGATAACATGATCTATATATAGTACACTCATATTAGTCTGATATTAGTCTATTATCAGACTAATATGAGTGTAAAATGGGAGACTGAAACATGAAAAATAAAAAGAAAGTAGTTAATAAAATATATCTTGATACATATATGCTCCAAAAGGACATGAGGATTAGGATGCCAAAGGAAATTGTACCTAATCTTGAAGCTACACCTGGGGAGACGTATTTTGAGATATATTATGACCCAGTCACTAAAGAGATAATGCTCGTTATGAAAGAAAGTAGAATTGGGGAAGATTGATTATGAATCATATAAAACCTAATAATATTAAATATAAATCTATAGTAAATTTAATGTCTGATTATTTATTTAAAGCAAGAAAAATGCTGATGGAAGAAAATGATTTTCTAGATATTGTACAGGCAACAAGAATTATCCTTATATCATGTCTATGTTTTCTGAAATTCAGTGAAAGTGAGTTTGATGAAAACAGTGGTATTAAAAAGATTGATCTGTTGTTGACCGAAAACTCTATAAATCAGAAATCCTGGATATTTGAGTATATTGGCGTTTTGCAGTACGTAGGAGAAAAAGTAATAACAGAGAATTCGTTATTTTATTTAAAATCCATATTTCAGATTCCGAGATCTATGGAACTACTTGAATATTCACTAGAAATTTTAGAGTACACAGATGATGATCTTGAAATTGGCAAAAAAGATAGGCGTGGAGGAATTATTACAGTAAAGAAAAAAAGCGCAGGGATATATTATACTCCGAATGATGTTGTTCATTATATGGTTGATAGTTGCATTAATAATTTAAAAATTAAAAGTAAGGTTTTAAGCGATATTATGTGTATAGATTTTAGCAGTGGAAGTGGGATTTTTCTAAAAACTCTATTGCTTAGAATTTCTAGTGAGTTGGAAGTAAGAACACAAAAAGAAATGTGTAAAGTCTTAAAGAAGTCTATTTATGGTATTGATATAAGTCAGTTAGCAGTTGAATGTTCAAAGTTTCTACTATTACTAACGGTAAGTACAAATACTAATAACAATGTTATTGATTATCAAGAAATAGTCAGTGTTTTGAATACTAATATCATTTGTTACGATAGTACTAATTTATCGACTATACCTGAATCATTTCCAAGATTGTTTGATTGTATTTTAGGAAATCCTCCTTATGTTAGTACTTTTCAAGATAACAGTTTGAAAGGTAATATGTTTCTTTCTTTTGTTGAAAATATGATGATTTTTTCTAAAGAAACATCTTTTAGTTCTTTGGTTATTCCATTATCATTGACCTATTCTACACAAATGCCATATCAGTTACTAAGAAGTAGTATTTCAAAAGACGATGCAACATGGATATTTGAAAATTATGATAGGAGTCCAGATTCGCTATTTGGTGATGATATAAAATCGCGAAATACAATTGTTTTTCGTATAAGTGGATCTATAAAAAAAAAGGTATTTTCTACAACGTTAATACGTTGGACTTCGAAAAATAGGAATTTGATGATCTTTACTCCAAAAAAATATGGTGAGGTTAATAGAAAGCTGATTCAGAGATATATACCTAAACTTGGAGGTTTAATTGAGAGCGAAGCTTATAGTAAAATAACAGAAAACCCAAAGTCGCTAATGGATTTATTCCATAAAGTTGATAATACAAAAAATCAAATTTATATAAAGTCAACATGTTATAATTGGATTTGTGCCTATGATCATATGCCACCTTCAAAGAATTTGAATGGGAAGATTGTATGGGTAAATTCATATAAAGTATACGCTTTAAGTGATTCAAATAACTTATACTTTTCAATTGCTATACTAAACTCTACAGTTGCATATTGGATGTGGAGTGTTATTGGGGATGGATTTCATGTAACTAATCTTTTATTTAATGAATTAAAAATTCATCCAGAGATGTTCAGTAATGATCAATATGAGGATCTTGTTAATAAAGGTAAACAGCTATCAAAAAGGTTGATAGATAATCCTATTACAGCTATAAATGCTGGGAAAATAATTACTACGTATTCACCTAGTAAAGCATTTAATTTGATTAGAGAAATTGACATCATTATAGTATCTGTTTTAAATTTGCCTAATCAATTTGAATTACATTTGTGGGAATGGTATAAAAATCAAATTGTCTGCATTAGAGAAAAATAAGATGGGGAGGGCTATAATGTCAAAAGTAGATTTAGATATTAAAGAAGCATCAAAACTTACAAGTGAGGAGTGGAAAGAATGGACGAAAACGGTTTGGAGTATTGCTAACATTAGTGATTGTATACATCCTGCAGTTTATCCTTTAGAAATTCCACGTAGGTTGATTAAAATGTACTCATTTTGGGATGAAATTGTACTTGATCCATTTTCAGGAATGGCAACAACAGGTAAAGCGGCTATTCAAAACGGTCGAAAATATATTGGATATGAAACAAACGAAATATATTTGGAAACTTCTAAAAATAGATTGTCCGACTTTATAGAGACAAACAAAATTGAAGTTCAAAGTGATGATGTTAAGATATTTAATAAAAGCTGTATTGATATGAAGGGTGTTGAAGATAACAGTGTTGGTGTTGTCGTTACATCTCCACCTTATTGGAATAAAGCTGATTATGGAGAATATCAAGGTAATCTTGGCAGTTTTGAATACTATGATGACTTTTTAAACAATATGGAATTAGTAATCCGTGAATGTTATCGTGTTCTAAAACTAGGCAGAAAAATGTGTATTGTAACTGCAAATGTAAATCAAAATACTCGTGAATATGGACTGGTGACAATACCAATAGCATCTGATTTGACAAAAATTGCCCAGAGTGTTGGTTTTACGTTAGTTAATCAAGTGATATGGAATAAAGATGGTACAGGAGGCAAATGGGGATCATCTGCATCACAAAGACCAATATTCGGAAGCTATCCATATCCTCCTAACTTATTATTCAAAAATGTTAATGAGTATATAATTATAGTGCAAAAACCAGATCCTAAAAAAAAGAATTCAAAAGCTCCTTCATATAAAGAATTATTCCGAGATGCTCCAAGGTAAAAATAGTAGTATTAGACTTAATCTAATACTGAATATGTTTTATACAAGAGGACAGTCTTCCCACAATGAAAAAAGTGTTTCGGAAGAACTAATCTCATAAGGGAAAGATTTTCCATGCCAATTTAGGCTGTTTAGGCGATTGTTAAGTTGTGAATAGCCAGCCATACCATCAAGTAAGAGCATATATTCATAAAGATTATCATTTGTTCTTTTGAATAAAAGTATTGGCTTTTTTAGTGTATCAGTTGGGTAATGATCGTTTAAATACTCTGCCCCTGAAACTTCAACTCGTACATTTCGATTTCTATCGCTGAAGACAATTTGCCGTTTCTCAATTTTATGAGGAGTGTAGATATCAGTGACTTGTTGTAAGCAAAGATGATCCCCAGCAGATTTTTGAAAAAATTTAAGAAGTATATCTACGGTAAAATGTACTTGTTTAGATCGTTTTCCAGCCTTTGGTACGAATCGGATAAGATATCTAGTTTCTTCATCATCAATTTTGGGGTGATCTATTTCTCTTTGTATATAGTTGTTTTGATTAGTTTCTTTACTTCTCTGTATTTGTGGTGGGATTGGAGTGATTTCATCTCCAAAAATAATGTCTTCTTTTGAACGTTTTTTCTGACTTTTTACATGGGAAATTCTTTGACTAATTAAAGAACGTTCTTTCCTGATATATCCTTTTTCAAGTAAGAGGTTGATTAAATCCAATGAAGCAGTTTTGCAACATGGTGATTCCGTGTTAGAGTAAGTAGAATATAGCTTTCTCATAAAATCAGAATCATTTGATATGATACAACTTTCATAATTACCAAATAGGCCGCCGGCAGTAAAATTATTTGAACCGACTGCTGTCCAGAACTTCTTATCTCCTTCAAATGAATACGCTTTAACATGAAAGGTTTTTGATGGATTTTCGGAGTGGTATATGAATAAGGAATCGCTATTGTTTAAGAGAGATACTAGTGCTTCATAAGATGTGTTTTCCTGATCGATTCCTACGATTCCGTTGATTATACCCCCGTTTTCCCTAAATAATTTCATATAGGGGATCAACCTATTAACACCACTGATTTTTGTGTAAGCGGTAATAAATTTGAAATTAGCAAAAAGGCCACTTTGTAATTGGTTAATTAGTTGGTTTCCTAAACTATCTTCAAATGGTTGGTTAATAATCATAATATAAACCTCCTACTTTTGTGTATTGTTGAAATATTGTTTAATTATAGTCTATTTAACTGTTTTAGAAAAGTTGTAAATTGGAAGTGTTTATATTTAATGCAATATTGATTTATTAATATAATACAACTGATCCGATTAAATTAATTATCAAAAAGGAGAATTCATGGGTTTAAATTTATTAAGTTTGTTAAGAAATAATGTTTGACAAGCAGATATGTAAAATGTTATGATAATTGCTGTTGCTGAAAAAATTGTTCTTTGAAAACTAAACAGTGTTAAAAGCCAAACGGACCACATTTATGTGGAAAAAAAGTCAGTAAAAAATAAGAGCTAGAAAGCTCTCTTTGATAAAAAAATGGATAATGAAGGCCGATTAAAAAACGCAACATCCGTGTTGCAACATCGGCACTCAAACGT
>JBFXJF010000014.1:0-51338 GCA_050175155.1 Vulcanibacillus sp.
CTTCTATAACGAAAAAAGGTTTCAAAAAAGACTAAAGTGCTTAGCTCCGATAGAATATCGAAACCAAGCACTTAATATTGCATAAACTTTAATTAATTACTTGTCTACTTGACAAGGGGCAGTTCAATATATGTTAGAAGGATTTATTTTAAAACTAACGAAACCTTATATAAAGAAAAGGCGTATAAAGAATAGTAATATTTATCTGATTTGATAAATAAGACATTTTGCGACAAAATATGCCTACTTATTTCAAATAATGTATTGACTTTTCTCTTTTTATTGTGCTATTATTAATATTTACATTTGACACGTAACTAAAAATGTGATAATATGGAAATGTATTGTAAATTGGAGGTGACATATTTGTTTAGTGTGGGAGATAAAGTAGTATACCCGATGCATGGTGCAGGAATAATTGAATCTATTGAAGAGAAGGAATTTTTAGGAGAGATTAAGAAGTACTATATAATGCGAATACCAATTGGGGATATGAAAGTAATGATCCCTATGAGTAATGTAGAGGAAATCGGGTTAAGAGACGTTGTATGTGAAGAGACAATAGATAAAGTGATTACAATACTACAAAACAATGAAACAGATATGTCCGCGAATTGGAATCATCGTTATCGTGCGAATTTAGATAAAATGAAAACGGGGGATATTTATAAATTGGCAGATGTCGTTCGTAATCTTATGCTTAGGAATTATGAAAAAGGATTATCAACAGGGGAAAGAAAGATGCTTGACAATGCAAAACAAATTTTTATTAGTGAGCTAGTCTTAGCTAAAAACTTAGATCAAGATGAAGCATTTAGATTATTAGAGAAAATAATTCCTGAAAAGAATGCGTCAGTCTGACGCTTTTTTTTCGTAAAAATTTTTTATATATGGTTTTATTTCGATGGAAATGCTAATAATGTTAAAAGGAGGTGAAGAAATGTTAAAAAGAGCATTTCAGCTATTTTTTATTTTGCTTGGAGGTACTTTAGGATTCTTATATATTCCTATTTTAATTGAGTATTTTGGGATTAATTTAACGCTTAGTGATATTTCTATACACATAACAGGAATGGTTTCTGGAGCACTTATACTTTTTTTATCAACTGTATGGTTTTTGGATTCGATTATTAGATGGTTGAAACATACTGAGGAATTCTTTCTAACAATTCCCATTGTTGATCTTTTATTTGGTATAATAGGATTAATTCTTGGATTAGTCGTCGCCACATTACTATCTACTTCTGTAGATAATATTCCGGTAGTTAAGTTTTTTCTTCCTATTTTATTAGCAGTGTTACTTGGATATTTTGGATTTAAGGTTGGATATAATAAACGAGAAGAATTGGTGTCAATATTGTCTTTTAATATATTTAGTAAAGATAAAGGTGTAAAAAAGGAACTGGCACTGAAATACGAAAACAAAATACTTGACACTAGTGTAATAATTGATGGTAGAATAGCAGATATATGCAAGACTGGATTTATTGATGGTAAGTTGATAATACCTGGTTTTGTTTTAGAGGAATTACAACATATTGCTGATTCGGCAGATACACTTAAACGTAATAGGGGTCGAAGGGGTTTAGATATTTTAAATAAGATTAGAAAAGAGTTAGATATAAGCGTAGTGATTTATGAAGGAGACTTTGAAGAAGTTCAAGAAGTAGACAGCAAACTTGTGAAATTGGCAAAAAAATTAGAGGGTAAGGTTGTTACTAATGACTATAATTTAAATAAGGTTTGCGAACTGCAAGGTGTTCCCGTATTAAATATAAATGACTTGTCTAATGCAGTAAAACCAATTGTTTTGCCAGGAGAAGAAATGAATGTCCAAGTTATTAAAGATGGTAAGGAACATAATCAGGGCATCGCTTATCTGGATGATGGTACTATGATTGTAGTAGAAGGTGGAAGGGAATACATCAACCATCATATTGACGTTTTAGTAACTAGTGTACTACAGACATCGGCTGGAAGAATGATATTTGCAAAACCGAAATTATTAGAGAAAGCCTTATAGGAGATAAAATTTATGAGTTGTGGAATCATTATTGCTGCCGCAGGGCAAGGCAAAAGAATGGGTGCTGGTATTAATAAATTATTTTTAGAATTGAACGGAAAACCAATTCTACTTCACAGCTTAGAAAAATTCTATCAGAAAAAATGGGTGAATGAAATAGTTGTAGTAGCGAATCCATACGAAATAGATGTTGTTAAAAAGTTATTAAAAGGGAATAACTTAGATGTTACAGCAGTTATACCGGGAGGTATAGAAAGACAAAACAGTATTTATAATGGGTTATCATACTTAAATTCAGAGTATATAATGATTCATGACGGTGCAAGGCCTTTAATTAGTTCAGATAAACTAGATGAGTTATACGAGAAGGTACAAACTTTAAAAGCGGTGGTTCTTGGAGTTCCTTCTAAGGATACAATAAAAGTAGTTGATAATTCAAATATTATTAAGTATACGCCCGAACGCAAAAGCTTGTGGACAATTCAAACTCCACAAGCTTTTAGTAGTTCTCTAATAATAGAAGCCTATAAAAAGGCGGAGGTTGAAGGATATCAGGGTACAGACGATTCATCATTAGTTGAAAGACTAGGCGTTAGTGTTAATGTATTAATGGGAGATTACAGTAATTTAAAAATAACAACATCTGAAGATTTGACAGTGGCACAATCTATACTTTCTAGTTGGAGGAACTATATATGATAAGAATAGGTCAAGGTTTTGATGTTCACCAATTTTCGTATAATCGAAAACTTGTGCTTGGTGGTATTGAAATTCCTTTTGAAAAGGGGCTTTTAGGACATTCTGATGCTGATGTTTTATTACATGCGCTAGCTGACGCTATTTTAGGTGCACTAGCAAAAGGAGACATAGGCAAATGGTATCCAGATTCTGATCCATCGATTAAGGGAATTGATAGTAAAAATATATTAAGTGAAGTATGGCAGAAAGCGAAAATCGAAGGGTATTCTATCGGGAATTCAGATATAACTATTATTGCTGAAAGACCAAAATTAGCAGGGTACACTTTAAAGATGCAGGAAGTAATAGCAGAAATATTAGAGTGTAAATCAAACCAGATTAATATAAAAGCAACGACTTCGGAGAAGATGGGATATATCGGAAGAGAAGAAGGTATTGCTGCTTTAGCAATTGTATTGTTGATAAAATCAAATTTTCTATGTTAATATTGTTAATAGAATTTATATTAAGGAAGGGATCTACCATGACCAATCAAGTGAGAGTGAGATTTGCCCCAAGCCCAACAGGTCATTTACATATTGGCGGTGCAAGAGCGGCATTATTTAGTTATTTATTCGCAAGGAATAAAAATGGTAAATTTATTGTTAGATTTGAGGATACGGATCAAATAAGAAATGTTGAAAATGCAGAAGGCAAGATGTTAGCTAGTCTTAAATGGTTAGGCATAGATTGGGATGAGTCGGTTGATATTGATGGGGAGTATGGTCCATATAGATGCTCTGACAGATTAGATATTTATAAAACTTACATAAATCAATTACTGGAACAGAATAAAGCTTATAATTGTTACTGCACACCTGAAGAATTAGAGAAAGAGCGTGAAGAGCAGATTAAAAATGGGGAAACAGCAAAATATTCTGGAAGGTGTAAACATATTAGCGAGGAACAAAAAGAGAAGTTTATTAATGAAGGGCGTAAACCAAACGTGCGTTTTATTGTTTCACAAAATAAAACAATTTATGTTAAAGATATTATTAGAGGAAATGTTGAGTTTGAGGCTTATGGTATAGGTGATTTTGTACTAATGAGACCAAATGGGATGCCAACTTATAATTTTGCAGTTACTGTAGATGATTATTTAATGAAAATTAGTCACGTTATTAGAGGGGAAGAACATTTAACCAATACCCCTCGACAGTTAATGTTATACGAGGCATTTTCATGGGAAGCACCGCAATTTGCGCATGTTTCATTAATTTTAAATCAGGATCGTCAGAAAATGAGTAAGCGAGATGAATCAATAATACAATTTATTGAACAATATCAAGAATTAGGTTTCTTGCCAGAAGCTATACTAAATTTTCTTGCTCTAATGGGTTGGAGTCCGGAAGGTGAAAAAGAGATATTCAGCAAAGAAGAACTAATTAAATATTTTTCACTAGAACGTGTTATTAAAAGCCCTGCAATTTTTAATGTAGAGAAATTATTATGGATGAACAATTATTATATAAAGGAAGCAAAACTAGATCGAATTGTTGATTTGTGCTTACCGCATCTAAAAAAAGCTGGATATATAAGTGATAAAACAACAAATCAAGAAATGACTTGGTTTGAGGATCTTATTAATTTGTATAAAGAGCAACTGAACTGTGGAGAAGATATTATAGGAATTACAAAAATGTTTCTAATCGATAAGATAGAATACGAAGAAGAACCAAACTTTTTTAAGGAAGAATATGTATTTAAAGTAATAGCCGAGTTTTCTAAACAGATATTAGATAAAAAGGAATTTACACCGGAGATAATAAAAGAATGTATAGATCTAACACAAGAGATTACAGGTTATAAAGGCAAGAAACTTTATATGTCGATTCGTATTGCTACAACAGGAGTTACTCATGGAAGGGATTTGCCTAACACCTTATACTTACTTGGTAAGGAGAAAATATTATTAAGAATGAATAATTTATTGACAAAAGTTCATTAAACAGTGAAAATGTAGTTAAAAAATAATAGTAAAAAGCTATGAATAAGAGAGTAAATTATGAAGCAAGTTAAAGAGAGAATCTTCTAGGCTGAGAAAGATTTGTTTGCCATTAATTGAATGCACTTTGGAGCTGTGATACTGAAAGTAGTAAGTATCAACGATTATTATCGTTATCAAAACAAGTGAGAATGTAGTAAATTTATATTCTAAACAGGGTGGAACCGCGGTTTAGCCGTCTCTGTGCATATGCATAGAGACGGCTTTTTTGATTATGCTTAACAAAATTTGGGATTTATCTAGTGAGGTGATTTGAATGTGGAAAGATATTATAGAAGATATAAATGTAGTAAAAAATAATGATCCTGCTGCACAAGGAACGATAGATATATTATTAACATATTCTGGATTACACGCTATATGGACATATAGAATAGCGCACAAGTTATGGAATAGTAGATTGCATTTGTTAGCAAAAATATTATCATCTAATGCACGTTTTTTTACTGGAGTTGAGATACACCCAGCTGCGAAGATAGGTAAGAGGTTTTTTATTGATCATGGAATAGGAATTGTTATTGGTGAAACTACAGAGATAGGCAATAATGTATTAGTATACCAAGGCGTTACACTTGGAGGCACGGGGAAAGAAAAAAGTAAAAGACACCCGACGATAGGAGACAATGTTTTAATATCAGCGGGTGCAATAATATTAGGGTCAATTAAAATTGGAGATAATTCAAAGATTGGAGCAGGTTCTGTTGTTCTAAAGGATATTCCCTCTAATTCTACGGTTGTGGGGGTTCCGGGAGAGATCATTTCGCAATTCGGGAGAAAAATTAGGACGGAAGAAGATAATCTAGAAGATAGGA
Organism: Vulcanibacillus sp.; assembly: GCA_050175155.1. Classification (GTDB taxonomy): domain Bacteria; phylum Bacillota; class Bacilli; order Tepidibacillales; family Tepidibacillaceae; genus JBFXJF01. Next base: position 5,579 of record JBFXJF010000014.1, read on the forward strand.
TTAAATTTTTAGAAGAACAAATATATAAAATAAATAAAGAAGTAAACTCATTTAAGAAAGAAGGCGACTAAAATATGATTTATATCTATAATACACTTTCAAATAAAAAAGAAGAATTTATACCTCTTGAGCAAGGTAAGGTAAAGATGTATGTATGTGGCCCAACGGTTTACAATTATATACATATAGGGAATGCAAGGCCATTAATAGTATTTGATGTTGTGCGCAGATATTTAACCTACAAAGGGTATGTAGTTGAATACATACAAAATATTACTGATGTTGAGGATAAGATTATTAATAAAGCAATTGAAAAAGGTAAAACACCTAAAGAAATTTCTGAGGAATATACAAAAGAATTTTTTCAAGATATAAAAGATTTAGGAATAAAGGAAGCTAGTTTTTATCCGAAGGTTACAGATAACATAGATGATATTATTTTATTTATTAAGGGTTTAGAAGAAAAAGGATTGGCGTATGAGGTCAAGGGAAATGTTTATTATAGAACTGAAAAATTCTTAGAATATGGCAAACTATCTAATCAATCTCTTAATGATCTAAAAATAGGAGCGAGAGTAGAAGTTGCAGAGAATAAGGAAAATCCGCTGAATTTTGTTTTGTGGAAGGCAGCAAAAAAAGGTGAAGTGTCTTGGCAAAGTCCTTGGGGTGACGGAAGACCAGGATGGCATATAGAGTGCTCTGCCTTAGTGAGGAAATATTTGGGGGACACTATTGATATTCATGGAGGAGGGGCAGATTTAATTTTTCCTCATCACGAGAACGAAATTGCTCAATCTGAAAGTTTAACAGATAAACCGTTAGCAAATTACTGGATGCATAATGGGTATCTAACTATAGATGAGCAGAAGATGTCAAAATCAATAAATAACATAATTACTGTTAAAGATTTGTTAAAGCAGTATAATCCAGATGTTTTAAGGTTTTTATTGCTAACGGTACACTATAGGAATCCGATAAATTTTTCTAAAACATTAATAGAGAATACTATTAATAATCTTGAGAAAATTAAAACAACCTATTTTAACTTGTTAAATCTAATAGATATTTCAGATAAAAGTTTGGACGTCGAGGACGATATATCAAGTTACTTAGACAATCTTTATAGACAATTTGAAAAAGAAATGGATGATGATTTTAATACGGCAAATGTTATTACAATTATTTTTGATCTAATTAAACAGGGCAATATATATATAGAAAGGAAAGATTTAAGAGAAAAGTCGATTCGTTCAATAATAAACCTGTTAAAAACTATGCTAGAAGTATTAGGATTTGAAAAATTATTGATAATTAAGGAAAAAAATTTTCATGATGATATATGGATCGAAGAATTAATAAATGAAAGAAATCTTGCTAAATTAAATAAAGAATGGAATAAAGCGGATGAGATAAGAGAACAGTTGAATAGTAGAGGAATTATATTAGAAGATACCTCAAAGGGAGTCAGATGGAGAAAAAAATGACTGGAGGAAGTAAATTATTAAAAAAACCTAATGAACTAAATGCATTAGCACTTGCGTATATAGGGGATGCAGTATATGAAACATATATAAGAAGACATGTTTTATCTAAAGGTAATTACAAACCAAATATTCTTCATCAACGAACAATAGCCTATGTTTCAGCAAAATCGCAAGCAAAAATAATTCAAGGGATTCAAGCAGAGTTATTGGAGAAAGAGAAAGATATAGTTAAAAGAGGTAGAAATATGAAGTCGTATACCTCTCCAAAAAATACTGATATAATTGATTATCGAAATAGCACTGGATTTGAAGCGCTTATAGGTTTTTTATATTTGCAGGATGAAATTGGACGGTTGGAAAAGATAATAAATATAGCAATATCATTAGTTGAAGGGAACAGTAAAAGTGAATAATAAGAAAAACGAGAGACAGTCAAATGAGAACCAATATATTATAGGGATTAATCCAATTCTAGAGGCTATTCAAGCAAAACATCATATTAATAAATTATACATAGCCGAGGGAATGCAAAAGGGAAAATTAGAAACTTTACTTAATTTGGCCAAGGAGAATAATATTTTTGTACAGTTTGTTCCGAGGAAGAAAATTGATCAAATGGTTGAGTCTAGTAATCACCAAGGATTAGTTGCTAGTATAGCTGCTTACAAATACTATAAATTACATGAATTATTAGATAAAATAAAAAAAGAAAGCGTACTTCCGTTTATAGTGATGTTAGATGAGATTGAGGATCCTCATAACCTAGGTTCTATTATAAGAACTGCTGACGTTACTGGAGTAAACGGCATAATTGTTCCTGAGAGAAGATCTGCAGGATTAACATCAACTGTAGCAAAAACCTCGGCCGGTGCTTTAGAATATGTACCAGTTACAAGAGTTGTTAATTTAGCACAGACACTAGAGTTGTTAAAAAAAGAGGGGTATTGGATTGTTGGGACTGATATAGACAGCAATGATTATTACACAGCGGTAGATTATAAGATGCCTATTTGTTTAGTTATAGGAAGTGAAGGAAAAGGCATATCAAGACTAGTCAAAGAGAAATGTGATTTTATTGTTAAGTTACCGATGAGCGGACACATAAATTCTTTAAATGCTTCGGTTGCTGCAGCAATTATGATGTACGAAGTTTATAAGCAAAGAGGTTATTAGTTTTGGAGGAACAACTATGGAAGAGATCCTTATAGTTGATGGATATAATATTATTGGTGCTTGGACAGAACTAAGACATTTGAAAGAGAAGGGATTACTATCCGAAGCTAGGGATGATTTACTAACCTGGCTAGGGGAATATAAAGCTTTTTCAGGTAGAACAGTTATAGTTGTTTTTGATGCTCATCAGATTAAAGGCAAAGGCAAGAAGTATTTTGATCAGAGGGTAATTATATATTATACAGAAGAAGATGAAACCGCAGATGAATTAATTGAGAAATTAGTTGTGAAACTAAATCATAAAAAAAAGCGAATTTATGTAGCTACATCAGATTATACGGAACAAAGAGTTGTTTTTGGGCAAGGTGCATTGAGGATTTCGGCAAGAGAATTGGAAATAGAAAAAGAAGCATTAGGGAAATCAATAACGAATAAAGTAAATTCTAGCAATGACAAAATAAACAGTAATATTTTTTCAAATTTGGATGAGGAAATGAAAAAAATCTTCGAAAAATGGCGAAGAAGCAAATAGGTTTTATTGACGGTGTAGTTTACATAATGTATAATCATTTTATATTATATGGAGCGACATCGGAGGGGTTCAGCGTGATCTTAAGCCTCAAAGAAAGTAGATATGAAGGTTTATCTGACGAAGTGTTAGTTAGTTACATTCAAGCCGGCGATGGAGAAGCGCTTGCTTATCTTATTTTGAAGTATAAGCATTTCGTAAAAACAAAGGCAAGGTCATATTTTTTAATTGGTGCAGATAGAGAAGATATTATTCAAGAAGGTATGATTGGATTATATAAATCTATGCGTGATTTTCGTGGGGACAAGTTATCTTCTTTTAAAGCTTTTGCTGAGTTGTGTGTAACCAGGCAGATAATTACCGCAATAAAAACAGCAACTCGACAAAAACACATACCCTTGAATTCTTACGTTTCATTAGACAAACCAATCTACGAGGAGGATTCTGACAGGACGTTATTGGATATTATCTGTGGCAATAAAGTTTCAGATCCTGAGGAATTAGTCATAAATAAAGAAGAGTATGATGACATCGAGGGGAAAATGGATGAAATTCTTAGTGAATTAGAAAGAGAAGTTCTTATTTTATACTTAGATGGGAGATCGTATCAGGAGATAGCCGAAGATCTTGATAGACAGATTAAATCAATTGACAATGCGTTACAAAGAGTAAAAAAGAAACTAGAACGGTATTTAAATAATCGGAGTGAAAATAAACTAAAAATTCATTATTAATCGAGACATTAGGGGGGTTAACACTAAGTCTCTTTTTAATTATAAATTATTAGTACTTAATTTTTTTGTTTATTGACTTTGAAATTCTGTTATGGTAGAGTATTTTAGGTAACCATATGCGGACTTTATTATAGAAGTGCTTCAATGGCTATTAAATTGCTTTAATGTAAGATAAACGTGGGAGGTGTACACATGCGAGTTACTATTACATTGGCTTGCACCGAATGCAAACAACGCAATTATACCACAAATAAAAACAAGAAGAATAATCCGGATCGCATTGAAATGAAAAAACATTGCAAATTTTGTAATGACCATACATTACACCGCGAAACTCGTTAATTGGGGGTAGAATGATGGGATACGTGATGAAATTAGGTTTGGGTATTAGGAATTTTTTTAGGAATATTATAGATTTTTTGAAGGATAGTGTTCGGGAACTTAAGAAGGTTCGTTGGCCTAGCCGCAAAGAATTAATAAGCTATTCAAAAGTTGTTATTTTTACTGTGGTATTTGTTACAGTATTTTTTGTGGTTACAGATTTTATTATTTCACTATTATTGCAGTTGATTGGATTCGGAAAGTAAGTATTACGAAGGGGGAAAGGACGTCGTCCTGATCTGTCATGGAAAATAAATGGTATGTTGTTCATACATATTCTGGGTATGAGAACAAGGTTAAAACCAACTTAGAAAAACGTGTTGAATCCATGGGTATGGGGGACCAAATTTTTAGAGTACTTGTTCCAATGGAAGAAGAGGTTGAAAACAAAGCAGGTAAAAAGAAGGTTATCATGAGAAAAGTTTTCCCTGGATATATTCTAGTTGAAATGAGTATGACCGATGAGTCGTGGTATGTTGTTCGCAACACGCCAGGTGTTACTGGATTTGTTGGTTCATCAGGTGCTGGCTCTAAACCTAATCCCTTATTAGATGACGAGGTTAAAGCGATTTTTAAACATATGGGAATTATTGAGGCTCGACCTAAGATTGATTTTTCTCTAAAGGAAAGTGTCAAAGTCATTGATGGACCATTCGAGGACTTTATAGGGTGCATCGAAGAAATAAATGCCGAGAAGCTAAAAATTAAAGTTTTAGTAAACATGTTTGGAAGAGAAACGAAAGTAGAACTAGATTTTGAGCAAATAAAAAAAATCTAGGTTAATTTTAGTAATTTAAGTGGGAGGGAAAACCCCGCTAACCACATTTTGGCGTTAAGGAGGTGTTTCGCATGGCAAAAAAAGTAATTAAAATAGTAAAGCTTCAAATCCCCGCTGGAAAGGCAAATCCAGCACCACCAGTTGGACCTGCTTTAGGTCAGGCGGGTGTAAACATAATGGGATTTTGTAAAGAATATAATGCTCGCACGGCAGATCAAGTTGGATTAATTATACCTGTTGAAATAACAGTTTATGAGGATCGTTCATTTACTTTTATTACAAAAACACCACCGGCGGCAGTATTATTAAAAAAAGCTGCTGGAATAGAAAGTGGTTCAGGTCAACCAAATACAAAAAAAGTGGCAACTTTAAAACGAGATAAAGTAAAAGAGATTGCTGAAGCTAAGATGCCTGATTTAAATGCAGCTAGCATAGAAGCTGCAATGCGCATAGTAGAAGGTACAGCTCGTAGTATGGGCATTGTTATAGAAGATTAATAGGTAAGAATGAGAGTTGGCAATCGTCAACTCAAAATTGTGGGAGGTTAATCCGCGAAAACCACGAAGGAGGAATAATTAATGGCTAAATTAAGCAAAAAATATCAAGAAGCAATAAAACTATATGATCGTGAACAGACATACGACCCTTCAGAGGCAGTAACCATAGTAAAAAAAATGGCTACAGCTAAATTTGATGAAACGGTTGAGATTGCTGTTCGTTTGGGAATAGATCCTAGAAAAGCTGACCAACAAATTAGGGGAGCTGTAGTATTGCCTTACGGAACTGGCAAGGTACAACGAGTGTTAGTTTTTGCTAAAGGGGAAAAAGTAAAGGAAGCGGAACAAGCTGGTGCTGATTATGTTGGAGACGAAGAGTACATCAATAAAATACAGCAAGGTTGGTTTGATTTTGATGTAATAGTAGCAACACCTGATATGATGGCTGCTGTTGGTAAATTGGGTAGGGTATTAGGTCCGAAAGGATTAATGCCGAATCCAAAAACAGGTACAGTTACATTTGATGTTGACAAAGCAGTTAAAGAGATAAAAGCTGGTAAAATTGAATACCGATCTGATAAAGTCGGTAATATTCATGCTCCTATTGGCAGAGCTTCGTTTGAGAATGAAAAACTTATTGAAAATTTTCAAACAGTAATTGATGTTCTAATTAAAGCAAAACCTGCTTCTGCTAAGGGACAATATATTAAAAATATTGCTATAAGTTCAACAATGAGTCCGAGTGTAAAAATAAGTTTATCAAAAGTTTCAAAATAATTTTGACTTTTAACTTATAGACGTGTTAAGATTGTTTTTGTTAAAAAAATATAATTTTGCTTACCGTAGACAGTAGGTGCTTACAAGCTTAATTTCCTACCGAGGTGATAATATTCTATTTATGATATTATACCTTTGCTGTTTGCGAGGGTATTTTTTATGTTTAAAAAGAATAGCAAAACGGGAGGTGTATTTAGTGGGAGTTCGCGAGGAAAAAGGTAAAGTGGTATCAGAGATTATTGAAAAATTTAAAAATAGTAAAACAACTATAATAACTGATTATCGCGGTTTAGATGTGACAGAAATTACACAATTAAGGAAAAACCTTCGGGAAGCGGGAGTCGAATATAGAGTATTAAAAAATAGTCTTGTTAGACGTGCGACTGCGGAGATTGAATTAACAGAACTTGATGAATTTCTAAAAGGTCCTACAGCTATAGCATTCAGTGATAATGATTTAGTAGCTCCAGCAAAAATTCTGTTTGAGTTTGCTAAAAAAAATACTGCTTTGGAAATTAAAGCAGGTCTATTAGAGGGAAGTATACTATCATTTGAGCAAGTGAAAAATTTAGCTACGCTACCTTCAAGAGAAGGATTGCTTTCAATGCTACTTAGTGTGTTACAAGCTCCAATGAGAAACATGGCTTGTGTAGTTAAAGCGGTTGCAGAAATAAAGGAAACATAGAAGCTATAAAATATTATTTAAAAAAATTGGGAGGTATTTATAAATGACGAAAGAGCAAATAATAGAAGCGATTAAAGGTATGTCAGTTTTAGATCTAAATGATTTAGTTAAAGCAATTGAAGAAGAATTCGGAGTAACAGCTGCAGCACCAATGGCTTTAGCGGGTGCAGTTGCAGTTGAAGAAGTACAAGAACAAACAGAATTTAATGTAAATTTACTAAGTGCAGGATCTTCTAAAATAAACGTAATTAAAGCAGTTCGTGAAATTACTGGATTAGGATTAAAAGAAGCAAAAGAGCTAGTAGACAATACTCCAAAAACAGTTAAAGAAGGAGTTTCAAAGGAAGAAGCTGAAACTACTAAAGCTAAATTAGAAGAAGTAGGAGCTTCTGTAGAAATTAAGTAACTAAAATTAATAGGTAACCCGTTGTATTAAACAGCGGGTTTTTTGGATAATATAGGTATTAATTAAGTAGGTTTGAGGGAGACTTCTATGACTGACCATTATTATAGTCAAGTACCAGTTGTAAAGAATGATCGAAGATATCTTAAAGTCCATTTCCTGGGGAAGGATTTTAATTTTGTAACTGACTCTGGAGTTTTCTCAAAACAAAAAATAGACTTTGGAACGTCACTGTTAATAGAGTCGTTTAACGGAACTAAAAGCGCAAAAGTATTAGACATGGGTTGCGGGTATGGACCGCTAGGAATAGTGATATCATCATCAATGGATTCTGGAAAAGTAATATTGGTAGACATAAATGAAAGAGCGATAGAATTAACTAAGGGAAATATTTTTTTAAATAAAGAATCTATTAGTAAGAATGTTGAGTTATCTGCTATTCAATCTGATGGTTTTACAACAATTGAGGAAACGGAATTTAATTATATATTATTAAATCCTCCTATAAGAGCCGGAAAAACCATAGTTTATAAATTATACGAACAAGCATTTCAATATTTAGTTAAAGATGGAGAAATATGGATAGTAATTAGAAAAAAACAAGGGGCCTTGTCATCCATAGATAAACTTAAAACGATATATAAAAAAATTGAAATTATAAATCGCGAAAAGGGTTATTACATTTTAAAAGGTACTAAATAACTTATCTACTTGACTAAATTTTATGTTTATGATATCGTTGTAAGATGTAAAATTGGCAATAATGGATTATTATGTCTTTTTATAATAAAAATAATATAAAAGGAACGAGGTAGTTAAATTTTAACCGTATATATATTTATAAAAAATGAGGTTTTCAAACCCATTTTTCTTTTTGTATTTTAAATACTCTGTTCTTAAGGGGTGAAAAGATTTGTCAGGACATCTTGTACAGTTAGGTAAAAGACAACGTAGAAGTTATGCTAGAATTAAAGAGGTACTAGACGTACCTAATCTTATTGAAATTCAAATAGAATCTTATCAATGGTTTTTGGATATTGGATTAAAAGAGATGTTTAAAGATATTTCTCCTATTCAAGACTTTGCTGGGAATTTGATTCTAGAATTTTTTGATTATAGCTTAGGCGAACCAAAATATTCAGTTGAGGAATCCAAAGAACGTGATGTAACTTATTCTGCTCCACTTAGGGCGAAGGTTCGTCTCATTAATAAGGAAACTGGAGAGGTTAAGGAACAAGAAGTATTTATGGGAGATTTTCCATTAATGACCGAGACTGGTACATTTGTAATTAATGGAGCGGAAAGAGTAATAGTTAGTCAGCTTGTACGTTCACCGAGCGTTTATTTTAGTACGAAAATGGATAAAAACGGGAGAAATAATTTCACGTCGACTGTTATTCCAAATAGAGGTGCGTGGTTAGAACTTGAAACGGACGTCAAGGACGTTATTTACGTGAGAATTGATCGCACTAGGAAATTGCCAGTAACGGTTCTTCTAAGAGCTTTAGGATTCAGCACAGATGAAGAAATTATTGAATTATTGGGTGACAATGATTACATAAGAAACACACTTGAAAAAGATAATACGGATTCAACAGAAAGAGCGTTGTTAGAAATTTATGAACGCTTACGTCCAGGTGAACCACCGACAGTTGAAAATGCAAAAAGTCTTCTAGTGTCAAGATTTTTCGATCCAAAAAGATATGACTTAGCTGACGTAGGACGTTACAAAATAAATAAAAAACTTCATATAAAGAATAGATTGTTTAATCAAAAAGTAGCTGAAAATTTAATTAATCCTAATACCGGTGAAATATTAGCCGAGGTTGGACAGATTATAGATCGCAGATTACTAAATAAATTAATACCTTATCTTGAAAATGGAGTAAATTATATTAATTATGAACCTGTAGGCGGGATTTTAGAAGAGGGAATACCACTTCAATCTATTAAGATATTTTCTCCGTTAGAGGATAAGCAAGTAATTAAAGTTCTATCTAATCAAATAGTAGATATTAATACCAAACATATTACTCCTGCAGATATTATATCCTCTATTAGCTATTTTATTAATCTCCTGTATGGAGTAGGGAACACTGATGATATTGATCATCTGGGTAATCGCCGTCTACGTTCGGTAGGGGAATTATTGCAGAATCAATTTAGAATCGGTTTATCACGAATGGAGAGAGTGGTTCGTGAGAGAATGTCGATTCAGGATGTAAATATGATCACACCACAGGCATTAATTAATATTAGGCCCGTTATAGCTTCGATCAAAGAATTTTTTGGTAGTAGTCAACTTTCACAATTTATGGATCAAACTAACCCATTATCAGAGTTAACACATAAAAGAAGGTTGAGCGCGTTAGGACCAGGTGGATTAACCAGAGAAAGGGCAGGGTTTGAGGTTCGTGACGTTCATCATTCCCATTATGGGAGGATGTGTCCAATTGAAACACCTGAGGGACCAAATATAGGGTTAATCAATTCGTTGTCGAGTTTTGCTCGGGTAAACAAATATGGTTTTATAGAAACACCTTATAGGAAGGTTGACCCTGATACTAATAGGATAACTAATGAAATAGTATATTTAACGGCAGATGAGGAAGACAATTACGTTATTGCTCAAGCAAATGTTAAATTTGATGATGATGGAAATTTTCTTGAAGACGAAGTAGTCACTAGGTATGAAGATGCAAATATTATTATAGCAAAAGAGAATGTGGATTTTATAGATGTATCTCCAAAACAAGTTGTGTCTATAGCTACTGCTATGATTCCCTTTTTGGAAAACGATGATTCAAACCGTGCGTTGATGGGTTCAAACATGCAGCGTCAAGCGGTTCCTCTATTAGTCTCTGAAGCACCGATTATTGGTACAGGGATGGAGTATAAAGCTGCAAAGGATTCTGGAGTTTGTATAGTTTCAAAACATGATGGAGTAGTTCAACGAGTTGATGCACGAGAAATTACAATTAGAATTCAAAAAGAGATTGATGGAAATATTGTTAATGGTGATTTAATCAAACACAAACTTCATAAATTTGTTCGTTCAAACCAGGGAACTTGTATAAACCAAAAACCCCTGGTTAGGAAAGGCGATACAATAAGAACTGGAGATATTATTGCTGATGGTCCTTCTACCGAGATGGGGGAGTTGGCTCTAGGTAGGAATGTGATAGTAGCTTTTATGACTTGGGAAGGTTACAATTACGAAGATGCCATTTTGTTGAGTGAAAAGTTAGTTAAGGAAGATGTATATACTTCTGTTCATATTGAAGAATATGAATCGGAAGCCCGGGATACTAAGCTTGGACCTGAGGAGATAACAAGGGATATACCTAATGTTGGTGAAGAGGCACTGAAAAACTTAGACGAACGAGGCATAATTAGGATTGGTGCTGAAATTCGGCCAGGTGATATATTGGTCGGAAAAGTAACGCCAAAAGGTGTAACTGAGCTAACGGCTGAAGAACGTTTATTGCATGCGATTTTTGGAGAAAAGGCCAGGGAAGTTCGTGACACTTCTTTAAGAGCACCACATGGACAGGATGGAATAATAGTCGACGTAAAAGTATTTACAAGAGAAAACGGTGACGAACTACCTCCTGGAGTTAATTATTTGGTTCGTGTATATATAGCTCAAAAAAGGAAAATATCACAAGGGGATAAGATAGCAGGAAGACATGGGAATAAAGGGGTTATTGCAAGGATATTACCTGAAGAAGATATGCCATTCCTTCCAGACGGAACACCTGTTGAGGTAGTATTGAATCCATTAGGAGTTCCATCAAGAATGAATATCGGACAGGTTTTAGAGGTACATCTTGGATGGGCAGCTAAAAGTTTAGGGATTCATATAGCAACTCCGGTATTTGATGGAGCAAGGGAAAAGGATGTATTCGACGCATTGGAAGAAGCTGGCTTCTCTAGAGATGGGAAAACTATATTATATGATGGGCGAAGCGGAGAACCTTTTGAACGAAGAGTTACAGTTGGAGTCATGTACGTTATTAAGCTTTTACATATGGTTGATGATAAGATACATGCTCGTTCAACTGGACCTTATTCTTTGGTAACCCAACAGCCATTGGGTGGTAAAGCACAATTTGGTGGACAACGTTTTGGAGAAATGGAGGTTTGGGCATTAGAAGCATATGGTGCTGCCAATACATTACAAGAGATATTAACAGTTAAATCAGATGATGTAGTAGGACGTGTAAAAACATATGAAGCCATAGTGAAAGGCGAAAATGTACCTGAACCTGGAATACCAGAATCATTTAAAGTTCTAATTAAAGAACTTCAAAGTTTAGCATTAGATGTAAAAATACTATCTGGCGATGAACGTGAAATAGAAATGAAGGAATTAGATAATGAAGAGGATATTGATAGTGAAAAACTAACATTAAATCTAGAAAAAGATGACGGATATTAAAAAACTACGCTTATAACTGAGGGAGGTGTACCCTTTGATAGATGTAAACAATTTTGAGGCTATGAAAATTGGATTGGCTTCTCCAGAAAAAATTCGTTCTTGGTCATTTGGAGAGGTTAAAAAACCTGAGACAATTAACTATCGCACTCTTAAACCAGAAAAAGAAGGGTTATTTTGTGAAAAAATCTTTGGTCCTACAAAGGATTGGGAATGTCATTGCGGTAAGTATAAGCGTGTAAGATATAAGGGTGTTGTATGTGATCGATGTGGCGTAGAAGTTACTAGATCAAAAGTACGACGTGAAAGAATGGGTCACATAGAATTAGCAGCACCAGTATCTCATATTTGGTATTTTAAAGGTATACCAAGTAGAATGGGATTGATATTAGATATGTCTCCACGTTCTTTGGAAGAGGTAATATATTTTGCTTCTTATGTTGTATACGATCCAGGAGAAACACCTTTAGAAAAAAAACAGTTATTATCTGAGAAAGAGTATAGATCTTATCGTGAGAAATATGGACATAATTTTTCAGCTGGCATGGGTGCGGAAACAATAAGAAAGCTTCTCGAGGATATAAACTTAGAGCAAGATGTTAAAAATTTAAAAGAAGATTTAAAAACAGCACAAGGTCAAAAAAGAAATAGAATAATTAAACGTTTAGAAATTCTTGAAGCTTTTAGGTTCTCAGGAAACAATCCTTCTTGGATGATCTTAGATGTACTACCAGTTATACCACCAGAAATTAGGCCGATGGTTCAACTTGATGGGGGTAGATTTGCTACATCAGATTTAAATGATTTGTATCGTAGAGTAATTAATAGGAACAATCGTTTAAAGAGGTTATTAGATTTAGGTGCTCCAGATATAATTGTTCAGAATGAGAAACGTATGTTACAAGAAGCGGTGGACGCTCTGATAGATAATGGTAGAAGGGGTAGACCTGTAACAGGACCTGGGAATCGACCATTAAAGTCGTTAAGTCATATGTTAAAAGGTAAGCAGGGAAGATTTCGCCAAAATCTATTAGGGAAACGTGTTGACTATTCCGGAAGATCTGTAATAGTTGTTGGCCCTAATTTAAAAATGTTTCAATGTGGATTGCCGAAAGAAATGGCGTTAGAATTATTTAAACCATTTGTTATGAAAGAATTAGTTAATAAAGAGATTGCGCATAATATCAAGAGTGCGAAGAGAAAAGTTGAGAGGGTCAGTCCAGAGGTTTGGGATGTATTAGAAGAAGTAATTAAAGAGCATCCAGTATTATTAAATCGCGCTCCTACACTTCATAGACTAGGTATTCAAGCATTTGAGCCGATATTAGTGGAAGGACGTGCTATTAGACTTCATCCACTTGTTTGTACGGCGTATAATGCAGACTTTGATGGAGACCAGATGGCCGTGCATGTACCATTGTCATCTGAAGCACAGGCAGAGGCTCGATTACTTATGCTTGCAGCACATAATATTTTGAATCCAAAAGATGGAAAACCTGTTGTAACACCTTCACAGGATATGGTTTTAGGTTGTTATTATTTAACAATTGAGAAACTTGATGACAAGGGTGAAGGTATGGTATTTCACAGTCCGGAAGAAGCCATTTCTGCTTATCAAAATGGGCTTGTAACTTTACATTCAAAAGTTGCAATTGCTGTTAAGACTTTGAAAAAGAAAACCTTTACAGAAAAGCAACAAAACGCTATCTTAGCAACTACTGTTGGAAAAATTATTTTTAACGAAGTTTTTCCAGAGGATCTTCCGTATATTAGTGAACCTACTAAGGAAAACTTGATTAATGGAACTCCTGAGGAATATTTTATATATGAAAAAGGAACGAATATAAGAGAGTTTATTAGAAACACACCTGTTCAAGGAGCTGTTACCAAGGCTTACTTGGGGTCGATTGTAGCAGAGATATTTAGAAGATTTCATACTACAGAAACTTCTATAATATTAGATAAAATAAAAAATTTAGGTTTTACATATTCTACTAAAGCGGGTATTACAATAGCTGTATCAGATGTTATAGTCCCGGAAAAGAAATACGAAATAATTCATGATGCGGAAGAGAAAGTTCAAGGCGTTATAAAGCAATTTCGCAGGGGATTAATTACAGATGATGAAAGATATGATAGAACAATAACTATTTGGAGTAGAGCTAAAGATGACATTACAGAAGTATTGATGAATTCATTAGATAGATTTAATTCGATCTATATGATGGCTAATTCAGGAGCGCGTGGTAATGTATCACAGATAACCCAATTGGCTGGAATGCGTGGTCTTATGGCTGCACCTTCAGGTAGAATTATTGAATTGCCAATTAAATCGAATTTTAGAGAAGGATTAACCGTACTTGAATACTTCATTTCAACTCATGGTGCTCGAAAAGGATTAGCAGATACAGCATTAAGAACAGCTGATTCAGGATATTTAACTCGTCGTCTAGTTGATGTAGCCCAAGACGTTATAGTGCGAGATGAAGATTGCAATACAGATAAAGGATTGATTGCAACCACCATTGTTGATGGAAGTGAAGTTATTGAAAAACTCTACGATCGAATCGTTGGAAGGTTTGCTTTCGAGACTATTAAAAATCCAGAAACTGGAGAAGTGATTGTTAATCGAAACGAATTAATTAGTGAAGAATTAGCTGATAAGATTATCGATTGTAACATTAAAAAAGTTAATATTCGTTCCGTTCTAAGTTGTCGTTCACCACGAGGAGTATGCAAGAAATGTTATGGTAGAAATTTAGCTACGGGTTTTGATGTAGAAATAGGAGAGGCAGTTGGAACGATAGCAGCTCAATCTATTGGTGAGCCAGGGACGCAGTTAACAATGAGAACATTCCACACAGGTGGTGTTGCCGGCGATGATATTACACAAGGTTTGCCGAGAATACAGGAGTTGTTTGAAGCTAGAAATCCAAAAGGTCAAGCCGTTATAGCTGAATTTGATGGTGTTGTAATAGACATTAGAGATAATAAGGACAAAAGAGAAGTTGAAATTTCTAGTGAAATCGAAGATAAAACATATTCAATACCATTTGGATCGAGGATAAAAGTATCCCTTAAACAAGAAGTAAGCGCAGGAGAAGTACTTACGGAAGGATCTATTGACCCTAAAGAATTACTGAGGGTGAAAGGACCTTCAGGTGTACAAAATTATATTCTTCAGGAAGTTCAAAGAGTTTATAGATTACAAGGTGTAGAAATTAACGATAAGCACATTGAGATTATGGTCCGCCAGATGCTTCGTCGAGCCAGAGTAATAGAAAGTGGAGAGACTGATTTATTACCGGGCTCAATGGTCGATCTTCATACCTATGAAAATGCAAATAAAATTGCATTTATAAATGGTAAGGAGCCGGCTATAGTAAAACCGCTTTTGCTAGGTATTACTAAAGCTTCTCTTGAAACTGACTCCTTCTTATCGGCAGCATCTTTTCAAGAAACTACGCGGGTATTAACCGAGGCTGCTATAAAAGGGAAGGTTGACAAGCTATTAGGATTAAAAGAGAACGTAATTATCGGTAAACTAATCCCAGCAGGAACGGGGCTTTTAAGATATAGAAATATTGATATCTTGAAAAAAAATGAGGACACTGATATTTCTTTGGAAGTTGCTGAGTCAGTGAAAGTTGATTAACATATATATTGACACAGACTTTCAATAGTGATAATATCTCTTAGTGTGTGCAATTCCTGTGCTTTGGAGGATGAAAAATGTCTTATGAAAAAGTAAAGCAGGCTAAAAGTTTATCGATTGGAACTAAGCAAACGTTAAAAGCTATTGAACAAGGAAATGTGCAAGAAGTTATTGTGGCAAGCGATGCTGATCGAAGACTTACTTCTGGGGTTATTCAATATGGAAAAGAAAAAGGAATAGAATTATCTTATGTCGATTCTATGAAAAAACTAGGAAGATACTGTGGTATTGAGGTTGGAGCAGCGACTGTTGCTATATTAAAAAAATAAAATTGCAAGGCAAACGTCAGGTTGTCTTATAACGTGAAGTTTGTCATGCAATTTATTTTGAAGATTTATGAACCACCTGGAACCGTGGGCTTATATTGTGAAAGGAGGTGGCGATATGCCAACTATTAACCAACTAGTTCGTAAAGGACGCAAAAGAAAAATAGTAAAATCTACTGCTCCTGCATTGCAAAAAGGTTATAACAGTTTTGAGAAAGAACAAACCGATTTAAGTTCACCTCAAAAACGTGGAGTATGTACTCGTGTAGGGACAATGACTCCTAAAAAACCTAACTCAGCATTACGTAAATATGCTCGTGTGCGTTTGACGAACGGAATAGAAGTAACTGCTTATATCCCTGGTATCGGTCATAATTTACAAGAACATAGTGTTGTTTTAGTTCGTGGAGGTCGTGTTAAGGACTTACCTGGAGTTCGATATCATATTATACGTGGGGCATTAGATACTGCTGGTGTACAAAACCGTATGCAATCCCGCTCAAAGTATGGAACAAAACGTCCTAAAGCAAAGAAATAATTTATATTTTAACTAATTAATAAAGGAGGGAAAAAGATGCCACGTAAAGGACCAGTTACCCGTAGAGATGTATTACCAGATCCTATTCATAACAGTAAATTAGTTACACGTTTAATCAATCGAATGATGGTGGACGGTAAAAAAAATGTATCTCAGCAAATTTTATATAACGCATTTGACCTTGTAAATGAACGTACAGGAAAAGACCCAATGGAAGTTTTCGAGCAAGCTCTTAAAAATATAACTCCAGTACTTGAGGTTAAGGCTCGCCGTGTAGGTGGAGCGAATTACCAAGTTCCTATTGAAGTAAGACCAGAGAGAAGAACTACATTAGGACTTCGTTGGTTAGTAAACTACTCCCGTCTTCGCGGAGAAAAAACAATGGAGGAACGTCTTGCAGGAGAAATTATAGATGCTGCTAATAACACTGGAGCATCAGTTAAGAAAAGGGAAGACACACATAAAATGGCGGAAGCAAATAAAGCATTTGCTCATTACCGTTGGTAATAATTAATTATACTCGAAAGTTAGAAGGGAGAAATATATATGACAAGAGAATTCTCCTTATATAATACACGTAATATTGGCATAATGGCACATATTGATGCTGGTAAAACTACAACAACTGAACGCATTCTCTACTATACTGGACTAACCCATAAAATAGGTGAGGTTCATGATGGTGCTGCAACTATGGACTGGATGGAGCAGGAGCAAGAAAGAGGTATTACTATTACTTCAGCAGCTACAACTGCCCAATGGAAGGGATATCGGATTAATATTATCGATACTCCAGGACACGTAGATTTTACAGTTGAAGTTGAACGTTCGTTACGTGTATTAGATGGAGCTGTTACGGTTTTAGATTCAAAAAGTGGTGTTGAACCCCAAACCGAGACTGTTTGGAGACAAGCTACA
Organism: Vulcanibacillus sp.; assembly: GCA_050175155.1. Taxonomy (GTDB): domain Bacteria; phylum Bacillota; class Bacilli; order Tepidibacillales; family Tepidibacillaceae; genus JBFXJF01. Next base: position 22,895 of record JBFXJF010000014.1, read on the forward strand.
ACATATGGTGTACCTCGTATTATATATGTTAATAAAATGGATACGATAGGTGCTGATTATCTAAAATCTGTTAAAACTATTGTGGATAGACTAAAGGCTAATCCTGTACCAATTCAGCTTCCTATTGGTGTTGAAGATAAGTTTGTAGGCATTATCGATCTTATCAAGATGGAAGCACTATATTACTTAGATGATATGGGATCAAATACTGAATCAAGAGAAATACCTGACGAGTATAAAGAATTAGCAAATGAGTGGAGAGCTAATTTAATAGAATCTGTATCAGAAGTTGACGAAGTATTAATGATGAAATATCTTGAAGGTGAAGAAATTACAAATGAAGAGATTAAAAATGCTCTTCGCAAAGGAACGATAGCTGTAGAGTTATTCCCTGTCTTATGCGGATCATCGTATAAGAACAAAGGCGTACAATTAATGTTAGATGCAGTTGTTGATTACTTACCATCGCCTCTTGATGTTCCAGCAATAAAAGGTTTAACTGAAGATGGAATAGAGGACAAAAGAGAATCAGATGACTCTGCGCCATTCTCAGCACTTGCATTTAAAATTATGACTGATCCATATGTTGGAAAGTTAACATTTTTCCGTGTTTATTCAGGAGTACTTAAAGCGGGATCATATGTATTGAACTCGACAAAGGGTAAACGCGAAAGAATAGGAAGAATTTTACAAATGCATGCTAACCATAGAGAAGATATCGAGTTGGTTTATTCTGGAGATATAGCGGCAGGAGTAGGTTTGAAAGATACAACTACAGGAGATACGCTATGTGATGAAAAAGCGATAATTATTTTAGAATCCATGGTTTTCCCTGAACCTGTAATTCGTCTTTCTGTTGAACCTAAAACAAAAGCTGACCAAGATAAAATGGGTTTAGCATTAACTAAATTAGCAGAAGAAGATCCTACATTTAGGATCAATACAGATGAAGAGACTGGTCAAACAATAATAGCTGGCATGGGAGAATTACACTTAGATATTATAGTTGATCGACTTAAACGTGAATTTAAGGTTGAGGCAAATGTAGGAGCACCACAAGTTGCTTATAAAGAGACAATTCGTTCTAAAGCCCAAGTAGAAGGTAAGTTTGTTCGTCAGTCAGGTGGACGTGGTCAATATGGTCATGTATGGATAGAATTTGAACCATTAGAACAAGGAGCAGGATTTATCTTTGAAAATAAAGTAGTGGGTGGAGTGGTTCCAAAAGAATATATTCCAGCTGTTCAAGCAGGGATCATAGAATCTGCTTTAAATGGAATGATTGCTGGATACCCAGTAATAGATTTTAAAGCAAAAATATATGATGGTTCTTATCATGATGTAGACTCTTCAGAAATGGCATTTAAAATTGCTGGTTCGATGGCATTAAAAGCTGCGAAATCTAAATGTAATCCAGTAATATTAGAACCACTTATGAAAGTTGAAGTTACAGTACCTGAAGAGTATATGGGAGACGTTATGGGAGACTTAAGTTCTCGCAGAGGTCGCATCGATGGAATGGATTCTAATTCCGGGGCTCAAAGTATCAGGGCGTTTATACCGTTATCTGAAATGTTTGGATATGCTACATCCCTTCGCTCTAGAACACAGGGACGTGGAAACTACTCAATGTTCTTTGATCATTATGAAGAGGTTCCTAAGAATATTGCTGAAGGAATAATAGCAAAACAACAAGGATAATAAGATTTTTGATTGAATTAATTATTTAGAAGGATTTCACTACAAATTTGTAGGGGAATTTAAAATATATTATTATACAATTGTATTCTAAGGAGGATAAAATAAAATGGCTAAAAAGAAATTTGAACGTACAAAAACACATGTAAACATTGGTACTATTGGACACGTAGACCATGGAAAAACTACTTTAACAGCAGCGATTACAACAGTATTATCTAAAGTAGGAGGAGCTACTGCTACTGCTTACGACCAAATCGATAAAGCTCCTGAGGAAAAAGAGCGCGGCATCACGATTTCAACTGCACACGTTGAATATGAAACAGTAAATCGTCATTACGCCCATGTTGACTGTCCTGGACATGCTGACTATGTTAAGAATATGATAACAGGTGCAGCACAAATGGACGGAGCTATATTAGTGGTGTCTGCAGCAGATGGTCCAATGCCTCAAACGCGTGAACACATTCTTTTATCTCGTCAAGTAGGTGTTCCTTTTATTGTAGTCTATATGAATAAAGTTGATATGGTTGATGATGAAGAACTAATTGAATTAGTTGAAATGGAGATTCGCGACCTATTAACTGAGTATGAGTTTCCTGGAGATGACATTCCAGTAATTAAAGGTTCTGCACTTAAAGCATTAGAAAACCCAGAAAGTGATTGGGCACAATCAATTAACGAACTAATGGCTGCTGTTGATGAATACATTCCTGACCCAGTTCGTCAAGTAGACAAACCTTTCTTAATGTCAATAGAGGATGTATTTACTATAACTGGTCGTGGAACAGTAGCAACTGGACGTGTTGAAAGAGGTATAGTAAAAGTTGGAGAAGATGTTGAGTTAATTGGGTTAACAGAGGCAACAAAGAAAACAGTTGTTACAGGAGTTGAAATGTTCCGTAAGCTTTTAGATCAAGCTCAAGCTGGAGATAATGTTGGTGTATTACTACGCGGAGTTGAGCGTAAAGATATTCAACGTGGTCAAGTTTTAGCTAAACCAAATTCAGTTAAACCTCATACTAAGTTTAATGCTGAAATTTTTGTTTTAACAAAAGAAGAAGGCGGACGTCATACTCCATTTTTTAATGGATATCGCCCACAGTTTTACTTCCGTACAACTGACGTTACAGGAGTTATTCAGTTACCTGCTGGAACTGAAATGGTTATGCCTGGAGATAGAGTAACTGTTGAGGTTGAACTAATCTCTCCTATAGCTATTGAAGATGGTACTCGCTTTGCTATTCGTGAAGGCGGTCGTACAGTAGGAGCAGGGGTAGTTTCATCTATAAAATAAAAATTCTAAGTTGAAGAATGCTTAAACAAATGGACTGAAGTTATCTAAAAGTAATTCAGTAATTAATAAAGCGTGAATAGAAATTTACACTTAAAAGGATTGTTAACAATCAGTTAACAATCCTTTTACTATATATTAATCTAAGAATAGCTAATATATGATATATTACTATTCTTAATAATATTTAAAATGAATATTAAGAGAGGTGATAAGTGATTAGTGGTTCTAAAAAAAACTATATTGCAATAGGAATCGGTATAATATCAGTATCAACTGCTGCTATATTTGTTAAACTATCTACAGCTCCTTCATCTGTAATCGCAGCATACAGACTATTATTTGCTGTAATAATACTGTCTATTCCAACAATCATTTATTATAGAAACGAATTAAGGAATATTACGAAAAATGATATTTTATATTCAATTTTATCGGGAGGATTACTTGCTCTTCATTTTTTAACATGGTTTGAATCATTAAAATATACTTCGGTTGCAAGTTCTGTTGTAATTGTTACATTACAACCAATATTTGCAATGATAGGAGCCTTTATTTTTTTCAAGGAAAAAGTCTCTAGGATTCAATTATTAGGTGGATTATTAGCGATACTTGGAGGTCTAATGATTGGATGGGGGGACCTCAAAGTTGGTAATTTAGCTTTATTAGGAGATTTTTTAGCTCTTTTAGGAGCCTTTTTTGTTACAGGATACTGGCTAGTAGGGCAAAAACTAAGAAAAAGGTTATCTATACTACCTTATGTATTCTTGGTTTATAGTACTAGTTCGATTATATTAATAGCATACAATATAATTATGAAAGTAGATTTAATCCATTACAGTTTGTACGATTGGAAATTATTTTTAGGGTTAGCTATAATTCCTACTATTTTTGGTCATACATTCTTAAATTGGGCAATTAAGTTTGTAAACACAACAACAATTTCCATAAGTATTTTAGCAGAACCAATAGGAGCATCATTTCTGGCTTATATAATTCTTGGAGAAAAACTAAATATAACGCAAATAATTGGTGCAGTAATAATATTTATTGGCATACTAATATATTTAATTAATGTACATAGACAAAATGATACTAGATAATATTGCGTCTAGCCAAAATTTTGAATTTTTAATCAAAAAAAAACTTGCATTAATATAAAGTTTTTTATATAATGTTTGATGTTGGTCTATGGACTTTGCAATGAGATGGAAGGTTGCTGACACACCCGGACCCTTTGCCATGGGGTGATGTTGGGGGAATTTCCATTGAGAATGTCTATTAATATAAATGGGCGATAAGGAGGGAAAATTATGGCAAAACAAAAAATTCGTATTCGTTTAAAAGCTTATGATCACAGGATTTTAGACCAATCTGCCGAAAAGATAGTTGAAACAGCTAAACGTTCTGGGGCTACGGTTTCTGGACCAATACCATTGCCGACTGAAAAGACTGTATACACTGTACTTCGTGCGGTTCACAAGTATAAGGATTCTCGTGAACAATTTGAAATGCGTACGCATAAACGTTTAATTGATATTTTAAATCCTACACCTCAAACAGTAGATTCACTGATGAGATTGGATTTACCATCAGGTGTAGACATTGAAATTAAATTATAATTTAATGATGCAACTAAACATATAGGAGGTGACCAATATGACAAAAGGAATCTTAGGAAAAAAACTAGGAATGACTCAGATTTTCACAAAAGAAGGAATTGCTATACCCGTTACAGTAGTCGAGGCTGGACCGTGTGTTGTTCTTCAAACAAAGGATATTGAAAATGATGGTTATACATCTATTCAATTAGGCTTTGGAGATCAAAAAGTCTTTAGAGTAAGTAAGCCTATACTAGGGCATGTAAATAAGGCTAACACTGCTCCTAAGCGCTTCGTTAAGGAAATTCGTGGTGTGAACATGGATTACGAGGTTGGTCAACAACTAAAAGCAGATATATTCTCTGAAGGGGAATATGTTGATGTAGCTGGTATTTCAAAAGGTAAGGGATTCGCAGGTTCGATTAAAAGACATAATCAATCGCGTGGGCCAATGGCGCATGGATCTCGGTATCATAGAAGACCTGGTTCGATGGGTCCAGTAGCACCAAACAGAGTTATGAAGGGCAAACCATTACCAGGAAGAATGGGTTCAGATAGAGTAACTATCCAAAACCTTGAGGTTATAAGAGTAGATAGTGAAAAAAACCTACTTTTAATAAAAGGCTCTATTCCAGGTCCAAAAAATTGTTTTGTTATAGTACGAAATTCGATTAAAAAAAATTAGTGAATAAGTTGTATAGAGAAAGGAGGATTCGCTATGCCTAAATTAGCCCTATATAACATGGGTGGAACTCAAATTGGGGAAATTGAATTAGCAGATTCGATTTTTGGAATAAAGCCAAATGAGTCGGTGCTTCATGATGCGGTAATTATGCAACAGGCTTCACAACGTCAAGGTACGCATAAAGTAAAAGGACGTTCTGAAGTAAGAGGGGGAGGAAGAAAACCATGGCGTCAAAAAGGTACAGGTCGTGCTCGTCAGGGAAGTACTCGAGCTCCGCAATGGGTTGGGGGAGGTACGGTTTTCGGTCCAACACCTAGAAGTTATGCATATAAGTTACCAAAAAAAGTTCGTCGCTTAGCGATTAAATCAGCATTGTCTTTTAAAGTTATAGATAATGAAATTATTGTTATAGATGAATTAACACTAGGAACTCCAAAGACAAAAGAAATGTTTAATATTTTAAAGAATCTAAAGATAGATTCAAAAGTATTAATTGTTGACAATGAATATAATGAAGTTGTGGCATTATCTTCTCGTAATATTCAGGGGGTAAAATTTGTTAAAGCCGAAGGAATTAATGTTCTTGATATAATGTATCATGATAAGTTAATTTTAACTAAAGAGGCAGTGGCGAAGATAGAGGAGGTACTAGTATAATGAAAAATCCTCGTGATATTATTAAACGCCCGGTAATCACAGAAAAAACAAGTGATTTTATGGAAATGAATAAGTATGTTTTTGAAGTTGATACTAGGTCAAATAAAACTGAAGTTAAAATAGCAATTGAGAAAATTTTTGCTGTTAAGGTTAAAAAGGTAAATGTAATTAAAATGCCTGCAAAACCAAAAAGTTATGGTAAATATAATGGATACACATCAGCTTGGAAAAAAGTTATCGTTACACTAACAGAAGATAGCAAAACAATTGAGTTCTTTAAAGAATAAAGAAATAGCGAAGGAGGGAAGAATTCAATGGGAATAAAAAAATATAAACCTACCTCTCCTGGTAGACGTGGAATGACTGCTTTTACTTATGAGGAACTTACAACAGATAAACCAGAAAAATCACTATTAGCACCTCTAAAAAGAAAAGCGGGAAGAAACAATCAGGGTAAGTTAACTGTTCGTCACCATGGAGGAGGACATAAAAGACAATATCGTATTATTGATTTTAAGCGTAACAAGGATGGAATACCTGGTCGCGTTGTTACAATTGAGTATGATCCGAATCGTTCTGCAAATATAGCTCTAATAAATTATGTAGACGGCGAAAAAAGATATATTATTGCACCTAACGGTTTAAAAGTAGGAAATCTTATTGAATCCGGTTCTGGGGCAGATATTATTGTAGGGAACGCATTACCACTTGAAAACATTCCTGTAGGTACTATGATTCACAATATAGAAATGAAAGCTGGTAAAGGCGGTCAGTTAGTACGTGCTGCTGGCACTGAAGCTCAACTATTGGGTAAAGATGGTGATTTTGCGATTATCCGTTTAACTTCTGGCGAGGTTAGAATGATTCGTAAGGAGTGCCGTGCTACAATTGGTAAAGTTGGTAATTTAGATTATGAGAATATTAAAATAGGTAAAGCTGGTAGAACTCGTTGGCTAGGTATTAGACCAACTGTTCGTGGAGTAGTAATGAATCCTAACGATCATCCACACGGTGGAGGAGAAGGTAAATCACCTATTGGAAGAAAATCACCAGTTACACCATGGGGTAAACCAACTTTAGGATACAAGACTCGTAAAAAGAAGAAAGCTTCTAGCAAATATATTATTCGTGGACGCAAGAAGTAAAGTGATTATCTGTTTAACGAAGTTAAGTGTGAAAAAATTAGTATTAATAAACCATCCTGAAGGGAGGTTTTTGTATGGGACGTAGTTTAAAAAAGGGACCTTTTGCAGATGAACATGTTGTTAAAAAAGTTGACCTGCTTAATGAAAAGAATGAAAAAAAGGTATTTAAGACTTGGTCTCGTCGTTCTACGATATTCCCTCAATTTATAGGACACACTATCGCAGTGCATGATGGTCGAAAACATGTGCCGGTATATATTACTGAAGATATGGTAGGACATAAATTAGGTGAATTCGCACCGACACGTACTTACAAAGGACATGCGAACGACGATAAAAAAACTAAGCGTTAAATGAATTTGAGAGGAGGTACAGTTAATGCAAGCTAAAGCTGTAGCTAGATATGTGCGCGTTGCTCCTCGTAAGGTAAGTCTTGTATTAGACCTAATTCGGGGTAAGAACACAGGAGAAGCACTAGCGATATTAAATCATACACCTAAGTCTGCTTCCCCAATAATTGAAAAATTATTAAAATCTGCGATTGCAAATGCAGATCAAAATCATAAGATGAAGATTGAAAAATTAGTAGTTAGTGAAGCTTATGCTAACCAAGGACCAACTATGAAACGTTTTCGTCCTAGAGCAATGGGTCGGGCAAGTAGGATTAATAAGCGAACTAGTCATATTACTATCGTATTAACAGAGAAGAAGGAGGGGTAGAATTTGGGACAAAAGGTTAACCCGATAGGATTTCGAGTAGGAATTATTCGTGACTGGGAATCCAAATGGTATGCTGATAAAGACTATGCTATTCTATTACATGAGGATATACAAATCCGTGAAATATTAAAAGAACGTTTAAAAGATTCTGCAATTTCAAATATTGAAATTGAAAGAGCGGTTAATCGTGTTAATGTAACAATTCATACTGCTAAACCTGGCATGGTAATTGGCAAAGGTGGAACAGAAGTTGAAAATATTCGTTTGTTATTAACAAAGTTAACTAATAAAAAAGTTCACATAAATATCTCTGAGATTAAAGTTCCTGATCTAAATGCACAATTGGTTGCTGAAAATATAGCTCTACAACTTGAAAGACGTATATCTTTTCGTCGTGCAATGAAACAAGCTATTCAAAGATCGATGCGTGTTGGAGCTAAAGGAATAAAAACAATGGTAAGTGGTAGATTAGGCGGAGCAGAAATAGCTCGTAGTGAAGGATATAACGAAGGTACAGTGCCTTTGCATACTCTTCGTGCTGACATCGATTATGGAACTGCCGAAGCACATACAACTTATGGTCGCTTAGGGGTGAAAGTTTGGATTTATCGTGGTGAAGTTCTTCCTATGGCGAAGAACAAAGAAGCTAAGGAAGGAGGCAGATAATTGTGTTGATGCCAAAACGTGTTAAACACCGTAAAGAGCACCGTGGTAAAATGCGTGGAAAAGCTAAAGGCGGTACTGAAGTAGCGTTTGGGGAATTTGGATTACAAGCGTTAGAACCTGCGTGGATAACAAATAGACAGATAGAAGCAGCTCGTATATCTATGACACGTTATATAAAACGTGGTGGCAAGGTTTGGATAAAAATATTTCCTTCAAAACCTGTAACACAGAAGCCATTGGAAGTTCGTATGGGTAGTGGTAAAGGTTCACCCGAAAAGTGGGTGGCAGTAGTTAAACCTGGTAAAGTTATGTTCGAATTAGCTGGCGTTCCAGAAGATGTAGCACGAGAAGCTATGCGTCTGGCATCCAATAAACTGCCAATAAAAACGAAATTTGTAAAGCGTGAAGAAGTGGGTGGTGACGCAAATGAAGGCTAATGAACTGAGAAATATGACCATTGCAGAAATCGAACTAAAGATAAATTCATATAAAGATGAATTATTTAACCTCCGTTTTCAATTAGCTACGGGTCAATTAGAGAATACAATGCGTATTTCTGAAGTAAGAAAAGAAATTGCTCGTGCCAAGACAGTATTGCGTGAAAGAGAATTAGGAATTAAGATATGATTCTTGAAAGGAGGTTAAATAATGTCAGAACGTAATCAACGCAAGGTAAAAGTTGGTAAAGTTGTAAGTGATAAGATGGATAAAACAATTGTTGTTTCTGTTGAAACTCACAAAAAACATTTACTATATGGTAAAAGAATAAAATATACCAAAAAATTTAAAGCCCACGATGAAAACAATCAAGCTAAAATTGGCGACATTGTGAAAATCATGGAGACAAAACCACTTTCAAAAGATAAATGTTGGCGTCTAGTCGAGGTTGTTGAAGAGGCTATTGTTGTATAAGTTAAATTAAATATTTGCGTTCCGAAAGGAGGGACTTTTGATGATTCAAACACAAACTATGCTAAAAGTAGCTGACAACTCTGGAGCAAAAAGATTAATGACAATAAAAGTATTAGGTGGATCAAGACGTAGATTCGGAAATATTGGAGATATAATTGTATGTTCAGTAAAAGAGGCTACACCTGGTGGCGTTGTCAAAAAAGGTGATGTAGTTAAAGCGGTAATCGTCCGTACGAAAAAAGGAAGTAGAAGAAATGATGGTTCATACATCAAGTTCGACGAGAACGCTGCTGTAATAATAAAAGATGATAAAAGTCCTCGAGGTACACGTATTTTCGGGCCAGTTGCTCGCGAATTACGTGATAAAGATTTTATGAAAATTATATCTTTAGCTCCTGAAGTAATTTAATCTAAGCATTTTAAGGAGGTGTTTTTAATGAAATCTTCGAATAACAAGATTCACGTCAAAAAAGGTGATAATGTTATAGTTATTAGTGGTAAAGATAAAGGAAAAAAAGGTCGTATAATTTATACTTACCCTAAAGAAGGTCGTGTTTTGGTAGAAGGTGTAAATCTTATTAAGAAACATACCCGTCCTTCGCAAGCAAACCCACAGGGGGGAATTATTAATCAAGAGTCATCGATACATTCTTCTAATGTAATGTTGATTGACCCGAAAACGGGTGAGCCTACAAAAATAGGACATAAAGTATTAAAAAATGGAGATAAGGTACGAATTGCTAAAAAGTCTGGCGAAGTAATTGACAAGTAGTCAGGTTTGAAAGGAGGTACAATTTATGACAGCAAGGTTAAATGAAAAATATACTAGTGAGATCATACCAGCTTTAATGAAAAAATTTAATTATAAATCAGTGATGCAAGTTCCTCGTGTGGAAAAAGTAGTTATCAATATGGGGTTGGGTGAAGCGGTACAAAATTCAAAAATATTAGACAGTGCAACTGCTGATCTACAACTGATTTCAGGACAAAAACCTGTTGTAACTCGTGCTAAAAAATCAATAGCTGGTTTTAAATTACGTGAAAATATGCCTATAGGCGCAAAAGTCACTATTCGTGGAGAAAGAATGTATTATTTCATCGATAAATTATTTAATGTTTCACTTCCGCGTGTAAGAGATTTCCGTGGAGTTTCCAATAAATCATTTGATGGTCGTGGAAATTATACAATAGGATTGAAAGAACAATTGCTTTTCCCGGAAATTGATTATGATAAAATTGACAAACTTCGTGGAATGGACGTTGTTTTCGTTACGACAGCTAAAACTGATGAAGAAGCTCACGAATTGTTAAGTTTACTAGGAATGCCATTTACAAAATAATCAGTTTGAGGAGGGAAAAGAGTGGCCAAGAAATCAATGGTTGCTAGGCAAAAACGGACTCAAAAGTATAAGGTAAGAGAGTATACCCGTTGCGAACTATGTGGTCGTCCACATTCTGTATTAAGAAAATTTAAATTATGTAGAATTTGTTTTAGGGAACTTGCACATAAAGGACAAATTCCTGGAGTTAAGAAGGCTAGTTGGTAGATCCAATCTAGGGAAGGAGGTTACTTACATGTCAATGACAGATCCAATTGCTGACATGCTTACTCGAATTAGAAACGCTAATACTGTTCGTCATGAAACAGTTGAGATTCCGGCCTCTAATATAAAAAAAGAGATTGCTGAAATTTTGAAACGCGAAGGTTTCATTCGAGATGCTGAGTATATAGAAGACACAAAACAAGGAATAATCCGTTTATTTCTAAAATACGGATCAAATAATGAAAGAATAATTACTGGATTAAAAAGAATTAGTAAACCAGGATTGCGAGTATACGCTAAATACAACGAAGTTCCGAGAGTGCTTGGAGGGTTGGGGGTAGCAGTTATCTCTACATCTCAAGGAGTACTAACCGATAAAGAGGCTCGTAATAAGAATGTTGGTGGCGAGGTTCTTGCGTACATTTGGTAATTTACTTAAAACCGACTGGGGGTGTATGAATGTCTCGTATAGGAAAAATGTTAATTGAAATTCCACCTGAGGTGGAAGTAAATATTATAGGAACAGAAGTAACAGTTAAGGGACCTAAGGGAACATTAACAAAAACTTTTAGCCAAGATATGAAAATAAGTAAAGAAGACAATCAAATTAGCGTGAAACGTCCTTCTGATAACAAATTACATCGATCACTACATGGTACAACTAGAAGTATTATAAACAACATGGTAAGCGGCGTTAATACTGGTTTTGAGAAAAGACTTGAACTAGTAGGAATAGGTTACCGTGTAGCAAAGTCTGGGGATAAAATAACACTAAGTGTAGGTTATTCTCATCAAGTTGAATTTGTACCTGAAGAGGGTATAGATTTGGATGTAATAGATACTAACAAAATTGTTATTAGAGGAATTGACAAACAACGCGTAGGTGAAACGGCAGCAAAAATCAGATCAATACGTGAGCCTGAACCTTATAAAGGAAAGGGCATTAAATACTCCGATGAAAAAATTCGTCGTAAGGTAGGTAAGACTGGTAAGTAGTGCTTTCGCTTAATGAAGGGAGTGAATCTGGTTGATTAATAAAGCAGATAAAAATATAGTTCGTAAAAAGAAACATTTGCGTATTAGAAGAAGCATCGTTGGTACCTTGGAACGTCCGCGTCTAAACGTATATCGTTCTTCGAAACATATATATGCACAGTTAATTGATGATCAAAATGGAAATACCTTAGTTTCTGCGTCTACATTAGATCCTGAAATTAAGGGAAAATATTCGAATGGCGGAAATGTTGATGCAGCAAAACTTGTGGGAGAACTTGTTGCTAAGCGTGCAATAGAAAAAGGTTACAAAGTAGTAGTTTTTGACAGAGGCGGGTATCTATATCATGGCAGAATTAAGGCGTTAGCTGATTCTGCACGTGAGGTAGGACTTCAATTCTAACCAGATAAGTAAGGAGGTAAAGGAATGCAAATTGACCCAAATACACTAGATTTACAAGAAAAGGTAGTTAACATAAATCGTGTTGCTAAAGTTGTAAAAGGCGGTCGTCGTTTTAGTTTTAGCGCTTTAATAGTTGTTGGCGATAAAAAAGGATGGGTTGGTGCAGGAATAGGAAAGGCTTCAGAAGTACCAGAGGCAATACGCAAAGGTATTGAAGATGCTAAGAAAAACTTAATCCATGTACCATTGGTAGGCACAACTATTCCACATCAAATTGATGGGATATTTGGTGCTGGCAAAGTATTTCTAAAACCAGCTTCTGAAGGTACTGGAGTTATTGCTGGTGGGCCAGTTCGAGCTGTACTTGAATTAGCGGGAGTAGAAGACATTTTGTCAAAATCATTAGGTTCTTCAAATTCAATGAATATGGTTAATGCAACATTAAATGGACTAAGTCGGCTTAAACGTGCTGAGGATGTTGCAAGAATGCGCGGAAAAACTATTGAAGAACTGTTAGGATAGGAGGGAATATCATGACAAAAAAAATCCAAGTTACCCTCAAACGTAGTTTGATAGGTCGTCCGGAGACACAAAGGATTACTGTAAAAACTCTAGGACTTAGAAAATTAAATCATACGGTTGTTCATAATGATAATCCAGCTATTCGTGGGATGATCAATAAAGTAAGTCATTTAGTTGAAGTTAGTGAAGTGAAAGAATAAATACTTAGTTTTAGACAGGGGGTGCACTTATGAAGTTACATGAACTAAAACCGACGGAAGGGTCTAGACAAAAAAGGAAACGTGTGGGTCGAGGGATAGCTTCTGGAAGTGGAAAAACAGCTGGTCGTGGTACTAAAGGACAAAATTCTCGATCTGGTGGTGGAGTAAGACTTGGCTTTGAAGGTGGTCAAAATCCTTTAGCACGTAGATTACCTAAACGTGGTTTTACTAACCCTACTCGGAAAGAGTATACTATTGTTAACCTAGATGTTTTAAACAACTTTGAAGCAGGTACAGTGGTAACACCAGAGTTGCTGCTTCAAAAAGGTTATATTAAACAAATTAAAACTGGAATTAAAATACTAGGGAACAAAGAAATAAATGTGAAACTAACAGTTAAGGCAAATATGTTTTCTGATAATGCTGTTAAGAAAATAGCTGCTGCTGGCGGCCAAACTGAGGTGATCTAATGTTTTCGACGGTCTCCAATATAATAAAAGTTGTTGATTTGCGGAAAAAAATTATATTTACTTTATTAATGCTTATTGTATTTAGGATAGGTAGTTTTATTCCAGTTCCCAATATCGACAGCGGAGCTTTAGCGTCCATGACTGAAAGAGACTTCCTTGGATTACTTAACACTTTTTCTGGGGGAGCATTACAGAATTTCTCTATTTTTGCGATGGGAATCATGCCTTATATTACAGCATCAATCATAGTTAATCTATTAGCTATGGATGTAATACCAAAATTCGCTGAATGGGCTCGTCAAGGCGAAGCAGGTCGAAGGAAGATGTCTCAAGTAACTCGTTACGGTACAATTGTTCTTGGATTTGTTCAAGGAATAGGGTTTTCAATAAGCTTCAATAATATGTATCCTGGGTTAGTTATCGCACCTAGCGTTACTACCTATCTTGTTATAACAATTACATTAACAGCAGGAACTGCTTTTTTAATGTGGTTGGGAGAACAAATAACTGAAAAAGGTATTGGAAATGGTATATCTATTATAATATTTGCAGGTATAGTAGCTGGTTTTCCGGATTCTTTAAGAGCAATATTCAGCACAGAACTTACAACCGCTGGGGATCAATTATTTTTAGGTATAGTAAAAGTAATTATTATAGCAATTGTAGTTGTATTAATAGTAGCAGGGGTAATTTTTGTAACCCAAGGAGTTAGAAGAATACCAGTAAATTATGCGAAACGCGTAGTAGGAAGAAAAATGTATGGTGGTCAATCAAGCTATATACCTTTCAAAGTAAATTCAGCTGGAGTTATTCCAGTTATCTTTGCATTGTCACTATTGATGTTTCCGGCAACGATTGCACAGTTTTGGGCTGGACGAAGTGTAGCTGATTGGATAATACAACATTTTACGTATTCTGACCCGGTTGGGGCTACATTTTATGTATTATTAATTATAGGTTTTACTTATTTTTATACATTTGTTCAGATTAATCCAGAACAAATGGCTGAGAATATGAAAAAAAATGGTGGTTTTATTCCAGGTGTTAGGCCAGGTAAAGCAACAGCGAAATATATTGTTAGAGTTTTAAATAGAATCACATTAACAGGATCACTATTTTTAGCAGCTGTAGCAGTTTTACCAATTATTTTTACTGCATTTACAGATTTACCTCAGTCAGTACAAATTGGTGGAACTTCCTTGTTAATCGTTGTAGGGGTTGCACTAGATACTATGAAACAAGTAGAGTCTCAATTAATTAATCGTCATTATGATGGTTTTATTAAAAAGTGATTATAATGAATTCTAATAAACTGACTGACTTGATTGGGGGATTGTGAGATGAATATTTTATTGATGGGTCTTCCTGGAGCAGGAAAAGGAACCCAGGCAGAGATGATTATTGAAAATTTCGAAATCCCACATATTTCTACAGGAGATATGTTTAGAAATGCTATTAAAGAAGGAACAATGATGGGATTGGAAGCTAAGTCATTTATGGATAAAGGATTACTCGTACCCGATAAAACGGTTATAGGTATAGTAGAAGAACGCTTGAATCAGGCCGATTGTAAAAATGGGTTCTTGTTAGATGGATTTCCACGCACAGTGGCACAAGCTGAAGCTCTTGACGTATTACTTGGAAGATTAGATAAAGAGTTAGATCATGTAATTAATATAGAGGTTGATAAGGATTCTTTAATTGATCGTTTAACAGGTAGACGTATTTGTAGTAAATGTGGAGCTACTTATCATAAGATTTTTAATCCTTCGAATAAGGAAGGAAAGTGTGATAAGTGTAGTGGGGATTTATATCAACGAGAAGATGATAAAGAGGAAACTGTAGCAACAAGATTAGAGGTAAATATTAAACAGACAGAACCCTTGTTAAATTATTATTTAAAGAAGAACTTGTTAAGAACGGTAGATGGTAACCAAGAAATAGACAGAGTTTTTGAATCCGTTAACTTAATATTAAGAGGTCTTAAATAATGATTATTTGTAAGTCCGATAGTGAAATTGAACTAATGCGAATAGCTGGCAAAATAGTAGCTGAAACACATAGTTTACTAGCTAAAGCTATTCGACCTAAAATAACTACAAAAGAACTTGATAATATAGCTGAAAGTTTTATCAGAAGTAAGGGTGCTACTCCTTCTTTTTTAGGATATGCTGGTTTCCCTGCTAGTATATGCACATCAATAAATGATGAACTTGTTCACGGGATACCAAGTGATAGAATGCTTAAAGATGGTGATATCGTCAGCATTGACATAGGTGCAGAATATAAGGGATATCACGGAGATTCTGCTTGGACTTATGGGGTTGGGAATATATCAGATAGTGCACAAAAACTATTAAAGGTTACTGAAGAATCCCTTTTTAAAGGTCTAGAAAAAGCAAATCCGGATTCGAGATTATCGGATATTTCTCATGCTATACAGCAGCACGTAGAGAGTCATAATTTTTCTATAGTAAGAGAGTATGTAGGACATGGAATCGGAAAGAATCTTCATGAGGATCCTCAAATCCCAAATTTCGGACCTCCAAACAGGGGACCTCGACTAAAGTCTGGAATGGCTATAGCTATCGAACCAATGGTAAACGAGGGTAAGAGATACGTAAAAACCCTTGATGATAAATGGACGGTAATAACCGAAGATCATTCGTTATGTGCCCATTTTGAACATACAATAATTATTACAGGTGATGGTCATGAAATTCTGACCAAAATATAGGTGAGAAAATGTATGATCTAAGTCCTTTACTAAAAGTTGGAGAGATAGTTGAAATATTAATGGGTCGCGAGAAAAGAAAGTACGCGGTGATTTTAAGAATCCTTAATGATCGTTATGTATATATTGTTGATGGAGATAAGAGAAAGTTTGATAATCCTAAAAAGAAAAATATACGGCATATTCGTTCAACTGGATATATTTCAAAAGAGGTCATTAAAAGTTTGATGGAGGACTCTAGAGTCTCTAATGCTAAATTAAGATATGTTTTGCAGGATTATATAAATAATCAATTTAGCGAGGACGAAAATGAAAGGGGTGTATAATTTTGTCCAAAGAAGATGCGATTGAGGTTGAAGGGACAGTTATTGAACCTTTACCAAATGCGATGTTTAAAGTTGAATTAGAAAACGGTCATAAAATTTTAGCACATGTATCTGGGAAAATAAGAATGCACTTTATTAGGATTTTACCAGGGGACAAGGTTACAGTAGAGTTGTCACCATATGATTTATCACGTGGCAGGATTACTTATCGATATAAATAATTTCAACTTGCATATAAGGGGGTTGTAAGCATGAAGGTTAGACCATCTGTCAAACCAATTTGTGAGAAGTGCAAAGTTATACGCCGTAAAGGAACTATTATGGTTATTTGTGAAAATCCAAAGCACAAACAAAGACAAGGCTAATTTGAAGGAGGTGTTATTTAATGGCACGTATTGCAGGTGTAGACTTACCTCGTGATAAACGGGTAGAAGTTGCATTAACCTATATTTTTGGAATTGGACGTTCGACATCTAATGAATTATTAAAAGAAACGGGTATTAGTCCAGATACAAGAGTACGTGATTTAACAGAGGATGAAGTATCAAAATTGCGTGAAGTAATTGATAAAAAAGCTAAGGTTGAAGGAGATCTGCGACGTGAAATAGCTCTTAATATTAAGCGCCTAATTGAGATAGGTTCTTATAGAGGTATTCGTCATCGTCGTGGTTTACCTGTTCGTGGTCAAAAAACAAAAACTAATGCTAGAACTAGAAAAGGACCACGCCGAACTGTAGCTAATAAGAAGAAGTAAGGAGGGATGACGAAATGGCTAAAAGAACTACTAGAACAAAAAAACGCGATCGTAAAAATATTGAGAGTGGAATAGCACATATTAAATCAACTTTTAATAATACAATAGTTACTATTACTGATCTACATGGCAACGTAATAGCTTGGAGTAGTGCAGGTGCTTTAGGATTCAAAGGTTCTAGGAAAAGCACACCGTTTGCTGCGCAGATGTCAGCAGAAGCTGCTTCAAAGGCTGCAATGGAACACGGTATGAAGACAGTCGAAGTATTTGTAAAAGGACCTGGAGCAGGGAGAGAAGCAGCTATTCGCTCCTTACAAGCGGCAGGGTTAGAAGTTAGAATGATAAAAGACGTTACACCAGTTCCACATAATGGCTGTCGTCCACCAAAACGTCGTCGTGTGTAATTAATTTAACATAATATGTATAATATGCCGAGGTATGTGAATAATGGTTTGGTATAATAGGGTAATTATGTACTTCAACTAGTAGCCCGCTTATAGAACATGGGTGAAGAATTTTGTACTTCTATTGTTCTTGTTAGTACACTACCCTCGTGGCGGAAAGTCATTCCGTTTTATAGGGACGTATAAAAGGGGGGTTTATGAGTGATTGAAATTGAAAAGCCAAAGATAGAAGTTCTAGAAGGTTTAGAAGATTTTACTTATGGAAAGATTATTGTGGAACCGCTTGAACGTGGATATGGTACTACTCTCGGTAACTCCTTAAGGCGGATTCTTTTGTCATCATTACCAGGAGCTGCAGTGACATCTATTCAGATTGATGGAGTATTACATGAATTTTCTACTGTTCCTGGTGTTCTAGAAGATACTACGGAAATAATTCTGAACCTTAAAAAACTATCTTTAAAAATTCATTCTGACGAAGAAAAAATTTTAGAGATAGATGTTAACGGTGGTGGCGAAATTACAGCTGGCGACATCAGGGTGGATAGTGATATTGAGATTTTAAATCCTTGGTTACACATAGCGACAGTTGAAGAAAATGCTAGATTTCACATGTTAATTAGAGTTAGTCGCGGACGAGGATATGTTCCAGCAGAGAATAATAAAAGAGAAGACCAACCAATAGGTGTTATTCCAGTTGACTCTATTTATACCCCAATTACTAGAGTGAATTTCAACGTAGAGAATACACGAGTTGGACAAGTAACCAACTATGATAAATTGACTTTAGAAGTATGGACAGATGGAAGCATCAGACCAGAAGAGGCCGTTAGTATAGGCGCTAAAATATTAACAGAACATTTAAATCTATTTGTAGGACTTACTGAAGAAGCTAAAGAAGCAGAAATAATGGTAGAAAAAGAAGAAGATCAAAAAGAAAAAGTTTTGGAAATGACAATAGAAGAGTTAGATCTTTCAGTTCGTTCTTACAATTGCTTGAAACGTGCTGGCATTAATACAGTTCAGGAATTAACAACGAAAAGTGAAGAGGACATGATGAAGGTTCGTAATCTTGGACGTAAGTCCTTAGAAGAAGTTCAATATAAACTTCAGGAACTTGGACTTTCACTTCGTAAGGAAGATTAGTATTAGCTCGTATAAAAGGAGGGACTAACATGGCATACCAGAAATTAGGACGCAATTCATCTGCACGGAAAGCACTATTTCGTGATCTTGTAACTGATTTATTTATATACGAACGTATTCAAACAACTGAATCTAAAGCAAAAGAAGTGCGTTCAATAGCTGAAAAGATGATTACTCTTGCAAAACGTGGTGACTTACATTCAAGACGTCAAGTTGCTGCATTTGTTAGAAGAGAAGTAGCTGATGCTGAGTCAGGGCAAGATGCAATTCAAAAGTTATTTACAACACTTGCTCCGCGTTTTTCTGAACGTCAGGGAGGATATACACGCATTTTAAAGATTGGACCTCGCCGTGGAGATGCTGCAGAAATGGTTTATCTGGAATTAGTAGAATAACACACAAAATATAAAGGGTGAGGACCGAAACTGATATTACAGATTTTGTGTCAAAACCCTTTTTATTTTTAATAATATTTTAAGACAAGTCTTATTTTGTTTAGATAGGATTGATGTAATAACTGAGCAAGGTGCGACTTTGTATACTGGAGGAAGAATGAATAATATAATTGAACTTAAAGATACTTCATACTCCTATCCTAAAATAAATTATAGTGCTATTAATAAAGTTAATATAAAAATAAAATCTAATCAATTTATAGCAATAATTGGACCTAACGGTTCAGGGAAAACTACATTAGCTTTACTACTAAATGGATTAATAATTCCAAAACAAGGAGTAGTAATTGTTAAAGGGATATCCACAAATAATTCAGCTGAAAAGCTATGGGAAATAAGGAATACAGTGGGCATAGTATTTCAAAATCCGGATAACCAAATTATAGCTAATACGATTGAAGATGATGTAGCCTTTGGTTTAGAGAATCAAGGAATTGCTTCCACAGAAATAAGGTTAAGAGTAGACAGAGCTCTAAAAGAGGTAGATATTTTTTCATTGCGGTTAAAAGAGCCTCAATATATATCAGGGGGCCAAAAGAAAAAGGTGACAATTGCTGGTATTTTAGCTATGAGACCAGAAGTAATTATATTTGATGAAGCAACAGCTATGTTAGATCCACAAGGGAAGAAAGAAATTTTAATATTGATTAAGGAATTGGTTAGAAAAGAAGAAATAACAATAATACATATTACCAACATCCTTGAGGAGACTTTAGAGGCAGATAGAGTAATAGTTATGAATAAGGGTCAGATAATTATGAATGATATTCCTAGTAAAGTATTTGAAAAAAGGGAATTATTATTAAGCATTGGATTAGAAGTTCCTATTGTAACTGAGATAGCACAAAGACTAAATAATAGGGGTTATCCAATTAAAAGGGATATAATATGTGCAGAGGAGTTAGCGGAGAAACTATGGACATTATTTTAAAAGATGTAGTTTTTACGTACATGAAGAGAACACCTTTTGAAAATAAAGCTATAAACAAAATAAATCTTCTAATCCAAAGTAATTCTATAACAGGAATTATTGGTAATACAGGCTCAGGAAAAACTACAATTCTTCAGTTAATAGCTGGGTTAATTAAACAGGATAGTGGAGATATAACTATTGGAAAATTGGATTGGAAAAATAAAAAAGATACTCTAGAATTAAGAAGACAAGTGGGGTTAGTTTTTCAAAATTCTGAACAACAAGTCTTTGAGGAGACGGTAGAGAAGGATATTTCTTTTGGTCCAAGAAACTTTGGTTATACAGAAGAACAAACAATGAAACTTACTAAGGAAGCTTTAGAAAGAATGCAACTTTCTTATCAATTATATGCAGGGAGATCACCATTTGAGCTGAGTGGAGGAGAACGAAAAAAAGTAGCAATTGCTGGAGTGCTAGCTTACCAACCTAAAGTGTTATTATTGGATGAACCTTTTGTAGGTTTAGACCCGATTGGGAAAAAAGAAATTATGGAAATGATTATAGAGTTACAGAGAAAACAAGGATTAACAATAATAATTGTATCTCATAATATGGATGAGGTAGCTCAAATTGCGGACAATATTGTATTACTAAAAAGTGGACAGGTTTGTTATAACGGCATACCAAAAGAGCTATTTACTAAGCTTGAATTGTTAGGACAAAACAATTTAGATATACCTGAGATAACTAAATTAATTATAAAAATAAACGAAAAAACGAATCCACCCATACCATTAGATTGTTTCTCTATAGATAGCTTAGAAGAACATCTTGTAAAGCGTATAAAAGGTAGTGGATAATGAAATTATCTAATAATATTATAATAGGAAAATACGTCCCGGGAAATTCCTTTTTTCACAGTCTTAATGCAAGAGTTAAAATTATTTTTGTTTTTCTTTATATACTATTGATTTTTTTGGCAGATAATTTAACAGATTACATATCATTATTATTAATTTTGGGTATTTGTATTATAGCTACTAATATAAAAATTATATATTTAATCAAAGGACTTATACCTGTTTTATGGATTGTAATTTTAACGATACTTTTTCATATTTTATTAACGAATGGTGGAGAGATTGTCTTTCAATGGAGTATTATTGAGATTCATAGTGAAGGAATTGAACAAGCTATCTTAATATCTCTTAAAATACTATTTTTAATGTCGACTGCAATTATATTAACATTTACTACTTCACCCATGGATTTAGCATTAGGGTTAGAACATTTGCTAAGTCCGCTTAAATATTTTAAAGTACCTACAAATGAAATTGCATTAATGCTGTCGATATCAATTAGATTTATACCAATTATATTTGATGAGACTGATAGAATAATAAAAGCACAAAGAGCAAGAGGTGCGTATATTGGCAGTGGTAAAATTAGTAATAGAATAAAAAGTGTGATTTCAATAATTATACCTTTATTTACTAACACATTTAAAAGGGCTGAAGATTTAGCAAATGCAATGGAAGCAAGATGTTATCAAGTCGGGAAAGATAGGACTAGGTTAAATAACCTAGTATTAACTTTAAAAGATTATATTTTCTTGCTGATTATCTTTGTTGTTTTTATCTCAATGATTATATTGTGAGGTTTAGTTATGGTATTGAAAAACATTAAGTGTGAAATAAGTTATGATGGATCTGAATATTGTGGCTATCAAATTCAACCAAAGTTAAAGACTATTCAAGGTGAGATACAAAAAGTATTAACAGAAATAACAAAAAGTGATATAAAAGTTTATGCGTCAGGTAGAACTGATACTGGAGTTCATGCAAAAAAACAGGTAATTAATTTTTATCACGATAGTAATATACCATCTGAGAGATGGGCAATAGCACTAAATATGCTATTACCCGATGATATTGTTGTGAATACAGTTGAGGAAATGCCTTTAGATTTTCATGCTAGATATGATGTGAGAGTTAAAACCTATAGATATTCAATTAATAATCAGAGCGTATGCAACGTCTTTCGTAGAGATTTTACATTACATTATCCGTACTTTCTGGATGTTGGGTTAATGAATAATGCAAGCAAGTTATATATTGGGAGCCATGATTTTAGTTCATATTCTTCAGTAAAAGCAAAATTGAATAGGGAGAGAATTATTTACGATTCAGAAGTATGGAAAGAAGGAGATGAAATTATCTTTCAAATAAGTGGCAATGGTTTTTTACATAACATGGTACGCATTTTAATGGGAACTTTAATTCAAGTAGGTAATGGCAAAATATCAGCAGATGAATTTCAGCTAATATTAGAGAAGAAAGATCGAAAACTAGCTGGATATACAGTTCCTGCAAAAGGGTTAACACTATGGGATGTAATTTATTAGACAACCTATCCAAGTGTATAAATATTTCTTGACTCAAATCAAATTGTATAGTAATATATATTTTGGTATTTTAAAACCCATTAGCCCCGGGTTTTATAGTATTTATGAAAATGTATAGATTTTTATAGTTAGATTGATATAGATTAGGAGGTTAAAAGATGCGCACCACATACATGGCAAAACCAATAGATATTGAACGTAAATGGTATGTAATTGATGCTACTGGAAAAACGCTTGGTCGTTTAGCGTCTGAAGCAGCAATTATTCTTAGAGGTAAACATAAACCGCAGTTTACACCGCACATAGATACTGGAGATTTCGTAGTAGTTATAAATGCGGAGAAAATAGTTTTAACTGGTAATAAATTAGCTGACAAAAAGTATTATCATCATTCAGGTTACCCAGGCGGATTGAAGGTTGTTGTTGCAGGGGATATGTTAAAAAACAAACCAGAACGTATGCTAGAACTAGCAGTTAAAGGAATGCTCCCTAAGGGCACACTTGGTACTAAGCAAGGAATGAAATTAAAAGTATATAGAACTTCTGAACATCCACATCAAGCACAAAAGCCAGAAGTTTGGGAACTTAAAGGTTAAGAAAAAGGAGGTTATCAGTTTTGGCACAAGTACAATATTATGGCACTGGTCGACGCAAACACTCAATAGCTCGTGTTCGTTTAGTACCTGGGGATGGACAAATTGTTATTAATAAACGTCAGATAGATAATTATTTTGATATGGAAACTCTAAAACTAATTGTTAAACAACCTTTAGTAGCTACAGAAACTGTACAATCTTACGATGTGCTAGTTAACACTAAGGGTGGCGGTTCAACAGGTCAAGCAGGCGCTATACGTCATGGAATTGCTCGTGCTTTGCTTAAAGTTGATGGAGAATATCGTCCTATATTAAAGAAAGCAGGATTTTTGACACGTGACCCACGTATGAAAGAACGTAAAAAATACGGACTTAAAGGCGCTCGTCGTGCGCCTCAGTTTTCAAAACGTTAAAATATTTAAGTTTAAAAGCTCTCCAAACAATTTGTTTGGGAGTTTTTTTGTTCTAAATTTTCATCTCGTCCCATAGATATTAAAAGATACTTTAAGTAATATATGGGAGGAAATTTATTTTGAGCTTATTGTTAAAATTTATAAAAAAAGTACATGAATTAAAAATATTACCAAAGTTGCTACCTATAATTTTATTATTAACTATCGTCATATATGATGTTCCAACTAATGATTCTTGGTCAACTTGGACACTTCCTTTATCAGGGAAAATTTTTATAGTCGACCCTGGACATGGGGGTTATGATGGAGGAGCTTCTGGTGGAATTGATGTAGTAGAAAAAGAAATAACTTTAAAAATAGGTTTATATTTAGCCGATTATCTAAACGAAGCTGGTGCCTTTGTTATTATGACGCGAGAATCTGATAAAGATTTGATCGGTGAGGTAAAATTGTCAACAAAAAAACTAACTGACTTAAAAAATAGAATAAATCTTGCAAATAAAAGTATGGGTGATTTTTTTATTAGTATACATGCTAATAGTACTAACTCTAATCAGTGGAGAGGGGCACAAACATTTTATTACCCAGTTTTGATAGAGAATAAAACTATTGCTGAGGATATTCAGGATCAGTTAATTATAAATTTACAAAATACTGACAGAAAACCCCAACCCAGGACAAATATTTTAGTATTAAAATATGTTGAAATGCCATCAGTCATGGTTGAAGTAGGCTTTTTGTCAAATTCAGAAGAAGCTCAGTTATTGAATGACATGAATTATCAAAAAAAAGTTGCCTTTGCTATCTATCAGGGTATTCTGTCTTATTACTCAAAGAAAGAAAATTTAACTAATGAAAAATAAGGTTATTAGTCTTATTTTTCATCTTCTTTTTGAGGTTCTTCTTTAGTATCATCCTTTTTATCTTCACCCTCTAATGTTTTTTTACTTGCCTCCTCAAACAATTTTATAAGTTCACTTTTAAACAAGGGACTTTGAAGAGTTTCCTTAATTACAAGTTTCATTTGTGATCTATATTCATTAGATTTCATAATATCTACTATTATTTTTTCAAATTCCTTATCTTGCATTGTCTCAATCATCATTTTCCTATATTCTGGGTCCTTCATTAAATCCTTTAATAATTTTTCATTTTCTTCTTTTAAAATTTCAGCTAACTTAGATGCAAATTCAGGATCCTCATACATAGATTTTAATTTCTCCTTGTTTTCTGGGGATAAAAATTCCTCTTCTACAATTTTCTTAACCTCTTGATCATTTAAAACCATCTCTTTCTTAAGACTAGGGTCTTGGATGGTATCTTCAATAATCTTTTTGCCATCTTCTGTTTGAAGAATATCAATTACCATCTCCTTTAATTCTTTATAATCTAAATCTGAAACAGATTCATCTTTTTTAAAAACGCTACAACCATTTAACATCAAAAGAAGAATTATTAGAACAATATATAGAATAGGGTTCTTTTTAACACTTAATTTAAACATTTATATTCCTCCTAAAATTATTGTATATTTGGTAATATGTCATAAAAAGGTATATTTTATCCTAGTTTAAATCAAAATATAGTTTAGAAATATAAGTACATTTTGCTTTAAAATTGAAAGGGATAAACCTTAAAGGAGTCAATATAGAGTGATAAATAATATTAATCAAGAAGAGTTAAAAGTTGAAAATCTAGCATCTTTAAATGATAAAACAAGTATTGAAAAAATAATTGCATCGGAAAACTTAAAATTAGGAGAAGAAAGAAGTAAATACATAGGAACGGAAAAGGATGACATTTTATATTCTTTTACATTAGAAGAATTAGAACAACCTAAGACATATGAACTACTTGAAAAAAAAATGTCAAATTCAAAGGCGGAAAAAGTTTTAATGCGTGGAAAGTTATATTCAAAAAATATATTAAAAATAATAAAACTTGCACAAAAAAATAACTTGTCATATATAGTTTTAAAAAATCCAGAGTTTCAAGGAGATATTGGCTTAGTAATAACTAAAAAAAATTACTAGAAAAATGCTAGCAATTTTTTTACATTTTAAGTTATTTAATTTCTGACAAGTCTATCTTAGAATCAGATATTAATTGTGATACAGTTAAGAATATGTAGCCTTCTTTTTTTAGTCTATCAATTATTATAGGTAGAGCCTCATGTGTTTGTTTACTTGAATCACTTGCGTGCATAAGAATGATATCACCTGGATGGACATGAGTTAAAACTCTACTTACAATTTCGTTTACACCAGGATTCGTCCAATCTTTAGAATCAGTATCCCATTGAATTACAGTGTATCCTAACTCTTTTGTAATAGTTAGCACATTATTATCCAAAGTACCATTTGGTGTTCTAATAAGATTAGGTCTTTGACCAGTGAGCGTATATAATATATTGCCAGCTTTTACTATATCATATTTTATATCTTCAGCTTCTAAGTCGGTATAATTAAGATGTTTATCACCATGATTTCCAATTTCATAACCACTTTGAACTATTCTATTAATAGTTTCAGGATGTTCTTGGCTCCAAGGAGACGATAAGAAGAAAGTAACCTTTCCCATAAGTCCATTCTCTTCTAGAATATCTAAAATAGGACCTTGACGCACATCTCCCCAACTGATATCAAAAGTTAGTGCTATTTGTTTTTTCTTAGTTTCAACACTATATATAGCGTTAGTTTCTTTTGAATTAATAAAGACCGAGATGTTGTCTTTTTCATTATAAATTATTACAAATGTAATAATAAATGCTGTAGCTACAAGTAAAAATTGTTTTATATCTTTTATACTAAAAACCCATAAAAATTTCATAAAATCCCCCCCCGTGTGGCATGTATTAATATTATTAAGATATTTATGCAAAACGGACAAGGATATGCATTGCAGAAGAAGAATTTATAAAACTTACAGCTTATACAGAGTTTTAAGTCATAAGGGTGTAGACTTATCAAACATTTACTTATAAAATATGTTAGTGTATATAACAAATAGAAAAAATAAATATATAGTTTGTCCTAGGGGAGTGTTTTATTGATAAGTTTATTTTGGATAACAATCAAAGAAAATATAAGAAATGTTAAGATTGCTTCATTTATTTTTCTACTTGGAATAGTAAGCGGATATATAATAAATCCTAATAATGAATTAATTATCGCAAGTTTTGAAAAACTAAGTGAATTAGCCGAAGATATTGTTAAGAATGAAAGCATCTTGTATTCTATAACCACAATATTTGTTAATAATTTTAAAATAGCTTTGTTTATGGTAGTAATAGGAGTTATATTCGGAATTTTTCCAATAATACTTTTATTGTTTAATGGAGTTTTTATTGGTATTTTTATTAAAATGTTTTTAGAAGACGGGAATTCTGTTATTTTTCTTCTTATTGGGCTGTTACCTCATGGCGTATTTGAATTAACTGCAATTATTTTAGCAGCCGCTTTTGGAATGAAACTTGGATTTACCTTATTTAGAACACTTATAAATTTATTTAAAGGAATAGAAACAAATGATTATACACTTAGACTATCGAATTTGATAAAACAAACAGTAGTTGTACTGTTTGGGGTAGCAGCAATACTTTTTGTTGCTGCAGTAATAGAAAGTACGTTAAGCTTATATTTAATTAAAAACTTATAATTTCAAAAAAATGGGGTGAATAAATGAAATTGAATGTAACATGGAAGGGCGATATGACTTTTGAAGGAGTGAATACTTCTGGTATAAAAAGTATTCTTGATGTACCAATTGAATCTGGGGGCAATGATAAAGGATTAACTCCGATGGAGACAGTTTTGGTCGCTATAGGTGGATGTACGGGAATGGATGTGATATCGATATTAAAGAAAATGAAGTCCAACGTTGAGGGATTTAATATTGAAATAGATGCTGAAAGAGCTGAAGAACATCCTAAACGATTTACAAGTATTAATATTAATTATCAATTAGAAGGTATAGATTTAGACAAGGCAAAGATAGAGAAAGCAATTAAATTGACACAAGAAAAATATTGTTCTGTAGTAAAATCACTGAATTCGAATTTCTCATATAACTATGAAATTAATGGTAATAAATATTAATTCTTTTTTAAACAAAAAAAATACTTTCAAAGAAGTATTTTTTTTGTTTAAAAAAGGAAAATTAATTATACATATAAATAAAGGAGTGGATTTTAATGCTTGGGTTTATTTTTAATGATAGAGAGTGCAAGGAAATTGAATATTTATTAAGAAAGGAACTCGATGAGATGTTACTAGATCTTAGTGATAATAGGTTAGACGGTTTATTAAGAAAAGCTATAAATGATAGATATCACATAATTTTTAAAATTTTCTTTAGGTTCGGTGATTCGAAGGATTTAACAAAATACATAAGAAGTAAAAAGATAAGTTACATAAAAAACTAAAAATTAAAATTAATATATTGACATGTTGCATTTCTAAATGGTAATATAAATTTTGTTATTTAAAGTACTAATAGATTTTAAGTAACAAAAAGTTAAAAATAAGTTATTGACAGTTTATCCACATCTATGAGATAATGAATGCCGCTGAAAAAATTGTTCTTTGAAAACTAAACAGTGTTAAAAGCCAAACGGACCACATTTATGTGGAACAAAAAGTCAGTAAAAATTAAGAGCTAGAAAGCTCTTTCGAATATCGTAATTGAACGTCGATGGCTGATGCCACGACGTAAAGTCATGAATTACAGCTAAAGCCGTAAGTCATGCTTTTATCGGAGAGTTTGATCCTGGCTCAGGACAAACGCTGGC
>JBFXJF010000015.1:0-50176 GCA_050175155.1 Vulcanibacillus sp.
TGTTTCAATAAATTGACTTTTTAGCAAAGAATTCTTTACTCAAATTATTTTATCTCAACTTTTTTTTGGATATTTAGGCTAAAATTATTTGACTTTTAATGGTTGGATTAATTCGCCGTTCAACAATAAGTCTTTAATTGAAAATGCTTTAGGGCTATTGAAGGAAAAAGAAGAAATTCTAAAAGATTACAATAATAAAGAAAAACAAGTAGATTTGAAAACAAAGGAAAAAGATGATTTTGAAAAAGAAGTAAAAAATGCAGATGAAATCTTTATTGAAATAAAAGAAGAGTATATTGAAAAAATTAACAAGTATAATCAAAATAACATATACTTTAAAATTGATAAAGAAAGATTAGAAAAAATAATTGACACTATATTTAATTACTCTACTGATGATTATTTTGATAACGTTAGAAAAATATATAATGATGCCCTTAATGAACAGCTTAACGAGGTAAGGCTGAAAGTTAGACTAAAGGATAATCTTGTAACAGAAAAGCAAAATGAAATTAATGATAAAAATAATGAAATTGAAGAATGGAAAGCTAAAAAGGATCCTGAACCCGTAAGAAAACAAGAAGTAATAGATAACAGAATTAAGCTTAATGAATTAAATATACCTTATGTACCGTTGTACAAAGCAATTGATTTCAATGATGGCGTGGATGAAAAAACTAAAGCTTCAGTAGAAGAATCCTTTTTGGAAATGGGACTTTTAGATGCACTTGTTATACCGGAAAAATATAAAGAGTCAGTATTCCAAATAGATGGCAATGTATGCGATAAATATATTTTCGCAGACCCAAATTACTTAAGCTATGAGTTGTCCCAAATAATGCATACTGATAAAAATTATGGTGAATTATCAAGCAACTTAGATGATGTGTTAAAAAGCGTATTAGTTGATGAAGCAAAAAATTCAACATTTATTTCTAATGACGGCATATATGGATTAGGTATTCTGAGAGGTAAGATAACCGGTAATTACAAACCAAAATTTATAGGTGTTACTGCCAGAAAACAATTTAGAGAAGAAAAATTAATTGAGCTGGCAGCAGAACTTAATAATTTAATAAATGAAAAAAATGAACTTCAAGCAGAAATGAACTCTTTGTTAAATAAACAAGAAACAATTATTGTGGAAGGCGATAATTTTCCTTCTGAAAACGAGCTAAATCACTCTAAAAACATTCTAATTGAAGCAAAACAAAAATTATCAAAAAGTGTTGAAGAGTTAGCCCAAGCAAATAGGCAATTAGAAGAAGCAAAAAAAGAAGTAATAGTGATTAAAGAGAAATGCTATCATGCCTGTGAAAAAATTTTTATAGAGCCTAAAAACCATGATACATTTTCAGATGCTATAAAAACTGCTAATGAATATAGTTTTAATTTAAAGGATTTAATAAGTGAACATACTCTTTATTTAAATTTTAACAATAACTTAAAAGACAAAAATGATGACAAGCTTGATGTTGAATTTGATATATCAGAATTAATAGGTGAAATAAATACTATAGAACAATCAATCAAAGAATTAAGTTATAATATTGAAAATATTAATAAAACACTAAAGTCATCTGATATTGCCAATATACAAAATGAAATAAATCAATGTATTAAAAAACTAGATGAACTTCCAAAGATTATAGTTGATTGTTCAAATAAAATTACAGCTTTGAATACAAGCATAAATCATATTAATGAGGATTTAATTAAGCTTGACAACAAAAAGCAAGAAATAGACCAAAGATTACAATGGTCAATATCCCTTTTTAAGAGTGAATTAAAATTAGGTTATGTATATGAATATCATGATGAAGAAAATATGATTAATATTGCTAAAAAACTTATTGTATCCCTTGAAGAAGCTAAAAACTTCAAGAAAAACAGCAAGGATACAGAAAATGAATTACAACAAATTTATTATTTAGAAAGAAATATTCTTGCTGAATATAAATTAAGTCTTGAAATTATAAATGACAGATGTTTCATAAATGCAAAATACTTAGGCAAAGCTTTAAATTTCTATGAGCTGAAAAAGCAAATCGAAGAAAATATTGAAACGCAAAGCCAAATTATTAAAGATAAAGACAGAGAAATGTTTGAAGATATATTGGCAAACAACTTAAGTAAAAAAATAAGAGCAAAAATATTTCATAGTAAAAAATGGGTTAATGACATGAATGAGTTGATGGAATCACTTGATACATCAAGCGGTTTGACCTTCAGCTTGAAATGGATTGGTAAAAAAGCTGAAAGTGAAGAAGAATTAAGCTCTGAAGAATTAGTTAGGTTTTTAGAAAGAGATTCTAGACTTATGAAGCAAGAAGATATAGAGAAATTTACAAAGCATTTTAAGTCAAAAATAGAAAGAGCAAGAACGATAATGTTTGATAAGGGAGAAACAAAAAGCTTTCATGCAACAATTAAAGAAATTCTCGATTATAGAAACTGGTTTGAATTTCAGCTGTATTATACAAAAACAAATGAAAGAAAAAGAGAGCTTACAAATAATGCATTTTTCACATTCAGCGGAGGAGAAAAGGCCATGGCTATGTATGTACCTTTGTTTTCTGCAGTAAATGCAAGATATCAAGGAGCCAGAAAAGATTGCCCAAGAATTATTTGTTTAGATGAAGCTTTTGCAGGAGTAGATTCAAAAAATATTAGAGACATGTTCAGGTTACTTGAACAATTAGATTTAAGCTTTATAATAAACTCACAAGTTCTTTGGGGAGATTATGATACTGTGCCCAAACTGTCAGTAATTGAGATAATAAGACCAAACAATTCAAATACTGTAAGCCTTATAAGATATAAATGGAATGGCAAGTACAGAGAAATGGTGGTTTAGTAAGAATGGAAAAATTGTTGGAAGAGTGTGTTTCGTATTTTAAAGGCAATAAAGCATATAGGAGAATATTCGATAAAATTAAAGAAAAGTATATAAGCATCGGAACATTTAGCGGCACCATCAAATTAGAAAATATTTCCGAAGATGAAAAAAAAGCCCTGATAGATTTATTAGGGCAAAAGTTTTACCTTAATAAAACTCGTACAATAAAAGTTAATGATATAGTAGAGTCTTTAAAATATACTAAATTTGAAGGTGTTGATTTTTATGCAATGCTTTGCAAGTATTTTGGAGAGAGAATAATAATCAATAAAGACATAAAGGAAACTAACAGGTTAAAAAAGGATAATTTTTTTAATAATTTGAAAAGTTCTGTGGATTTAAACGTTTATTGCTTTATAACAGATACATTTGAAAATAAAGTCAGTGGTTGCTACAATTTACTGATTAACAAATATAATGAAGACAGCACCGGAGAAAAATTACTTAAAGAATTGATTTGTTTAAACAATATATGCCATAAATTAAATAGTAAATCAATGTTAAGAATAGCAATTTTGGCTTCAGAGGTTACAAGTAATCCACATGCATTAGACGAAGATACCTTTTTAAATAAAATACTTACATATTATATATGTGAAAAAAATAGTACAAAACTTCCTAAAAATGCAGAAGAAAAAAATACATTGTTTTATGAAAATAATATACTTAAAGATGATATTTCTAATAATACTTTAGTTGCAGGTATTTTTGCCTATACATTACAAAATACTAATTTGGCAGAGTGCAAAGGTTGGAACAGCTTGGCTTTGGAATATGAGCCCATCGTCCTGTCTTTAGTGAATTTAAATAAGATAAGTGCATTAATGCCCATGAACAATAAGGTAATTATTGTGGAGAATCCAACAGTATTTATGAAAATGCACGAGGTTATATCTTGCAATAAAGATAGATGCACCTTAATATGTTCTAACGGGCAAATTAATTTATCTACACTTATGATTTTAGACCTGTTGAGTAAAAATGATTGCATGTTTTATTATTCAGGCGATTATGACCCTGAAGGTTTATTAATAACAGATAAATTGCTGCAAAGATATAAAGATAAAATTGAGCCGTTATTTTACTCAGAAGATATTTACATGTCTATTATTTCTAATAAGAAAATAGATGATAGAAGGCTGAAACAATTAGATAGAATTATAGATAACCGTTTAATTTCAATAGCTGAGACTATGAGAAAAGAAAAAAGAGCTGCATATCAGGAGATGTTAGATTTTAATTTGCTTATGAAGAACTAATTAAAGATAGGGGAAATTCAAAAATAAAATACAATACGAAAAACAAATACCAAGCCTTGCCCCAAAAACAAGGCATGTGAATAAAGTAATCGAAAAATCAGAAATTAGAATATGCCATTTAAATTAATCCCCAATTCAGGAAATATAATAGATTTTAAAAATAGGGTGCCATCTATTAAAGCTCTATTATCTGGAATATAGGAAAACAAATATATCAAGTGCAGGGCGAAAATGAAAGAGCGGAATACAATAAAGGACTGTTACAATTTTTATCTTAAAAACTTACTGAAGATTATCCTGAGTTTATTGGGAATAAATAGTTATTATGGTTAATTAAACAACTTATCTAGTCCATATGCTAGTGATATAATGTAATTTATGTGCTATTCAATTCATATATTAATAGCAAATAAGTTAAATTTAAGAGGAGCAAGCTATGGACATTTTATTTTTTTTGTTATTTTTATTAAGTTTTGTAGCGATTATTATTGGTCTAATAAAACCAACAGCAGTTATAAGATGGGGTAATCCAGATAAAAGAAATAGAAAAAAGGTATTGAAGTTCTATGGAATAGGGTTGATAATATTTTTGGGGGTATTTGTTTTATCCGTAGACAACATAGATGCAACTGAAGATTATACTGGCACAACAAATATATCCGAAAATGAAGATGTTGAAGTCACTGAAAATAATATAAAAGAAGAAGAGCCTTCCAAATCTGAAAATGAAACCAATGAATCTGAGGCAATAAAAGAAATAAACAATGATACTGTTATTACAGGTAATTTGGAAGTTCATTTCATAGATGTAGGGCAGGCAGATTCTATTTTAATTAAAACAGATTCAGATTCAATGCTTATAGATGCAGGCAATAATGGTGATTCAGATTTAGTTGTTGACTATATTAAATCACAGGGGATAGATGATTTAGACTATGTAATAGGAACACATCCTCACGAAGACCATATTGGAGGATTAGACGCTGTTATTAATTCATTTGAAATTAGTAAGGTTTTAATGCCTAAGCAAATAAGTACTACTAAAACCTTTGAAGATGTGTTAACATCAATACAAAACAAAGGACTAAAAATAACAACGCCAAAAGTAGGAGCTACATATAATTTAGGCCAAGCTGAGTGGACAATATTAGCTCCTAATCAGGAACAGTACGATGAAACTAATAATTCATCAATAGTAATAAGATTAGAATATGACAATAATTCATTTATATTTACAGGAGATGCAGAAGAAGCATCAGAACTAGAAATACTAAAAACAACAGGAAATTTAAAATCTAATGTGTTAAAAGCAGGGCACCATGGAAGCAGCAGTTCAACCTCTGTGGATTTCTTAAATAAAGTGAATCCTACTTATGCTGTTATAAGTGTAGGCTTAGATAACAGCTATGGACATCCTAATTCAGAAATTATTGAAAGGTTAACTAATAAAAATATTGAAATACTTAGAACTGATGAACTAGGGACAATAATTTTGACATCAGATGGAAATAATATAAGTTATACAGCTAATAAATCAAATGTTGTTGCAAATAAACCTGTAAAGCAAACAGAAAAGGAAATATGATGCCAACAATAATTTAGTTAGCGTATTTAATGATTAATTTATTAATGAGGTGATACTTTGAAAGTAATAATTGATAGGTTTGAAGGAGACTTTGCTGTAGTTGAAACAGAAGATAAAGTTATGGTTAATTTACACAAATCACTGATTCTGGGGGCAAAAGAAGGAGATGTAATCTCAATCACAATAGACGAAGAAGAAACACAAAAAAGAAAAGATAAAATACAAAAAATGATGGTGGATTTGTGGGAATAAGACTATTCTCAAAATCCTTCTCCTTCTACTTCAGTAACATAGGATACAACTACAAAAGCTTCCTTATCAATAGCTTTAATAAAGTCTCGAATTCTAATATATTCATTTCTTGAGACGATTGTATTTATAATTTTTTTATCGTCATTGGAATAGCCACCAGTTGCATGATAAATGGTAGTTCCCCTGTTTATTTCATTTAAAATATATTTATTTATGGCATCTAACTCCTTAGATATTATATTCATATTTACCTTTACATTAAAGCCGGCAATTATTTTATCAATAATAAAGGAGTTCATCACTATGCCAAGAAGCGCGTACATTCCAAGTCTTGCACCAAAAACAAAACCGGCAAATAATGTAATTATAAAATCAGAAGCCAGCAATGACTTTCCAATATCCAAATGAGTATATTTATTAATTATTTTGGCAATTATGTCCGTTCCTCCGGTTGAAGCATTTTCATTGAAAATAATCCCCATTCCAATACCAACAATAAAAATTCCAAATATCAAGTTAATAAATAAGTCGTCTGTAAAGGGCTGATTCATGGGAATCACAATTTCAAATAATGCAATAAATCCCGATACTGCAAGACTTGAGTATATAGTATATCCTCCAAATTCCTTACCTAATATTATAAAAGCAATTAAAAACAATATTACGTTAATAATACCAAGTATTATGCCCATGGGGATACTTGGAAGTAAATAGCTTATAATTATTGCAATTCCAGTTGCTCCTCCTACTACAAGATTAGAAGGTATTAAGAAAAAGTACAAGCCTGATGTTACGATAACAATACCAAGAGTAATCAAGAAAAACCTTTTAAAATCGAATTTCATCGAGCTGCCTCCGACAATTTACTTTTTATATTATAGCAAAAATTATTTTTTTAATACAAAGTTGCAAAACTTGCGGCTTAATTTTGCACTTCTTTAATGAAGTGCTTTTTAATGAAAATAAAGGTGAAACATTTTACTATAGCTTATAGTATTTTGATGACAAAACAAGTATAATATAAAGTATTAAGTGCTTTGGTGGGGTGAACATCAAAGAGATCTTGGAAGGAGAGCCAATATGAATGTATTAGTACTTACAGGAAGTCCACATACAAATGGAACAACTGCATTGCTTGCGGATGAGTTTTGTGAGGGTGCAATAGAATCTAGTCATGAAGTTATTCGCTTTGATACAGCTAAATTAAAAATTAATCCATGTCTTGGATGCAATCACTGCCGAAGAAATGAAGGTAAATGTGTCCATGAATATGATGATATGATTGAAATAATCATACAATTATTAAACGCTGATGTTGTTGTATTGGTATCACCGCTTTATTACTTCGGTATGACAGCTCAATTAAAAAGAGTAATAGACAGGTTTTATTCAGTTAATTCGTTACTTAGAGAAAATTCTAAAAAACTATATTTAATAGCTGCAGGTGCAGATACTTATGATTGGGCTATGGATGGAATAAATAGCCATTACAAATGCTTGTGCAATTATCTCCACTGGCAGGAAGGCGGAACACTATTGGCTTATGGATTAGGCACCAGGCAGGATGCTGAAAACAGTGATTATAAAAACTTGGCTAGGAAATTGGGAAGAGAATTAAACTAGGAGGCATCATGAACGAAGTAATCAAATTATTAAAGTCACATACATCAATTAGAAAATTTAATGAAACAAAAATCACCGATGAACAAGTACAGTACATTATAGAATCAGCTATGCAAGGGGCAACTGCTGGAAATATGATGGCTTACAGTATAATTAAAATAAGGTCAAAGGATACACTGTCCAAGCTTGCAATTAGCTGTGACAATCAGCCATTTATTGCAAATGCAGATTTGGCTTTATTATTTGTTGCTGATAATTATAAGTGGCATAGTTTTTATAAACAACGAAATATTTCAAATACATTTACTGACTATGAAGGCCCCTGTATAAGTGATTTCATGTTAGGAGTTGAAGATGCAATGATTGCAGCACAAAATGCAGTTATAGCAGCAGAAAGCTTAGGAATCGGGATCTGCTACATAGGTGATATAATGGAAAACTATGAATATCACAAGGAGCTTTTTAATTTACCGAATTTCACAATGCCCATAGCATTAGTTGTGATGGGAAACTATGACACCAAGCCACAAATAAGAGAAAGGTTTGATAAATCATGTGTAGTATTTGATGAAATTTATCCAGCAATAACTGAAGAATTTATTAACAATATGTTTGCAAATGAAGAATCCAAGGATAAAGACTTTGCTGTAAAATATTATAAAAGAAAAATGGATGCCCCATTTTTTAAAGAAATGATTAGATCCATAAAGCTATATATTAATGAATGGAATCATTGACTTGAGTATAGTATAGACTATGCATACCATATCTGATTATTTTGGATCATTAAGTTATTGGTATGATAAAGACGGTTATACTATATTTCATAAAGTTTATTATCCTTAAATTTGGGTATAACAAATGCTATATAAAGTCTAGAAACAATAACAGGAGAATATATGTTAAAAATAGGGTGCCATCTATCAACATCAAAGGGATATGAAGCAATGGGAAAGGATGCAGTGAAAATTGGAGCCAATACATTTCAATTTTTTACCCGCAATCCAAGAGGTAGCAAGGCAAAGGCTATTGATGTTGAAGATGTGGAAAAATTACTAAAAATAATGAAAGAAAATAATTTTGCCAAGGTAGTAGGTCATGCTCCATATACCTTAAATATTTGCTCTTCAGATGAACGAACGCGTGAATTTGCATTAGAGGTCTTAGAGGATGATTTAAAAAGGATGGAATACCTACCATACAATTTATATAATTTCCATCCTGGCAGCCATGTTAAATTAGGAATAGATGTAGGCGTAAACTATATAGTTGAAGCATTAAATAAGGTATTAAAGAAAGATCAAACTACATTGGTATTACTAGAAACAATGTCAGGAAAAGGAACTGAAATAGGCAGAACCTTTGAAGAATTAAAACTAATATTAGATGGTGTCCACCTTCAGGAAAAAATGGGAGTGTGCCTTGATACTTGCCATGTATACGATGCCGGATATGATATAGTTAATGACTTGGATGGTGTATTAAATGAGTTTGACAGTATAATAGGACTTGAAAAGCTTCATGCTATACATTTAAATGACAGCAAAAATCCTTTCAACAGTCATAAAGACCGCCACGAAACTATTGGCAATGGCCACATAGGATTAGAAGCAATAGCTAGAATAATAAATCACCCAAAACTATGCAATTTGCCTTTTTTATTAGAAACTCCAAACGAATTAGAGGGACATGAGAAGGAAATAAGTAAGCTTAAAAAGGTGTATAAAGATTGTTAGGGACAAAATGTCGTATGTGATTTATTTTGGAGGAAATGATGAACTTTCATAAACATATTACAGAAGTTATAAAAATCAGATCGTCTTGTAGGACATATGACTTACAGGATATAGAAGAATCAGTCCTTGTTAAGTTAAAAAGTTTTATTGAAGAAATTAATCATGAATGTAAAAATAATGAAAGATTTTTAATAATAAATAAAAAGGCAAGTGAAAAAGGTGAGAAATTAGGAACATAAGGAGTTATTTCCGGTACTAGTACATTTATTGTAGGAGTTATTAATAGTGAAAAATATGATGCCGACAGATTTGGCTATTTTTTTGAAAAAATTATATTGTTTGCAACAGACTTAGGCCTGCAAACATGTTGGCTGGGTGGTACATTTAGGAGAGAAGATTTTACAAAACATTCAAATTTAACAGAAAATGAATATATACCAATTGTTTCGCCATTGGGCTATAAAAAGGATAAATCAAAAGTATTGGAAGTTGCAATGAGAAAAGTAGTTGGTGCTAATAATCGAAAGTCATGGAGTGAATTATTTTTTGATGAAAGCATTTCTAAGCCTCTTGAAAAAGATGTGTCAGGTTTTTATGCTACCCCATTAGAAATGGTAAGGCTTGCTCCTTCAGCATCTAACAAACAACCTTGGCGAATTATAAAGGATAAAAGTTTATATCACTTTTATTTATATAGAACGAAGGGGTATGGAGTAGTAAACTATGACATACAAAAAAATGATATTGGTATCGCAATGTGTCATTTTGAATTAACCGCAAAAGAATTGGGTTTACAAGGAAATTGGCTTGAAATAAAAGATATAAATGTGCCTGATGATTGTGAATATATTATTTCTTGGAATGATATAAGTTGAATGACAAATAAAATAGGTATTTGATTTTATTGTTTTTTCGTCCGAAAAAGCATATACTATTTCAGACGAGATGAATGATATGAGTAGAGAAAATTATCTTAAATTTTAAACGTACAACAAATAAAGAAAAAGAAGCCATTCTTGGTGAGGTTAAATATGCCACCTCTTGGATACATGATACGATTAAAAAACTTAAAAAGTTATGTAGGAACAGCTGCATAAATGAATGGAGTAAAGATGAATTTAAACATAACATATGATACTACAAATATTGATTGGGAATCAGTAAGTTCAATTATAGAAATAGCTGGTTTAAGAAGTGCAGATCCGGAAACGTGCAAGAAGGCGTTTTTAGGAAGCCAAGTTACTGTATTTGCATTTGATGATGACAAATTAATTGGAGTTGCAAGAGCAATATCTGATGGTGTAAGACAAGCAGCAATTTATGATGTTGCAATTTTACCGGAATATCAGAAAAAAGGAATTGGGAAAATTCTGGTTGAGAGTATAACAAATAAACTGTCAGGATGCAATTTTATATTGTACTCAAATGTAGGAAAAGAAGGCTTTTATGAAAAATTAGGTTTCAGACGATTGAAAACCGGAATGGCAAAATTCGTAGATGAACAGCGAATGGTAGACAAGGGTTTTATTGAATAGTATTGTGATAAACAATATCACAATATTTATTAATGAATGGAATCTTCAATGGTTGATGGGGAAATCTTTGAAATTGACAACTTTGATGGTACAGTAGCATATACGTTAGATAGCGATAAAGTTGATTTTGATGAAGTAGAATATCAATATTTTACAAAATTTAAAAATATCAATAATGTTTTAGAATTTAAAGAAAAGGAATTTTCTTGTGAAAAATTTAAGCTATATGTAATAACTGATTATGGATATGTATATGTGATAGAACACTAAGCTTTAGGCGAAAACCGTATATAACATTATAAGATATCTTTAGACAATTAATATTAATAAGTATCCCTAAATAAATATACATTTTTAGGGGGTATTATTTTATGTATATAAGAGCTTTTAGAAGTTTTTCAATGGTTTCAAATACAATTACAATTGAACAAATTCTAACAATTAAGAATAAACTTTTAATTCTTCATATCTCTCCTCACTTTGATAGGTTAAGTATAAAACTGAAAAATAATAATATGAGGCTCAGGTTCATATTTGATATTAACGATAAAAAATGTTATCATTAGAAGCATTAAGCATTTGATTTAATTGCTACTTTTAATTTTATCATAATTTAATCTATATGTTGAAAGATGTTAAATTTTGCAATATAATATTGTTATTACATATTTATGTAGTTTGAAAATTACAATGTAATATAATTTTAAATACATATCAATTTTATTTTCGTATAAATATTACTGACTGTTTTATAGTACACTTCATATGTTAAAATAATAATAGACAATATAATATTTCATGTTTTGTTCAATGAGGGGGGCTCATGTCAAAATCATCAAATCAAAAGTTAAAACTTTTGTATCTATTGAAAATTCTTATGGAAAAAACAGATACAGACCA
This sequence comes from Vulcanibacillus sp., assembly GCA_050175155.1. GTDB lineage: Bacteria > Bacillota > Bacilli > Tepidibacillales > Tepidibacillaceae > JBFXJF01. Next base: position 11,790 of record JBFXJF010000015.1, read on the forward strand.
CACATTAACAGTTCCGGAAATGATAAATGAATTAAATAAATATAACATAAATGCAGAACGAAAAAGCATTTATGATGACATTGAATCCCTGAAAACCTTTGGGATTGATATCCTATGCAGAAAATCAAAGACTTATGATTATTACATTGCCGGCAGAACATTTGAATTAGCAGAATTAAAGCTGCTTGCAGATGCAGTTGCATCATCAAAATTCATAACTGAAAAGAAATCCGGTGAATTAATAAAGAAAATAGGAAGTTTAACAAGTAACTATGAAGCAAAACAGCTAGTTAGACAGATATATGTAGCTGGCAGAGTTAAAACTATAAATGAAAAAATATATTATAATGTTGATTTAATTAACCAGGCTATAGGCGGCAACAAACAAATTTCATTTAAATACTTTGAATATACAATTGATAAGAAAAAGAGATACAGAAACGATGGAAATAAATACATAGCAAGCCCTTATGCATTGACATGGGATGATGAAAATTATTATATGATTTCATACTATGAAAAGTACAACAACATAACACATTTTCGTGTTGATAAAATGGAAGATATAGAGATTACTGACCAACAGTGTCATCGTGAAGATATAAACATTGTAGAATACACAAAGAAAATATTCAGCATGTACGGCGGTGAAGAAGAAACCATTAAAATTCAATTTGATAATTCATTGCTGGGAGTTGTTATTGACAGGTTTGGCAAAAGCACCATCATTCATAAAATTGATGAAAACAGCTTTGCTGCAATCTTAACAGTAGAATTGAGCCCACCGTTCTGGGGGTGGATATTTCAATTCGGCAACAAAGTTAAAATTATTTCACCAGAAAACGTTAAGGAAAAGTTTGTTGCATTTATTAATGAGGTTAAAGGAGAATATTGAATTAAGTTGGCGGTATAGTTATGTGCGATGTAAATAAAGCTAATATTTAAATTCTGGAGGATTGTATGTTTATAGAGCTAAACAACGAAAAAGTAGAAATTGATGATAATATTGTTGATGAAATAATTATGCTTAATAACAAGGGTTATACAACATTTGCTTGCTGCGGAGGCCATGTAGATAGAGAATGCTATATAATCGACGTTGTATTTAAAGAACCGTATGGATTAAAACTTGAACCGCCAAATGGATTTAAGTGGTATAAAAATGTAGGCCTCGAGTTTTATATACACAAAAATAAAAGTAAGTGTTTAATGAAATACGAAAATGCAATGATAGAGTTTAAAAAATGGGTTAAAGATTTACCAAATAATGATGGTGATGATATTCTACCACTAAATAGAATGAAAACAGATTCTGATTATATATTCTCTGTTGTAGAACAACATGGAAAAGTAATTTTGCATAAAGATGGTAAACCTGTTTTTATAATAACGAAATATGATGGAAACTAAAAAATGTATTAATTGGAGCTAAGATGAGTATTTATTCTGTATTGATATATTATCGAAAATGTAACAAAAACGCTTTTAACATGATTATGGATTATGTTAGGCAAGGAGTTAAAGTGTATTTTTTGACGGAATCGTTAAAAGATGAGTTGGAAAATGCACTAGAATTGGAAGAAATTAAAACATTAACAAAATTAATAAGTAGTTCCATCCTATCAATTAATTATGATGTAGGCATAAGTTTGCAACATAATAATTTGATAATTGTTGAAGATGGAAATATATCCAATGAATTAAAAGAAGAGTTAAAGTTAGATGGAAATTTTAATATTGAACAATATGAAATTGAGCATGAAAAATTTGATACTAATCTAGTAATTAAAGCTGGAGCAGGTACTGGAAAAACTAAAACAATGATTGATAGGGTATTGTATTTAGTTTTGAAAGGAATTGCTAAATTTGAAGATATAGTAATGATTACTTTTACGAATAAAGCAGCAAATCAAATGAGAGATAAATTATTATCTAGATTGGAATCATACTATCAAATTGTTGATAATAAGTATAAATCTAAATATCTGGATTTAATTGACGAGTTGGCAAAAATGCGTATACAGACAATCCATTCATTTTCAAAAGATATTATTGAAGCATTTGGAATTAAATTAGGTATTAGCAAAGATTACAAAATTAGGAATTTAAACTATGAGAAAAGAAAACTATTAGAAGATTTGATCAATGATTATCGATTTGAAAATGGGGATTTATATGATAAATATAAATATTTTCCTCAATATAAATTGATAGATGCAATAATGGAAATCAATAATCATTTACTCAATAGAGGTGTTGACTTAAACAATAATGAGCTAATATTAAATTGGGGTGTAGATGAATATCATTTTTATGATTTTCTAGGCTATTTGCTGAATGGATTGTTTCAGAAAATAGATGAATACAAGAAAACAAATAGCATAATAGAGCTTTATGACTTAGTTAACATGTTATATAAATTTATAAATTCTAATAGTGATTTTACAGGATTGAACATAAACTATTTAATGATAGATGAATTCCAAGACACAGATGTTATTCAAATAGAATTTGTTTTATGGATAATGAAACAATTTAATAGTATTGTCTTTGCGGTTGGAGATACAAAGCAAGGAATTTATAGATTCAGGGGTGCTTTGGAGACTGCTTTCCAACAGTTTAAAAAAGAATTAGATGATAAACTACCAGGACACAATTTAAAAGAATACTATTTAAATAAAAATTATCGAAGCAGCCAAACCATTATAAATGAATTAAATTATTTCTTTGACAGAATAGTAAATATAAATTTTGATAGAAATGAAAATAAATATTTTAATTTTATAAAATCAGATTGGTTAGAATCTACGAAAAAGGAATCAAAATACCCTTGTATCAAATTTTTTTCCGTTGAAAATGACCAAGATAATTCCATAAACTATATTTGCGAACTTGTCAAAAAAAATAATAAACGAAATTATAATTTAAAAGAAAATGAAAAATTAGAGCAAATTGCAGTTCTTGTAAGAACTAACAAAGAGCTTGAGGAAGTTGTAGAAAAATTAGAAAAAAGAAATATTGTTTGCAATACAGAGGTAAGTGGCAGCTTTTACAGGTCTATTGCAGTAAGAGAATTCTATATATTGATTAGAGCACTGCTTTTTCCTAAAGTAATGGTTGATCAATATGCATTTATTCAATCATCTTATGGAACAGGAATAGATAATAATCAAATATTAAATAATGCAAAACCAACAGATCAAAGATATTTAAACAAGATATTAGAAAACAATGAATCTTATGAAAAATTAAATGAATATAGGCAACGTATTGATAATGAACCCTTTCATAAAATTATAAAAGATATAATTGATGGTTATAAACCATACATTAATTATGGAGTTAAGTTAGCAGCAGAAAGAAAAAACGAGGAAGATATAAAAATAGTAATTGATAAAATTAAAACAAAAGTAATTAATTATAAAATGAATCTCTCACATTTGTTTTATATTCTTGATTCCAGATTTTCAAATATAGAGATGAATGTGTTTGATTTAGAAAAGTTCTTAAGGCTTATGATTCAAACGAATAGCTCAGAGGATGAGAAAAAAATTGATGCTATAAACAACAATTATGATATTACCTGTATGACTGTGCATAAAGCAAAAGGCTTAGAATTCGATCATATTGTATTACCTAGAACTAGGCACCAATTTTTTAATAATAAAATGGATTTGCATGTTTTTTTAAATATAAAATCAATATCGGATGTAAAAGTTGGTTATAAATTTAATATGGACGAGCTTTACATTAGCAATGATAATTATGGCGAAAACATATATGAAGAGGAAAGAGAAATTATTGCTGAGGAAATTCGTCTTTTATATGTAGCTTTAACAAGGGCAAAAAAATATATACATATAAACAAAAATGAAATTTTAAGCAATACCGGAACCGTTAAAAACTGGATGGAATTAATCGAAAGAGGTGGGCTTGGCAGTGGATCGATTTAAACTTGAATTATATAATAATCCCGTTGATTTCTTTAATCAATTTAAGTATGAAGAAGGAAATATATATATTGTTACAACTTCATCTCTTTCAATGCATTTAAAAGATTTAAGCAAAAGCCATAAAAATAAAATTTGGACTTTTGATAATTTATTCAATGCATTATTTGAAGATTATGCAAATCCATTAAATAAAGTAAAATTAAAAGCATTAGTAAGGGAAAAAGTAGAAGTTTCATGTAATGAAAACAATATAAAAGAAAGAATTCTTAAAGATTTAGATAACATATATACAACTTTTAATTATTATCTAACTAGCGGAATATTTTATATAGATGAAACCCTTGGAAGAGACAGTATTTCAAATTATGTGAGAAAAGCTTATAACCTTTGGATTGAATCTGACTTGGTGCAAAAATTATATTTATCTAAAATAAACTTTTCTAAAAACAATATAAAAAGATTATTAAACCAATATTACATCAAAAAATGGTCAAACAAGAATTCTGATACAAGTTTAGAAGGCATAAGAAGTATTAATAAATTAATATTTATAAATTTTACTTATTTAGATGCACCAAGGTTTTATCTGTTAAAGAAATTTGCAAATGCAGACATTGATATAGTGTTCCAAGTTCCAAATGATGGCTATAATAAACCCTGGAAAAGGAATTACAGCTTTATAAAGACAGAAAATATTACTCGGTTACATACAGATAGCGATTGTCAGACTAACAGTTATATAGAATACCTTAAAGGAAATATATATCATGATAATAAAAATAATATATTTTTTAAGGAATATCAGGATATAGTTGAATTTAAAGATTTATTAACTAAAAAACCGATTTTCCAAAGCAACAAACATTTAATTAAGTGGTTGAAAAATAATGGTGAAGATACGAGTACTTTAGATCCCAATTGTAAGAACTTTAAATATGAACGGGAGTATTTAACATTTTCAAAAGAAAAGTATAATACTATTTTTAATGGTACAATTCTCAACTATTTTGACAAATATGACAGTTATCTTAATTTCCTTGAAGGTAAGTTCTTAAACGGAATTTATCAAATGAAATGGAACAATGATGGTACAGATATTTTATTAAAATATAGCTGCTACTGTGAATGTATAACATCAGGTTGGATTGAGACAAGAAGGGGCGGATTGTTTAATGGAAAAGGCTGTTTTGATATTCTTATTGACTTAGAACCATATATGGATAATGTAAAATCCGTAAAAGACATTTTCGAAAGACTTGAAAAACTATTATACTTCCAGCAATTCAGCTCAACATTCGATGAACTTGCAAAAGATAAAACAAATGGAAACATAGTAAAAGAATATTTGCAAAACCCATTAAAAGTTTTCCCTTATGTTGAAGGGGCAAGACATTCAGCAACCATAAGACAATTAATTGAATTGACAAAAAAATTACAAAGTGCTTTTGCAGACTTAGTGCCAAAATCAAACTTAGTGAACTTAAAAGATCATACATCAGCATTACTTAGCTTATGGCATTCAATAAATGAAAAAAGCATCTTAATTGATGAGTATAAGCTGCTCAAAAAAAACATGAAAAAGACAGATTCAATGGAGGATAAAAAAAGATTTTCGGAATTTGCTAATCTCCATAGGAAAGACATTAAATTTATCCAAAGATTAGAACAAATTAATAAAAATGAAGAAGGGAACATTACTTTATCTTTATCTGAAATGAAAGAATATATGATAATTTGTTCTAAGTATAATAAGTCAAACGTTGAAGATGAATATGATAATGGATTTAATTTAATTAAAGTATTTAATCAAATTGACGGAATAATGATAAATGGAACAAAAGAGTTGTATATAACTGATTTGTCAGAAAAAAGCCTGTCAAAATATGTTTCATCTCTTAGCTTTAAGATTTATGATGATATTTCATTACTTGAAAAGGATTTTAATTATGTAAACAATCTTTATACAGAAACAGAAATTCAGTTAATACTCAACCAAATCAATATAACAAAACAGTTGGAAATCGGATTTGTGAAGTATTATATAGGAAGCGCTATAAACAGTGCAAAAGGTAAAATTGAATTTAGTTATATAAAAAATATTAATGAAAACGACCAGGAATCATCAGTTTATAAAATTTTAAAAACATTATATGGACAAGATGTGAAGGAAGAGTCATATAAGGATTTAGAAGAACTAATATATGAAAATTATCTTAACAGCGCACTATATAAAAATAATATAAACCCTAGTTTTGGCTTGTATAATTATAATAAGCTAAATGAAATAGAAACCAATATACAAATGCAACAAGAAATATCGCCAATCGGATGGCTAGATTTAGATTTTTGTCCGAGAAAATTTTATTATAACAATATATTGGGCTTTTATCCGGTTTACTTAGATGATTTCCAGCAGCGTATGGCATTCTCAATAGTAGGCAAGCTTTTAAAATCTCAATTATTATCTAGTGATAACGTTGAAGATTATTTTTATTATTTATTTTCCCAATGGAATACAACAACAAAAGACAATATGATAGCTACAAATTTTAAGCAAGATATCAGAAATGATTATAAATTTCAAAACGTAAGATTTCCTTATGATATGAAAGGATTGCAATTACTCAGAAGTCCTCGTTCAATAAATACTAGAACAAAAAGATATAATGCATACAAAGAAAGAGAAGACCATTCTGAAAAATATTTTAAAGAATTTATAAAAGAAGAATTGTATTATATGGATGTTAATTATATAAAAGGAAGGCATTGCATCATGTGCCCATATAAAATGATTTGTGTTGAGGGGGAATTTCCAGTTGACAGAAATGAATACTAACGTACAAACTAATAGTTTTTATGAAAATATGAAAGACTTTTTTTCATACAGTGCAAAAGCATGGCAGTCATATATATCTTATGAATTTATAAGCGGAATCAGACTTTCTGATTCACAAAGGATTATAGTAAGCAGCCAAAACAAGCAATTAATGATAAATGGTTCAGCAGGAAGCGGAAAAAGCATAGTTTTATTGTACAAGCTAATAAAAATAATGAAGGAAGAAAAAGAGCCAAAAAGATTTTTATTCTTGTCTTATAATGAAACCCTTATTGATGATATGAAAAAGAGGGCTAACTTGTATTCTGAATTTAATGATTTAGTAAGACACCATGAATCTGTTAAAATATGCACATTTCATGAATTTGCAAGAGATTTATTGAAGGATATGGGCTATACAAATTTGTATAATAAAAATATTACTTATACAAACATTGAACGCATAAAAGAAAATTCATTAAGAAGAATTGCATCTATTTTGCACAAATATAGACTAAACGGAGAAAAATACAGGCTGCTTAAAAATGAAGAAAGACTTTACGCTACTCATGACGAGCAATTTGTATTAGATGAAATTCTTTGGATGAAAGCAAATGGCTTTATTGAATATGATACATATATGGACTGTGAGAGAACAGGAAGAGGCAATACACCAAGATTAATTAAACCTCAAAGAAACACAATATTTAAAATATTTACAGATTATAATAATGAAATCGAAAACCACAAGTACCATGTACAGCTTTCAGACTTGGAGGATTATGCATTAATATTATTAAAGAAATTTGATGAAATCCCAAAGAATTTAAAATATCATGCTATATTTGCAGATGAAATTCAGGATTTAGATGCAATGCAGCTAAAGCTGTTAACACAATTAAATCCAAGCACATTAGTGTTGGCAGGAGATCCTAAACAAAGGATTTATAAAAAAGCACCTGTATCACTTATTAATTTAGGTATAGATGTAAAAAGCAATTCTAGAAATCTTAATGAGAACTTCAGATCTACAGAAGAAATAATGAAATTAGCTAATTCCTTAGATTTTAGCGATATTATTAAAGATAATAAAAAAATACGTTATATGAACAATGGAATAAAACCAAAAATATTTTATTTTAAAAAGTTAGAAAAACAACTTGATTATATAGGTGGAAAAATTAAAGAAATTTCTTTAAATAATCCTTACGAAACAATTGCTGTAATAACAAGAGAAGAAAAAGAAAAGGCCAGCGGAAATTCAAGTGATATCCAAACCTATCTTGCCAGGTATTGCAGATTTATGAACATTGAAAGTTATGGTAAATACTTTAACTATGAGGGCTGTAATAGAGTTATATATACAGACATCTATAATGTAAAGGGATTAGAATTCGATCATGTGTTTTTGCTAAACTTTGATTTATACCATTATCCAAGCAAAGAGGAAGTTAACGATAAACTAATAAAATATGCGAAGGATAAGGAAGATATAGAATATATAGATTTTATATTAAATTTAGCCAGTGATGACCCTGATTATATTGATTTAATTAACACTGAAAAAAAGCGTTTATATGTCGCCATGAGCAGGGCAAAAAAGACACTTGAAATTTTTTGTTCACAGTCGTCAGAAAATTATATATCCCCGTTTATACGGGACTTTAAGAATGGCGATTATGATTATTATGTTAATTTAAATATTAAGAAGAAAAAAAGGGTTGGGTAGTTTTTGGCTAAGTTATATTGATTTATCAGAAAGCGATGTGCATTTAAAAGAGATTAATTATTATAAAAATAATTAGTGCATAATATGTAATCAAATGGTATTATTTGATTGAAAGTGGGGTGATGTTATGGCTACCATAGAGCAAGTAAAAGCATTATTAAGGTCACATTTTGAAAATGATAATGAAAAATTTAAAACTATTTCTTTGCAAATAGCAGCTCATGAAGCAAAAATGGGTCATACTTCCAGTGCAAGAGATATTAGAGATATTGTACAAAACCCAAAATATTCAGCAAAAAATAATATAATTAAGATAAATAATAAAATTGATATATTAGAAGAAAAAATTTGTGATTTTGAATTAAGAGATTTGGTAGTTACAGAATCATTAAATGCAAAAATAAAAAGAGTTATTAGAGAATATGAAAAAAAAGAGCTTTTGAGAAAAAACGGTCTTAAAAATAGAAGTAAGTTTCTAATAACAGGAGAACCAGGTACAGGAAAAACCATGACCGCATCGGTTATTGCAAATGAATTAGGATTGTCTCTTTATGTGATACAGCTAGATAAGTTGATCACAAAATATATGGGTGAAACAAGTGTAAAATTGCGTCAAGTATTCGAATCTATCAATGAGGTTAATGCTGTATATTTATTTGATGAGTTCGATGCGATAGGTTCGGATAGAAGTTTAGATAATGACGTTGGAGAAATGAGGAGAATATTAAATTCATTTTTACAATACCTTGAGAATGATGATTCTTACAGTATTATTATTGCAGCAACAAATAATCCCAATATACTTGATAAGGCATTATTTAGAAGATTTGATGACGTTTTAGAATACAAATTACCGGATGAAGAACAAATTATAAATTTATATAAAATGAAATTGAAAGGAATCACTTCTGATAATATTTTTACAGAAGAAGTTTTTAACAAATCAATAGGACTTAATCACTCTGATATAGTAAAGGTATGTGAGGATGCAATAAAGGAATCCATATTAGAGGATAAAGAAATTACAAGAGACGTTATATTGAAACTTATAAAAGACAGAAAGGAACTTTATTTATATAAGGAGGCATAATTTGCCGTATGAGCAGAACATTAACCAATATAATTATTGATGAAAAAGGGGAAACAAAAAAATATGCACCAATAAATGGCGGCCCTCGGGAAATTAATTATCCAACAAGGGACAGGGTTGATCATGGACGTTTTTTAGAGAATCAGTTTTTATCAGCATGGAAATTGGCAGATGGTTTCGCCCAGCAAAGACTTGCTGTTTCTGCACCAGTGAGAGATGGTGTTTATTTAGAAATAAAAGGCAAATCTGGTTATGATTTAATAACAAAGAGTCTTGAAAATGTTGGCCAACATGTTCGTTTATTAAATGTTAAAAAAGATGATAATGAGGTTATCAGTGCAACTATTTATGTCCCTAATAAAAAGAGGGACTTTTTCTTAAAAAAAATCAACAAATACATTGAAACAGATGATAAAGAAAAAGCAGTATCAACCATAGAGAGTATAAATTTAGCTTTTGTTGAAGCATTGTGGATTGGAGACAATAAATCCATACCATATAAAAATCCAAATTGGTGTGAAGTATGGTTGCGTGTAGAACCGAATGAAAATCATAGTCAAATAATTGATGAATTTCTTAATTTATGTAAAATCGAACAAATTCAATATAAAAATCAAAAAATCTCTTTTCCTGAACGTATTGTTTTAGGTATAAGAGCTGATGTTAATGACTTATCAAGGCTCATTATATCAAGTTCTAGAATTGCAGAAATAAGGAAGATGTGCACTCCTGTCAGCTTCTTCTATGATTTACCTCAATATGAGCAACGAGAATGGATTAAAGAATTATCTGAACGATTAGATATTTCTAATCAGTCCAATACTTCTATTTGTATACTAGACACAGGTGTAAACAATGGACATCCATTATTAGTGCAAATTTTAAAAGATAAAGATAAGTTTGCAGTTGAACCTTTTATGGGAGTAGACGATAGAAATGGTCACGGAACAAACATGGCTGGAATAGCTACATTCTTTAATTTAGAAAAATGCCTTGAAAACAATGATATAATTGAAATTTATCATTATTTAGAATCAGTAAAAATAATGAATCATTCACATGACAATAACGAAGAATTATATGGTGATATAACTGCAAGAGCTATTAGCTTAGCAGAAATTGAAAATCCTAATGCAAACAGAACCATATGCATGGCAGTAACAGGAAAGACAGACATAGAGAAAGATGGAAGACCTTCATCATGGTCAGGAGCCATAGATTCAATTATATCAGGAGCATCAGATGATGTGCGCAGATTGATGTTTATATCCGCAGGCAACACTACTGTTGCTGAGATTTCTGATGCTAAAGATTATATGACTGCAATAATAAATCATTCGGTTGAAGATCCAGGACAAGCATGGAATGCAATTACTGTTGGAGCATATACTGATAAAATTTTTATAGAAGACCCATCTTATGATGGTTTTGAGCCATTATCAGAAAGAGGAGGCATATCTCCTTTCACATCAACTTCGATGATGTGGGATAATAAATGGCCGATTAAGCCTGAAATAGTTTTGGAAGGAGGCAATGTTGCATATCACAACTTGGAAGGATATAGTGAAGTAGAAGATTTGCAACTGTTGACAACAAGTCATAATTTTTTGTTAGGAAAACCATTGACGACAATATGGGCTACAAGTTCTGCAACTGCACAGGCTTCATGGATTGCTGCAAATATTCAGCATAAGTATCCTGATTTATGACCTGAAACAGTAAGAGCCTTGTTGGTTCATTCTGCTGATTGGACTTCCGATATGAAAAATAAAATATTGGGAGAGAAAGTAAAACATGATAGAAAAGATTATAAGAATTTATTGAGAACTTGTGGATATGGTGTTCCTAATTTAGGAAAAGCAATTTATAGCGCAAGAAACAGCGTAAATTTAGTAATTGAAGATGAGTTAAAGCCTTTTAATAAAAAGCCAAGTGCTTCAAATGTTACTTTGAATGAAATGCATATTCATGAATTACCATGGCCAAGTGATATTCTTCTTGGGCTAGGGGAAACAAAGGTCAGAATGATAGTTACTTTGTCCTATTATATAGAGCCAGGTCCTGGTGAAATTGGATGGAAAGATAAATACAGATATCCTTCATGTGGTTTGCTTTTTGACGTAAATAATCCAAGTGAAGACAAAGAAAACTTTTTAAAGAGAATAAGTAAGGCTATGAGAGAAGATGAAAGTGATAAGAATGAAGTGCCAAATGATCCTGATAGATGGTTGATTGGTACAAATAACAGAAATTTAGGCTCAATACATAAGGATATTTGGGAAGGTACAGCTAGTGATTTAAGCCAAAGTAATCTAATAATGATATATCCAATTTCCGGATGGTGGAAGACAAGAACTAACTTAAGAAAATATAATTCAAAAGTAAAATATTCACTAGTTGTTACGATTGAAACCCCTGAAGTTGATATTGATTTATATACAGCGATAAAAACTAAAATTAAGAATAAAACTGTTGTTAAAACTACTATTGAGGCGTTGTAAATAGTGTATATTTTGCTTATAGTTTTTTGTAAATTGTAATATTTTGCTATATAATATATAAAATACAACATAAAAATGAACCATAGTTTATTTAATTGACATTTAATTTATTGACCGTTTTATAGTACATCTTATATGTTAAATTAATAATAGAGGTAAACAAGATGGAAAATAATTATTTTATTACTATTACTGGTACAAAACATTATTATGGTATGAATCCATTTGAAATTGGTAGAATTATAAAATTAGTAAAAGAACCTCATAATGAATATGACCCAGAAGCTATAATGGCGGAGCTTCCGTTTATAGTGATAATAGGATATGTAGCTAACAGCGTGCATACTGTTGTCAAGGGTACATTCAGCGGAGGAAGAGTGCATGATTTATTTGAAGAAGAAGCCTTTGCTTAAGTATTGTTTGTTACACATGAAAGTGTTATTTGTTTGTTGAGTCTTCAAGAGGAAGATGATAATAACATAGAAAATTCCACCGGTGAAATAACTGATTTAAAAGTTACTTATAAAAAAGAGAAAATAGGATTTTAGGATTTCATATTTAGTACAATGAGGGGAGCTCATGTTAAAATCATCAAATCAAAAGTTAAAACTTTTGTATCTATTGAAAATTCTTATGGAAAAAACAGATACAGACCACACATTAACAGTTCCGGAAATGATAATAGAATTAAAAAAATATAACATAAATGCAGAACGAAAAAGCATTTATGATGATTTAGAGTCCTTAAAAACCTTTGGGATTGATATCCTATGCAGAAAATCCAAGACTTATGATTACTACATTGCCAGCAGGTCATTTGAATTAGCAGAATTGAAGCTACTTGCAGATGCAGTTGCTTCATCAAAATTCATAACAGAAAAGAAATCCAGAGAATTAATAAAGAAAATAGGTAGTTTAACTAGTAACTATGAAGCTAAACAACTAGTCAGACAGATATATGTAGCTGGCAGAGCAAAAACTATAAATGAAAAAATATATTATAATGTTGATTTAATTAACCAGGCAATAGGCAGGAACAAACAAATTTCATTTAAGTATTTTGAATACACAATAGATAAGAAAAAAAGATACAGAAACGATGGAAATAACTACATAGCCAGCCCGTATGCATTAACATGGGATGATGAAAATTATTATATGGTTTCCTACTATGAAAAATACAATGGTATAACTCATTTTCGTATAGATAAAATGGAAGACATCGAAATTACTGACCAACAGTGTCACATTGCAGATATAAACATTGTAGAATACACAAAGAAAATATTCAGCATGTACGGCGGTGAGGAGGAAACTGTTAAAATTCAATTTGATAATTCTTTGCTGGGGGTTGTCATTGACAGGCTTGGCAAAAGCACAATAATTCATAAAATTGATGAAAACAGCTTTGCTGCAATAATAACAGTAGAATTGAGTCCACCGTTCTGGGGGTGGATATTTCAATTCGTCAATAAAGTTAAAATTATTTCGCCAGAAAACGTTAAGTACGAGTACGTTAAATATGTAAATGAGGTTAGTGAAGTATACTGAAATAATTCCAAAGGAGGACATTGCAATGAAATTTGGAATGAGAAAACCAAGCCTTAAAAAGTCTTTTAAAGCACGTACAACAGGAAAGCTAAAAAGAAAATTGAAAAGTACTATAAATCCCTTCTATGGCAAGAAAGGAATGGGGTGGTTAAGCAATCCTAAAAAGGCCATGTATAATAAAATTTATAAAAAAACGACATTCAGTTTTTGGGATTTGTTCATATAAAAAAATATAACCTGTGAAAACAACAAATAAGAGGGTTCATTATGATAAATAAAGAGAATTTTGAAAATCAAATATTTAAAACTAAAGGAATTATTGAATTTCCAGAAAATAAGTATCTTAATAGAGTTCCACAAGAGTGGAGACCTAGTCAAAATACTTCTATAAACTCTCTTCAATTAAGAAATGAGCTATATAATGTTGCAAGTGAGAAATGGTACAACTATAAAGAAACTTCAAAAAGAAATATTTCCTTTTATGATTTTATAGACTTAAATTGCAGAATACCTGAAGATACATTTAAAAAAGCCATGAATAAAAAGTATAATATTACAAGAAATTTCTTATCAAAGTTTTCGGTTGGTCTAAAGCTTAGTTTTGAGGAATCAAATGGTTTATTTAAACTTCATTCGGGTGAATTGAACTTAACTAATGATTTTGATTTTGTTGTGTATCATGCGTTAAAAACAAGTGACGAAATTGATTATTTTATAGAAGAGACAGAGAAATATACAGGAGTTAAATTATATAATGATAAAGCAAAAATTTAGGGGATGAGTTATCCCTTTGTTGTCGCTCCAGAAAGCTGTATGATAAAGAAAAGAGGAGGATAATATGAACATAATATTTTGCAATATAGCATGGATGAAAAACTATCTGGGAATTACTGATAATGATAAACCAATAAATGGCGGTCAATGGGTTAAAGAAACCGGTTCCGCAGGAGAACGCTTTAACTTTAGAGATTACAACGGCAAGTGCTATGGGTATGTAATGGGACGAGGTGACTTAGCACTTGAAAAACATTATGAAAATTGCAATTCCCATACTTCATTTATTAATAATGTATTAGTTATATGGGTTGCAACGAATGAATCAAAGGAAACAAGAATAGTAGGGTGGTATAAAAATGCTACGGTATTTAGAAATGTGCAGTATAAAAAGGATTCATCAGGTGAAGATGATTTTTCTTACAGCATTGAAGCAGATGCTAAGGATTGCTATTTATTGCCTGAAAATAAAAGAACATTTCCAATACCAAGAGCATCCCAATCTGGCAGTGGTACTGGAATAGGACAATCAAATGTATGGTATGCAGAATCTGAGTTTGCACAAAATGTATTAATACCTAAAGTATTCGAGTATATAGAAAATTATGACGGAGGATTTTCAAATATAGTGTATACAGATGAAATGTTATATGAACCTATAACTGGAATTGATAGCAGTTTAAGTTATGAAGACATAGTTAATAAGGCGCATGATTACTTAGATAATGAAAACTATTTAAGAGCTTTGAGGTACTATAATCATGCAAATAAAATTAAAGAAGCAACTGATTATCTGTTTAACATGGGTTTTTCTTTATATAAACTGAATTGTTTTAATAAAGCAATAGATTTATTCGAAAAATTAATAAAGATTGAAGGTTTTGAAGAGGATACGTTGATAAACCTTATGGATTGTTACGAGTTGGTTGGTGACTTAGAAAATTTGGCAAAATATATGGAAATATACCTAAATAAATTTGATGTTACGGATGAAGACAAAATCGCTTTTTATTGCAGTTTATTTGATATTTATATGGCTAAGCATGATATACCCAATGCAGAAGATATAATTAAAAGATTATCAAAAGATGAAATTAACGATTCAGACCATATTCTTAATGAAATGAAGATTTTATTGGCTGAAACAAATTAGTTTATAAGAGATGAAAGTGAGTCTTGTAAATTTTAAACACTGACAAAGTATATCGAAAATCAGCATAAATCTAGATAATTAAAGATTTTCATTAAGGGGGTGGGATAATAATATAAGTCTGGAAACGAGACAAATTTATTTCAACGTAAAACATTAACAAAGGGTTATTAAATTTATATTAAAATCTATAAAAAGTATTATGAGGTGAGCTATGATTTCAAATAATTTTATGGAAGAAAACTTGTTTAAAATGTATGATGATATTCAGCTTGGTAGTAGCTCTGTATGCAAGGAATGTCATGAAAAAACTGCAAATTTATCATTACCTGTTTCATTTTGGTTTGTTGGTAAAAATTATGAACATGAAACTGGAAGAGTGCTTTTTGTTGGTAAAAATGCACGTGGCGAGCCAGGTGAAAAGAAGGACTATTATTATGATAGCCGTGATGTAGCGAAAGTATTATGGGAAGGTTCATGGCCATATTGGAGTTACATAAGAAAAATAACCGAAGAGATATATGGAGAAAATGGTGCTGATTATATAGTTTATACAAACATTATAAAATGCAATAATTCAGGTACTACAGATAATACTTCCGAACTGGTTAAAGATAATTGTGTCAAAAAAATGCAGGTGTTAAAGAAAGAAATTGAATTGCTTAAACCTAAGAAAATAATATTTTTAACATCATGGTACTATGATGATTATATCAATGGTATTTTTAATGATATTGTTGATATTGAAAGCAAGAAGATTCAAATTGGAGCCAATAAAATGCCATGGTGGGAGTTTTCTGGCTATATAAATAACGATAATGTAAAGGTTATAAGGGTAGGGCATCCTGAAAGAAAGAAAAAAGCAGATTATGTTAATGCAATTGTAAAATGGATTAAACAAAGTTAAATTAAATCATCCTTTATTATCAAGAAAAAATGACTAGTTAAAGAGGTGGCTTTATATGCCTACTGATAACATAAGCATTCAATTAAATAAGCTAATAAATTATGCATATGTTTTACCGGATAAAACTGATGAATGGAAATCCAAAGGCTTTGAAGAAAATAAAATTTTTGCATCAGAACTTTGGGACGAGCCAACAGAATATGTTGTGATGACTCGTGAACCCATAAGCTTAATTAAATTTGGAGAAGAACGCTTAATAGGATGCGAAATTATAGATTTATGTCCTTTCTTAGGATCATATGGAATGGGAGGACCAGGGTATTTTGGCTTTAAGTTTAAGGTACAAAATGACTTTATGTGGCTTGTTGTATGTATATGGAACGCAGAAGGTTATATGATGTTAGATGATAGAGTGTTGTGCACGGCAAATCAATATAAGAGAGATTATAATCCATGGTATAGCTCTTTTAATCAATTTAATAAATTATTTAAAAAGGAGCTATTAAATTACAAGATAAACAATATTACAATTAGTGATGAAAGCATGACTTTAGATTTGGAACGGGAATGTATAAATAGACAAGTCAAGGTGTTTAAGAATGATAAAAGACTTCCGCCAATGGGAAGTGATATTGTAAGAATAGATGCATTTAATGTTGGCACCTTGAGTGATTATATGATGGTCATTTATAATCATACAAATTTGTTTGTGGAATAAGTTCATAAAGACGGACATAAACAAAATATTTAAATTCTGGAGGATAGTATGCTTATAGAGCTAAACAACGAAAACGTAGAGATTGATGATAATATTGTTGATGAAATAATTATACTTAATAACAAGGGCTATACAACATTTGCCTGCTGTGGTGGACATGTTGATAGAGAATGCTATTTAATCGACGTTGTATTTAAAGAACCTTATGGATTAAAACTTGAACCGCCAAATGGATTTAAGTGGTATAAAAATGTAGGGCTTGAGTTTTACATACACAAAAATAAAAGTAAGTGTTTATTGAAATACGAAAATGCAATGATAGAGTTTAAAAAGTGGGTTAAAGATTTACCAAATAATGATGGTGATGATATTCTACCGTTTAATAGAATAAAAACAGATTCTGATTATATATTTTCTGTTGCCGAACAACACGGTAAAGTAATTTTGCATAAAGATGGTAAACCTGTTTTTACGATAACAAAATATGATGAAAAATAAAATAATTTTATGAAATTCGTTAATGATGACACTTACTAAAATACTGATGAGCGGTTAAATATACATAGAGGTGGTTTGATGGATAAGGATTTAAGTTGTATTGAAAAAGAAATTAAAGATAAATTGGTTGAATGTGAAATATGGGGGGATCTCGGATTATCTTTTGATGAATACGAAACATTAACACAAAATATTAAAGATGCATTGTCTAAGACTGATCGTGATCGAAAAAGCTACCTTTATTTTCTAAATAATTATCCAGCTACACTATTAACCCAAGTTATAAATTTCATATTATATAATGATGAGAATAAATTTTGGGATGAATGGCAAGAATCACTTGATCTTGACATTAACTTTAATGACAGACCTATTATTGGAAGCATATGGATTAAAAAAATGGCGAGATTTGGTTTTACTATACTTGAAGATGGTGGATACAAGTACTTAACTCCACTTATATGTCAAGCTGGTGTACCAAACAGCAGTTTAGGAAACCTTTTTTACATTGTTGAAAACACTGAAAATCAATATTTTGATCCAAGAGAAATAATAGATGATCTTTTCAGTTGGAGAAGATATTTGCTAAATAAACCAATTGAAAGATATATTAGGTTGCATCGAGATAGCGCCGTTAAGTTTATATTAGATATATATGAAATTGTTAAAAACAATGTCGACACTATATCAACGGAAAACAACAGAATTGTTGAACAATATAAAAAATATAAAGATTATGAAGCTACAAGATTTAATTCAAGAAAACATGGAATCAATGAATACATAATGCCACATTTATTTTTTGATTCAATTACAAAAGGTCCAACAATTAAATTACCTCAGTTTCCAATAAATAATGAGTATGTTAGAAATTTGATATGGAAAATTGAAGGTGATGCATTTCAAACCTCGGTTTCCGTAAAAACATTAACAACAGATTTGGGAAGATTATCAGAGGAAGCCTTAGTGTCAGTTCCATGTTTACCCGAATACTTTATAAAAGTGTATGATGATATTAATGAACAAAAGCCATTAAAAGCATGGGAAAATTCGATAGAAGGTTTTACAAATGAATTTTTAATTTTTGATAATCGAGGTAAAAGGGTATCGGGAGAGTATTTACCTAAAGATAGCGGTTATATATTGTATAAAAATGATACTGTAAAGGTTAAGTTTAATAATATGATGAAAGAAGATTTATACTTGCCTGAAATATCAAAAGACTTTAATGCAATAATGTTTTACATAACAAACAAGGATAGTTCTTTAGAAGTACAAAACTTAACCAGTAAATATTCAATTTCATGTCGCCCAACTTTGAATGTTAGAATTTATTCTGATAAATATCTATTTGATGAAAATGAGTCAAAGGATAATATTACTGTTTTTACAAAATTTCCAATCATAGAAATTGATTTAGAAGATAATAAATCAGTGGATGATATGCTAATTATTATTAGAAACAGACTGTGCAATTATAAACAAACATTACATGTTAGCGATTATGTTAGTATACAAAAAAGTACAGGAAATATTGTAATTGATAACAATAATAGTGAAAATATTATGCCTTATGGAAATTATGAAATATCTTTTTATAAAGATAAGGCGTTTTTGCAGTCATATAATTTTGCCTATTCACCTCTAATATTATACGATTCCAATAATACAAATTTATGGCCCAATCATAATTCAAATTTAGAATCAACAGGTTTTTGCTACAAGCCTGAGAAGGGAATAGAAATAGTATTTCAATCAGAGGTAAAGGAAAATTTAGTGCTAATTAATAATGAAGTATGGAAGCAAGTAATTCTAAAGGAATACTCAAGATTTATTAAAGGGAATCTTGTAGTTAATCAAGATAATCAAATAATAAAAATTCCTTTCAAGAAAACTGTAAGAAATATCACATGGAAATTCTGGAATGAAGATAATAGTGAAGAGAGAATTTGTTTAGGAACTGAATACTTTGATGATGATGAGTTTAAGAATAATAAATGGTGGTTGACATTAGACTTTAATATGAATTCAATTCAATCTACACCAACAATTGAACTAACATCAAAATTGAATCATATAGCTGATATTAATTCTAAGAGTTCTGGAAAAGCAAATATTCCAATGTCAATTTTTAGTACAACAATTGAAAATGCTAGTTTTCCTATTGAAATTTTATTAAATTATTCTATTGATAATGAGAAAAAATCAATTATACTTGCTAAAATATCAGAAAAGGTTCTATTAAATGAGTTAAGATATAAGAATGATGATGGCACAAAAAATAAACCTTATTTGATATGGAAGCTATATGGAAAAGGTGTTGCAGGTAGTGATAACACACTTGAGCTAGTTCAAATTAATGATACAGCCTTTAAAGAAGATATTGATTTATGTTGTTCTAAAGCAAATAAAAATGGAATTCATGAGTCTCTTAAACTAAGTAATAATCTTAATTCAGGACTTTTTAAAATGCAAATGAAAAAAGCAGATGACTTTTTTGGTGATACTGATAAATTTAAACCAGTAGAAGTAGGAAAAAGTAATACAATACTTGTAAATGTTCATGATATCATAAAAGATAACAATACAATATCTGGACTGATTAATATGACATTATGCCTATGGAATAACAAGGACTTGTTAAAAAAGGTAAAAAATATATTGCAAAATAAAGTTAATTCTATAGATAAATCTATAAGTGTGAAAGATATTCGAAATCTTATAACCTTGACTTATAATTTTGGTTTTATTAATAATCCAAAGGATTTAGAAATCAATTATTTAATTAATCAAATATTGGATATTATAAGCGAAAAATATTTAAACCCTAACCAACGATTAGAATTTTTAATAGAATTACTAGATAGTGATACTGAACAGGAAGAACTTGAGTTTATCTATAATAAATTCAGCCTTTCATTATCGAAGTTTTCTGATAAACCTCCAACCAAAGAGAATGTAGATCATTTATCAAATATTGATAATGCTGCAAGCATAACATGGATGCTTCTTACTCATGCAAAATTTTCTTATCCCGGACTTGCACATAAAATTCTTAATACTATAGGCTTGAATTCAGCTACGGAAATGCTGAGATTTAACAATAAGTGTAAAGATTGCCAAGGACAGCAAGAATGGATAGATTGTTATGTAAGAGTTATTAGTGATAATATATTATGTACAAATTATAAAATTATTCCTTCACCGAATATCTATGGTGATACAGAAGATTTATTAAACATCATTGATTGGGGCAGACCAGGTCGAAATGATGAACCTAAATTATTACTTGAAAATAAGACAGATTCCGGGACTGAATTTTGTGGTTTAAAATATATTGATATGTTAGTAAGTTGGTTTTTTTATTATAAACGCAACGTTGACGAACTGAAACCCCTTATTGATTCCTTGAAAGAATTATTTGAAGAAATTGATTGCTCTATACGCAATTTAGATAAAGGTATATTGGAATTTATAAAGCCGATAACATTGGCTCTTAATGGTCGCTATATTGAAAAATCTGTTTATGAAATATTTTATTATTCAGGCTTATCAACTGTTATTAAGGCTCTTCATAATCGAAATAAGATAACAGATAAACAATTAATGTCTGCTGATAATTATCTTATAACAATGAAAAAGGTATGTCCAGAAATTGTTGCTAATGATTTGCTGCTTGCAGAATTATATATGTTTTTTAAAGAAAGAGGTACTAGATAATGTCAATGAATCCTATTACAACAAAAGAAACAATAAAGAATGATTATATGGCCTACTTGTCATCATTATTAACTGTCAGAGATGATGAAATAACCCGTAAGGCATATGAAGAAGTCAAGAAAACTAATTTTGTGAAAGGTCCATTTTTAGAGGCTACTCTACCATTTCATTCAGGTAAAAGTCTTCATGAACTTTATGATCAAGGTATTGTAAGCGGCGAGTTTTCAAAAATTTCTGATGAGATACACTATGATAGAAAATTGTACAAGCATCAAGAAATTGCTATAAATAAAATAACATCACAACGAAAAAATATAATAGTAGCAACAGGAACCGGTTCTGGTAAGACTGAATGTTATCTTCTTCCAATAATAAATGAGTTAATGCGCCAGAAGGAAAATGGAAAATTAAACCCAGGCGTAAGAGCATTGTTATTATTTCCAATGAACGCTCTGGCAAATGATCAACTAAAAAAGATTCGTATTATTTTGGCTAATTATCCTAGTATAACTTTTGGTAGATATACAGGAGAAACTTCATTTGGTAGTGAAAAAGAAGCTGCAATGGAATATGAAGAAAAATATCATAAAAAGCCATTGCCTAATGAAATGCTTTCCAGAAAGCGCATGCAAGAAACGCCTCCACAAATTTTGCTGACAAATTATGCAATGCTTGAATACCTATTACTAAGACCAGATGACAGTATTTTCTTTGAAGGTCCAAGTGCCAGAAATTGGAGGTTTCTAGTATTAGATGAAGCGCATACATACAAGGGTTCAAATGGTACAGAAATAGCATTGCTATTCAGAAGGTTGAAAGAAAAGATACGAAAAAATAATCGAGATAGTCTTCAATGTATAGCAACAAGTGCTACCCTTGGCAGTGAGGATGCAAAAGAAGCATTATCTGAATTTGCACAAAATATTTTTGGAGAAGAATTTCAAGTAGAAGATATTATCACAGCAGATAGAATAAGAAAAAAAGAAAATGAAGAAATGCATCCTTTTTCACCAAAAGAGTACAAATCTATTTCACTAGAAATTGAAGGTATGAAGGAAGAAGAAAAGTGCTCATACATCTATAACAAATTAATCTTTGATAGCAGGATAATAAAAATTCAAAATGTTCTAGATAAAAAGCCACAAGTTGCTGAAGAAGTAGCTGAAATAGTATTTGATGATCTATATACTAAAACAGAAAAAATGGATGCTTTTATTAATTTAGTGGAGCTTGCTGTTATTGCTAAAGAGGATTTGAATTCTTCATCATTGCTTCCAGCCAGATACCACTTGTTTGTAAAATCTTTGGAAGGTATGTTTGCTTCTTTTTACCCAAACAAGGAAATTTATCTTAATAGAAAATCTACTGTTTTAAAGGGAGATAATACCATTTCAGTTTTTGAGCTTGCCAATTGCCAGAAATGTGGTCAAGAGTATATAGTAGGAAGAATAGATGATGGATATCTTAAACATGTTAATGATATTGACAAGCCGGAATATTTTCTAATTTCAAAACTATCAGAACATGAAGACATTGATGTTGATGTAGACGATGATGATGACGCTTTTGAAACCACAGATGTAAGTAATTTGGAAAAATATATTTTATGTACTGCTTGCGGTAAAATAGAGCCATTTACTGATAATGATGATACTAAAATTAAAAAATGCTGCAATGTACATGATAAAAGTAAGTATATGGTAGTCTATGGTTTAACATATAGTGGAAAAGCAAAAGATTTAAATACATGTGCAATGTGCGGCTCGGTATCACCTTCAGTAATTAAAAGGTTTTTAACTGCTAATCATGCAGCTACATTTGCTATAGCTAATAGTTTGTATACTATGATACCTCCATTAAGTATAAAGGATGATTATATAGAGGAATCTGAGGGTAATGATGACTTTTTCTTTACTCCAACAAATGAAATTTCAAGTGAAGTTAAAAGCGAAATGGGAAGGAAATTATTAATCTTTTCAGATAATAGGCAGGAAGCTGCATTTTTTGCTGGTTATATGAGCAATAAACATAATCAAATTTCATGGCGCAGAATAATACTAAATGAGCTAAAAAAACAAAGAAATGGCATCAGAATGGATGACTTAATGGACTTGTTGTTAATACAAGGTGAAAAAGCTGGTCTTTTTTCTGAATCTGAAATTAAAAAAATGTCAGATAATCAGAAAAGAACAATAGCCAGTGGTTTTGTTCTTAAGGAATTCATGGGAGTAGAACGCGAAACAGGTTTAGAAGGCAGAGCATTTGTTGAAATATATCCGGAGCCAATTATAGGTGGACAAAAGTGGAATCTTACTAAAGACGAAGTTTGGAATGTTCTTAGATATTTTATGGATACAGTTCGTTTCGCAGGAGCAACAAATTTTCCTGACACAGTGAATCCTAAGGATGAATTTTTTGCACCTAGGAACAGAGAAGTGTTTTTTAGAAAAGAAACAAGAGGAAGTAGTGGTGGAAAAGAAATAATTAGCTTTATACCTGCAAAACATAGAAAAAACAAGAGATTTAATTTTGCCAAAAAACTAGTAAGGATTCAAGGAATTTCTGAAGAATTGCTTGATGACAGTGCATTAAAGATTTTAAATGAGGCTTATGATTTATTTGTTAATTTAGAAAGGAGAGGTTACTTTATTAGAGAACAAGTAGGTACAGGAGGCTATGCACTTAGAATTGACTATCGAAAATGGTATTTTAGATTTATAGATAACAACGAACCTATGTATAGATGCAGTAAATGTGGAAAACTTTCTACATATTCAGTTAAGGGTATTTGCCATAACTTAAAGTGTGATGGACATCTTGATGTAATTATAGCTTCAGATATTAGAAATGATCCGTATTATTCAATAATCTATAATAATGAAAAAGTAATTCCTATGATAGCAAAAGAGCATACAGCGCAGCTTTCAAAGGATGCAGCCGGCGACTATCAAAAGAATTTCGAAGAAGGAAAGGTTAATGTTTTAAGCTGCTCTACAACCTTTGAAATGGGAGTTGACGTGGGCGAGCTTGAAGCAACCTTTCTTCGAAACGTACCACCAGAAACAGCTAATTATATTCAAAGGGCAGGTCGAGCTGGAAGAAGGACTTCTTCGACTGCATTTTCTGTAACATTTGCAAGACGTAACAGCCATGATATAAATTTCTTTAATAATCCTTCAGAAATTATAAGTGGCAAGATTAAAGCTCCTTATATTGAGCTAATGAACGAAAAAATAGCTTCAAGACATCTTAATTCAGTTATATTATCTTGGTTCTTTAAAAAGAAACGTATATACTTTGAAGAGAATACTAAGGCTTTGATTGGATATAATGGTGGAATTGATATTGTGGATGCCTTAAGAGAAGAACTTGAAAATAGACCTACAGACTTATATGAATCTATTAAAAAGGTATTTCCTGCTGAATTGGTTGAACGACTGGAAATTGAAAGTTGGTTGTTTGTTGACAAATTAATAGGTGAAGATGGTGCTTTGACTAAGGCTATTATGAAAAGAAAAGAAGATGTTTCTAATTTTGAAAATATAAAGTCTAGGATGTATGAACGCGGTAAAAGCACTGACAAAGTTTTAAATATGATAAAAACATATTTAGATGAGAAGACAATTAACTTCTTGGCTTCTAATGGCGTTTTACCTAAATATGGATTTCCGGTTGATGTCGTTAATCTTCAGATTTTAAATAACTCTGTAGATGCAAAGAGGGTTGAATTATCTAGGGACCTGAAACTTGCAATTAGTGAATTTGCACCTCCAGGAAGTGTTATAGCTAATGGCAGAGTCTGGACAAGTTACGCTATTAATGTAATACCAGGTAAAGGATGGCCTACTTATAAATATTATGAATGTCCAAAATGTAGAAGCCTATCCTCACCGGAAATTAATCCAACCATTATGGAATATGAGGATGGGTTAGAAAAACCAAAGATATGCAGATGTGGTACGCAAATGAAATCAAAATGGTTCATAATTCCTAAATTTGGATTCTCTACTTCCTTTGACGAGAAATCAAAACCAGTAGGAGAAAACAGGCCTAAACATTTCTATTCCACTAGAACTCAATTCTGGGGAATTGGTGAACTTGATTCTTATCAAAGGGAACAAAGAAAGGAAAAAGAAACTTTTATTGGAGGTAAAGCTGTTAAAATTGCATATTCTCCAAATGGAAAGCTTGTTGTTTTAAATAGAGGTAATACAAATTCTGGTCTATGGGTATGTAAGACATGTGGTTATGTTAATGATTATCCAAATAATCGAACACATAAAACAAAATTTGGTTATGATTGTCCAAATATTCATTTGTCTAATGTTTCCTTGGGACATGAGTTTTCTACTGATATTTTAAGAATAGAACTACCAATCCAATATGGGAAATATGATTTATTAGGAAAAAACAAGTGGAAATCATTACTGTATGCAATTTTAGAGGGAGCTTCTGACGCTCTCGGTATCGCAAGAAGTGATATAAATGGATGTCTTAATGAGGACAGCGGTCAAAATGTTCTTATATTATTTGATGAATCTGCAGGTGGAGCAGGTCATGTAAAGCAAATTTTTAATAAAATTGATGAAGTTTTTCTAGCAGCCTTAAAAAGGGTAAACGGAAACTGTGGTTGCTCAGATGAAACATCCTGCTATGGTTGTCTAAGAAATTATAACAACCAGTTTGAGCATGACGAGCTTATAAGAGGAGCTGCAAAAGAATATTTGAAATGGCTTATCTATGGGGCTAAAGTAGAAGTTAAAACAGAAGTTAAAGCACATGACGAAAATTTAAACGTTGAAACAGTTGTAAACTATAAAAATGATAATAATGAAAGCAATGACGTTTATATGTTTAGTGATGAATGGACAGAGATATTATCACAGGTAACTGAAAGCTCTGATGTTATTGAATTTGTTGAAGCTTTAGCTAAGGCAGACATTAATATACCTACAGATGTTGGTATAGATGTATTAAGCAAAAACCGCGAAGGAGTAATTTGTGAAGCAGAACTATTATGGGAAGCTCATGATAAATCAATACTTGTTCTAAAAAATGATAATGAAGCTTTTGTTGATGTTTGCAAAAACCAAGGATATACGGTCTTTGTAATTGGTATTAATACTCCGGATGAAGTTATTCAAGAAATAAAAAATAAAGTTGGAGGATCTCATGGCAGAGAATGCGGTAAAAATCATACTATCTACAGATTACGTAAGAGCGCTGTTGAATCTTCCTAATGATATACAAGCTCAGGCTAATACTCTTTTATTAAAATTAAAAGAAAATCCAAAATCTCCTGGGTTAAATATCGAGAAATTGAATTTTGGAGATTCATCCATAAGATCAGCTCGTGTTAATCGGGATATAAGAGTTATTTTATCAATTATTGAAGATGGAAGATCTTATTTCTTCCATCATATTGATCATCATGATGATGCATATGATTGGGTAGAAAGAAAAAAGATCAATATTGATAAAATAACAGGCGAAATTGAAATAGTAGATGTATTGAATAAAACTGTAAGTGAGGAAACAAACGACAAAAAGCTTTTTAATGCATTAAGTGATTCAAAGCTATCACAACTAGGAATATCTAATGAATATTTCAATCTAATAAGAAACATTGAAAATATGGATGATTTAGAGGATAAGAAAAATTTTATCCCGGAAAGTGTGTATGAAATTCTTTTCTTTTATGCTTCTGGCGTGGATTTTTATGAGTTAGTTGCTTCCTATGCTACAAGCGATGAATCACCAACTGAAAACATCAACAATGAGCAAAAATATTTCGTTATTGACGATGATGAAAGCCTAGAAGAATTTAAACTAATGCTTCAATCCCCAATAGATAAGTGGAGAGTATTTTTGCATCCATCGCAAGAAAAGATTGTAAAAGCCAATTATACCGGACCTGCGAAGGTTACAGGTGAAGCAGGAACTGGAAAGACTGTAGTAGCAGTTCATAGAGCAAAAAGACTTGCAGAAAGCATAGATAATGACTCTAGAATATTAGTTACTACATTTACTACAAATCTTGCTGAAGATATAAAGGGTTATTTAAAAGATATTTGCAATGATAAAGAATACAATAAAATAGATGTAATAAATATAGATAAGGTTGTTTCTCAATTTATAAAAGAAAACTCTTGTCGTGAAAAGATAATTTATGGAGAAGAATTGATTTCCATTTGGAAAGATATAATAAACAACGTAGATAAAGCTAATGAGCTACCTGTTGAGTTTTATATGGATGAATGGGAGCGCGTTATAGTAGAGCAAAATATACACAGCCTTGAGCAATACAAAGCTGCTAATAGGACTGGCAGGGGTTATGCGTTAAATAGAAAAACAAAAGAAATTGTATGGTCAGTAATGGTAGAATTTAAGAAAGCATTGAACGACGCAGACATGATGGATATTAATCTGGCAGTCGCAAAGGCGATAGATATTGCATTAAATTTAGAAGTATTACCATATAAGTACATCATAATTGATGAAATACAGGACTTTACAACTTCAATGCTTACATTTATAAGAAAATTAGCTGGTGATGAACATGAAAATGATATTTTCATGGTTGGTGATGAGAGACAGAGTATATATGGAAGAAAATTAGTACTTAAGAATACTGGAATTAACGTAGTAGGTAGGAGCTCAATCCTTAGAGTGAATTATCGAACAACTGAAGAAATAAGAAGATGGGCTGATAAGATACTAAATAATAACCTTCTTACAACTATCGACGGAGAAAGGTTTAAAACTGAACCTGCATTTTCATTGATTCATGGGAAAAAACCAAATGTCACCATCTATAATTCAAAAGAGGAGGAGGTATTAGGTATCATTGATCAGATAAAAGATTGGCTTAATAGAGGATATGAGAGTAACTCAATATGCATAACAGCTAAGATGAATAAACAAATAGATCAAATGAAGCAAGTGCTAAATGATCATGGAATAAGAACAGTCTTGTTGAAGAATTCTGCAGAAGATATGTTTCTTGATGGAATAAGGCTCGGAACCATGCACAGAATAAAAGGAAAAGAGTTCGATTGTGTTGCAATTATAGGACTTGAAGATGGAGTAATACCTTCAAGAATCATTGATAGCATAGAAGATGAAGTCAAAGCTAGAGAACTAGAACAAATTGAGCGTAGCCTTTTATATGTTGCTGCTACAAGGGCAAAACTTGAGCTTAATATAACTTGTTCAAGAATACCATCTCGATTTTTATAGATTAAATAAAAGAAAAAGACTTTTGGGTTTGAAATTTGGTTATAAAGTAAAATTAGGAGGAGTAATGAACGAAATAATAAATTTGTTAAAGTCCCACACTTCTATCAGAAAATTCAATGAAACAAAAATAACAGATGAACAAATTCAGCATATAATAGAATCAGCAATGCGAGGAGCAACGGCCGGAAATATGATGGCCTATAGCATCATTAAAATAAGGTCAAAGGATACATTGGCAAAGCTTGCTAATAGCTGCGACAATCAACCATTTATAGCAGATGCTGACTTAGCATTAATGTTCGTTGCCGACAACTACAAATGGAATAAATTTTATGAAAAACGAAATATTTCTGAGACATATACTGACTATAAAGGGCCAAGCATAAGTGATTTCATGCTGGGAGTTGAGGATGCAATGATTGCAGCGCAAAATGCGGTGATAGCAGCAGAGAGTCTAGGAATTGGAACTTGTTACATTGGCGACATAATGGAAAGCTATGAATATCACAAGGAGCTTTTCAACTTGCCCAAATTCACTATGCCCATAGCATTAGTTGTAATGGGAAATTATGACACCAAACCTCAAGTAAGAGAAAGATTTCATAAATCACATGTAGTATTTGATGAGTCTTATCCAACAATTACAGAAGAATTCATTGACAACATGTTTATAAAAGAAGAGTCAAAGGATAAAGACTTTGCCACAAAGTTTTACAAAAGAAAAATGGACGCACCATTTTTTAAAGAAATGATTAGATCCATAAAATTATATATTAATGAATGGATTTGATTCATTAATTTTAAATTGCTAAAAAACTAAAAAGAGACAGATAAAATATCATAACATTTATTATTGAAAATTGAGTAATAATTGTTTTATTTAAAATATGCAGATATTTATTCATAAAATATATAATTAATGAAAAAGTATTAAAGAGATATTGAATATCTTTGGAATATATATAAATACATTATTAAAGATGATGTTGTATTGATAATTGATTATGAATATACTGCTAATTTATAAAAATTTAAATGATATTAGACTAATAAAAGGTTAAAACATATACCCTGCAAAATATTTTCTTTGCAGGGTATTTTAATTTGGAATCATTATAATAATCTATGTGTTGAAAAATGTTAAATTTTGTAATACAATATATATAACAAATAAAGCAGTTCGGAAATAAGCAATTATATAATAATCATATGTCTAAAGCATTACTGACCGTTTTATAGTACACTTCATATGCTAAAATAATAATAGACAATATAATTTTCATATTTTGTTCAATGAGGGGGGCTCATGTCAAAATCATCAAATCAAAAGTTAAAACTTTTGTATCTACTGAAAATTCTTATGGAAAAAACAGATACAGACCACACATTAACAGTTCCGGAAATGATAATAGAATTAAAAAAATATAACATAAATGCAGAGCGAAAAAGCATTTATGACGACATTGAATCTCTAAAAACCTTTGGGATTGATATCCTATGCAGAAAATCAAAGACTTATGATTACTATATTGCCGGCAGAACATTTGAATTGGCAGAATTAAAGCTGCTTGCAGATGCAGTTGCATCATCAAAATTTATAACTGAAAAGAAATCTCGAGAATTAATTAAGAAGATAGGGAGCTTAACAAGTAACCATGAAGCAAAACAGCTAGTTAGGCAGATATATGTAGCAGGCAGAGTAAAAACTATCAATGAAAAAATATATTATAATGTTGATTTAATTAACCAGGCTATAAGTAATAACAAACAAATTTCATTTAAATACTTTGAATATACAATTGATAAGAAAAAGAGATACAGAAACGATGGAAATAAATACATAGCCAGTCCTTATGCACTCACATGGGATGATGAAAATTATTATATGATTTCATACTATGAAAAATACAACAACATAACACATTTTCGTGTTGATAAAATGGAAGATATAGAAATTACTGACCAAAAGTGCCACTATGAAGATATAAACATTGTAGAATACACGAAGAAAATATTCAGCATGTACGGCGGTGAGGAAGAAACCGTAAAAATTCAATTTGATAATTCATTGCTGGGAGTTGTTATTGACAGGTTTGGCAAAAGTACCATCATTCATAAAATTGATGAAAACAACTTTGCTGCAATCTTAACAGTAGAATTAAGCCCACCGTTCTGGGGGTGGATATTTCAATTTGGCAACAAAGTCAAAATTATTTCGCCGGAAAACGTTAAGGATGAGTATGTTAAATATGTAAATGAGGTTAAGGAAGTATACTGAAATAATTCCAAAGGAGGACGTTACAATGAAATTTGGAATGAGAAAACCAAGCATTAAAAAGTCGTTTAAAGCAAGAACAACAGGAAAGATAAAAAGAAAATTAAAAAGTGCCATTAATCCTTTTTATGGCAAAAGAGGAATGGGGTGGCTAACCAATCCTAAAAAAGCAATGTATAATAAAATATATAAGAAAACGACATTCAGTTTTTGGGATTTGTTCAAATGATATAACTCGTGATGAACTTAATGAAATTAAAGAAAGAAGGATAACTAAATGATAGGAGCGATTATAGGCGATATTGTAGGTTCTCGCTTTGAATTTAATAATCACAAGAGCAAAGAATTTGAACTATTTACAGATGAATGTCAAGTAACAGATGACAGCATAATGACTATTGCAGTTGCTAAAGCAATTATGGAAACAGAAAGAATAATAAAACCAACATTGAAAGATTCTGAAAGTAATTATGATTACAATGAGTTGCTAGAAAGAATGACAATTAAATATATGCAGGAAATAGGACGCAGATACCCATATTGCGGTTATGGAGGCATGTTTCATCATTGGATTTTTAGCGATGACCCAAAGCCTTACAACAGTTTTGGAAATGGAGCTGCCATGAGGATTAGCCCAGTGGGATTTGTAGCAAGCACAGAGCAAGAAGCCGTTGAATTATCTGAAGTAATAACCTCAGTATCACACAATCACCCAGAGGGAATTAAAGGTGCCGAAGCTACAGTAGTAGCAATATTTATGGCAAAGCGTGGCTTTACCAAAGAGGAAATTCGTCACAAAATAAATGAAAAATATTATAATTTAGATTTCACAATTGATGAAATACGAGATACATATGAATTTAATGAAACCTGCCAAGAAACTGTACCACAGGCAATTGTGGCATTTCTAGAATCAACTTCGTTTGAAGATGCAATAAGAACGGCCATATCAGTCGGGGGTGACAGTGATACATTGGCAGCTATTACTGGCGCTATTGCAGAAGCTTATTATGGAGTAACGGAAGATTTAAAGGAGAAGGCACTTACGTACTTGGACTCAGAGCTTCACTTTATTTATGATGAGTGGTGCGGGTTTATGTGCGGTGAAAGTATACTGAAATCTACTCAATATTAATATTTCAATTAAATTGCTCATTTCATAAAACATTGACATATATGTTAAGTAAATAAAAAAATTTATAGGAGGAGATTAAATGGAAGATATCCAAATCAAAGAAGAAAGCAGTATTATTGACAACGAGCAGACAACAGAAAATATTAATGATTATAAAGAATATGAAGTTATTTTTCAAAAGGAAGCCAAAAAGGTTGAAAAAGAAAGTTTATTTAATTTTAAATATGCTGTTCCAATTATAACATGTAATTTACTATTATTGTTGGTTATGGCAATATTACTATTAGCTACATATACATCGTTAAATGATGCGAATAATAAAATTGCGGGTTTGACGACAGAAGTTGAAAGTATGAAAAGTATTGCGAGTGATGTGGAGAATATAAAAAATGATGTTAGTTTTCTGGATACTTCATTAGAAGAAGTACGTAAATTGACCTTTTTAAATCAATTAAGCTTCGATGCTTCTGAAGGAGTTGTTACAGATAAAGTTGTTATACAAAAAGCAAGCTTATATACAGTAGGGGATATTTTATATGGATATGTTGATATAAGACCTCAACCTTCATATAGCAGTTATTTTCAGGGACAAGGAAAATTCAATTTATCAGACAGAGAATTAAAAGCCATGATAGGGGAAGCACTTACAGAATTAGAAGAATACATAGAACCAATATCAATGTACAATATAAAAATGGATGGTGGTACAATAGATATCACTTCTAATAATTATTCTGTTGCCAAATACAAAGATGGTGTCGTAACTTTAGCAGGCGAATAATAAAGCTATATTATAAATACAAAATATTAAAGTTAAATTAAATAATATTAAAAACTTTCTATTGGAAGCAGAAACAAAGGGGGAAAAATCAAATTGAATCATTCATATATCATAAGTAAAATGAACGAATATATGTTTAGACTAAATGAAAAAATGGGACTGTGGTTGGAAAAGAGATTTCCACAGATAACGAATAACTGGTGGGAAGAGTTGGTTCTCGCTAATTTAAGCGAATTGCAAAGAGATCAGGTTTTAAAGAATAATATTCATGATTTAAGAGGTCTTGATTTAGCCTCATTGCTTCGTGTGTTTGATAGAAATTGGTTTATTATTTCAAGCTCATTTTTTATTAACATCAAGGAAAGATCCAAAATAAAAGAAATGCAAGAAATAAGAAACACGTGGGCGCATATCACACCAAATGATATGACAAAAGAAAAAGTCATTGGTGATGTGGATGTTATAATTGATTTACTCCAGATGTTTGATGCATCTATGGCGGAAACAAGAGATTTAGAATCATTTATTCTTGAGGTTAAAAATGATAAAGAAATAATAATTGATGGAGCAAAGAAAGAAGATGAAATTGAAATTGAAATTGTTATTAGTCAACCTTCAGTAGATAAATCAAATAAAGAAATTCATATAGGTAGTGTTGTTACATTAATAAGTGATGAAAGTAAAGTTGGAGCTGTCATTTCAATATCAGGTCTTAAATATTCTGTGCTTATAAATGGTGGTGTACAAACATTTTATAAAGAACAAATCAAATTAAAAGAAGAGGATATTCAAAACAGACTTACTTCATTGAAAAGGGTTAAGTCTGCTTTGACTGCATATCAAATAAATAATCCAAGTTCAAGCAATTTATATTCATTAAATTCTGCAAGAATTGATTTTGTGCCATATCAATTTAGACCAGCATTAAAATTAATTAAGTCAGACAGCCCAAGGCTTTTAATAGCTGATGATGTGGGTGTTGGTAAAACTATTGAAGCAGGTTTAATATTAAAAGAGTTGGAAGCAAGATCAAGCATTAATTCCGTACTTATAATTTGTCCTCGTCCATTGGTTGCTGAACGAAAATGGGTAATGGAAATGAAACGCTTTGATGAAAACTTTACTCAATTAGATAGCAAGGATTTTGTAGAGTCAATTTCTGAAACTAGACGAGATGGAGAGTGGCCTGAAAGGCATAGCAAGACAATTATTCCATATTCGTTATTTAGTGAAGATAATATTATGGGTACTCTTTCTCAAAGCAATAAAAAGAAAAAAAGTATTGGACTAGGAGAATTAGATCCATTACCTCATTTTGATTTAGTGATTGTGGATGAGGCACATCATATAAGAAATTCAAATACTTGGATGTATAAAGGGGTAGAGTTATTTACTAGAAATGC
This sequence comes from Vulcanibacillus sp., assembly GCA_050175155.1. GTDB lineage: Bacteria > Bacillota > Bacilli > Tepidibacillales > Tepidibacillaceae > JBFXJF01. The sequence goes on from JBFXJF010000015.1 coordinate 46,029, forward strand.
AGATGCGGTTATATTCTTAACAGCAACTCCATTGCAAAATAGCGACAATGATTTATTCACTTTAATAAATCTTTTAAGACCGGATATAGTTTATGACAAAGACACATTTAAAATTATGTCTGAGCCAAATAGATATATTAATAATTTGTTGCATATTGTAAGAATTCAAGAAAATGGATGGCAGGAGGATTGCCAAAAGGAAATTTTACAAATTTTAAATACTACCTGGGGAAGAAATGTTATACAGCATATGCCAAACTTTGAGAAGATATACAAAGTTGTTGACAATAAAACTATTACACGTGAAGAAAAAGTAGAACTATTATCAATGATAGAAGGGCTACATTCATTCAATAACATTATTAACAGAACGAGAAGAAAAGATATTGAAGATTTTTGTATCAGAAGAACAACTACATTAGAAGTACTATTCAATGATAATCAAATGGATTTATATAATGCTATTATTGAGTTCGAAAGTAAAGCATTAAAGCAATTACATGGAAGCAATAGTGTTAGGTTTATGATGTGTACAATAATGAGACAAGCTGCAAGCTGTATCTATGGACTTGCGCCATTTATAATGGGACTTGTGACTAAGAGATTGGATCAAATACAAGAAGACGGAGAAATTTATGAGTATGATATAGATATAGATGTAGATGTAGATGATGACTTCAATTCTTCTTTGTTAGATTTAGCAGATGAAATTAAAAAATTATCGATGAATCTTACAGATATTGATCCAAAGTTTGAAAAAATGTATGAAGTAATTAGCCAAAAGCAGAAAGAAGAAAATAATAAAGTAATTATTTTCAGTTCATTCAGAAATACTTTGAAGTATCTAAATGCAAAATTGAAAAAACGTGGAATTAGGGTAGAACAGGTAGATGGCTCAGTAGCTGATGAAGATAGATTTGAGTTTCGTAAACGATTTATGCTTGATAAAGATAAAGAAAACGCTATTGATGTTTTGTTGTTTTCTGAAGTTGGATGCGAAGGACTAGATTATCAATTTTGTGATTCAATGATTAACTATGATTTACCTTGGAATCCAATGAGAATAGAACAAAGAATAGGTCGTATAGATAGACGCGGTCAAAAAAGTGATACAGTAAAAATTTATAATATTATTACCGAAGATACAATTGATGCTGTAATTTATGATCGTTGTTTAAGTAAGATAGGTGTATTTGAATCTAGCATAGGTGATTGTTCTGAAATACTTGGAGATATTAGCGAACAAATAATGCAAATTATGTTTAATTCGGAACTAACAGATGAAGAACGAATATTTAAGATTGAGAAAATGGCAGATAATGAAGTAATGAAAATAAAAGAAATGCAAAAACTTGAGCAAGATGAAAAAACATTATTTGGCTTTGATTTATCAAATTATATTATGAATAAAGATGTTCAGGATGCAGAAAATGAATGGATTTCGCCTTTAAGTATCAAGGACATGGCAGAAATGTATTTAAATGATTTTCTTGGCGAGGGTGATTATATACGTGGTAAAACAGAATTGAAAAGTTTGAGATTGTCAGCAGATAAACGTCAAATGCTATTGAATAGTTTTAAAATAAAACCACCAATTAACAGTAATAATGCAAGTAAACTATGGATGGCATATTTAAAATCAGATAAACCAAATTTATCAGTTACATTTGATAGTATATATGCAAAAGACTACAGAGAGACTACATTTTTAACACAGATGCATCCATTAGTTATACAAGCTGCTGAATATGAAAGTGATATGTTTCCATGTGAAATAGGAATTACTGTCGTTGATGATAATCTTGTAAAAGGTGATTACGAATTTTTGATTTATGCGTGGAAATATGTTGGATTGAGACCAGATATAAAAATGATTGCCATTAGTGAAAATAATTGTGTTTCAGACAATCTGCTCGGATATTTACAATATGCCTCTGAATGCAAAATAGAGACTTCTAGATATAAAGATAAATGGGAGTCCATGGATAAACTACATTATGACAGATGGCAAAATGAAAAAGAAATATATATAAAAGTAGTCAAGGACGACTGTAACTATAGAATGGATCAAATAAAACAGTCATATAATCAAAGATCAACAATTTTGAATACAATGATTTATGATGCAGAAGATGAAAAAATTAAGCGAATGAGAACATCCCAGTTAGATAAATTGCAAAAAGATTATAAAATCCAAGAAACTAAATTTAAAGAAGTTATAAGCAAGGCAGATATTCATACAAATTTGTTAGTTAAAGGTATATTGCATATTGAATAATGTAGGGGGATATAATGGGACAAATAAACTATAAAGCCATAAATGAACTTAATAAGGATGAATGGAAAGCACTGACACGCGAACCACAGAAATATGAAGCACTATTGGCAGGTCACTACTCAGATAGTAATCATTTTGTATATGAATTATTGCAAAATGCAGAAGATGCTAGGGCAACGAAAGTTGTATTTGAATATTATAAGGAGAAGTTAGTATTTTATCATAATGGCAAACCATTTGATGAAAATGATGTAAAAGGTGTATCATCGATGTTAATGGGAACAAAAGACTTAAATTCAGCTCAAACAATTGGTAAATTTGGCATGGGCTTTAAATCAGTTTATAAATATACTTATCAACCGGAAATATATTCGGATAATGAGGCTTTTCGTATTGAAAATTATTTGCTTCCAGTAGTAATTATAAATCGCTGGAATTATAACAAGGAAAAGAAATCACTAGTTTATCCTTTAAATTCAAGAAATAATTTTTCCCCTTTTATAAACGATAAACATTTGACTAAAATAATTATACCTTTTGCAAAGAAAGATGTTAATGCTAATATCGTAAATGTCAAGGGAGATGATGTACTCAAGAAACTGCAGGACTTAAACGGAGAAATATTGCTATTTCTAAAATATATCAAGAAATTATATTGGGTTGATAAAACCACTAATAAGTATGCTTTGATTAGTTTAGATGAAACGAAAAATGATTCGAGTATTAAAACCTGCAGAATTGAAGGAACGGATTACGGTAACAAAGAAGATATTACAAAATACATAAAATTTACAAAGCTATTTAACCATCCTGATATGAAAGATGCAAATGTCAGCGTTGCATATAAAATAAATACTCGTGCAAATAACATAAATGAAATGTCCAATACAAATGTATGGGTATATTTCCCTACAAAGGATGAGACAAAATTTCCTTTTTTAGTTCATGGATCATTTGAAACAGCAGTATCTAGAGAAAAATTAATGGAACCATCAGTTTATAATCAAGATATTTTTAATAAACTAGGAGATTTAATATGTGAGTCTTTGCTAGAACTACGTGATAGAAATTTAATAACCCAGATGTTTATAAGAAGGATATTGCTTGTAGCTATGCAAGATGAAAGAATATCAAACTTAAGAGAAAGAATCACTAATACATTTCTTGAAAATAATTTATTGCCTGATAAAGCAGGTAATTTTAAGAAACCAGATGAATTATGTATTGCAATACCTTTTGAAATAGCTGATTTTATTGATAAGGAATTATTTAAAGAATCATTTTTTAATATTAAGCCATTTGTTCAATTTAATAATATTAAGGAAATAAATTTTACAGAATATTTTAATTGGCTAATTGATGACTTACATATAAGTATATTTAATCTGGAATTGTGGGCTAATAAATTATCTAAATATAATAGTCAAAAAATAGAGACTGGTGGAGACGAATATGATAGTATAAAAGAATTTTACAGATTTTTATCTGAATATAGAGAGAATTCTTATATTATCAACCGTTCATCATATGGAAACTATTATATAAGAAGTGGCTTTTATGAAAGAAAAATCAGAGAGTGTTTAAGTGAAGCATGGAAACTATTTCGTATATCAGCATTGATTCTAAACGCTAATGGAAAGTTAGTAGCTGCATTTAAAGGAATTAAGGAAAATATATATTTGAATTCTTTAAGCCAATATAAAAATGTAATTAAATCCGCACTAGTAGATAAAGAAGTTGCAAATGAATTTGAAACGCTTTTTAAAGATGGTTTTCATATACTGGATTTTAATAATTTTCAATATGTAAAAGAGAAGATTGTTAAAAAATATATAGATATTGAAGATACTATAAAATTTGATAATCCAGA
>JBFXJF010000016.1:0-48891 GCA_050175155.1 Vulcanibacillus sp.
GATAGTTATATGACTGTTGAAGAGGTAATTAAACAACCCTTAGATATTATTAAAGAGGGTAATAGCTTGTTTAGAAAAGATAAGGTAAAAGAAGCTTTAGGATTTGTTCAACTTGAAAGTTCGGAAGAATTTTTAACGAAAAAATGTTATTCTTTAAGCGGTGGACAAAGACAAAGAATCGCAATTGCAAGAAGTTTGGTCATGAACCCAAAAATCTTAATTGCAGATGAAATTAGTACAATGTTAGATCCATCAACTAAAGCAAACATTTTACGTCTACTTAAGGGCTTGCAAAATTCGATTGGATTTTCTATGCTCTATATAACCCATGATATTAGTTTAGCACGTAAGATTGCTGATAAAATATATGTTATGCATGAGGGAAAGATTATTGAAGAAAGTTCTGCTTTAGATTTTTTTGAAAACCCACACATGGATTATTCTAAACTTCTGATTAACGAAGGTTTAAATATCAAGGTGTAAATATTTAACATAATAATTTTTTATTAAAATAAATAATTACTTGTACTTTGGATATGCTAATTATCATGAAGGGTTTGTAACTGTTGAGCCAAGACTTATATATGCTCGCATGGGTGTGTATGGGTCGGCCAAAGATTTTATATAGGTCACTACGGCTTGTATAAGGTCGGAGGGAAGATTTTATGCGGTTAGGAAAGGTTTTATTGCAGTCGATTCCGATTGATTGTAATTAGATCCCAACTTATCTCATAGGGTCGAGCTAAGATCATGCCGGGTGTTGAATGTCTTAATGACTAATGGTTATATATTGCCGAAAGGTAATATATAGCTGTTAAGATATCTTGCATGGTCGAACGAACCATCTCTAAGGGTAGTGAACTGCTTGATCATAGTCGAAAGATTATGGTTGGGTAATAAGGTATCTTTAGTGGTGCAAGGTAGATGGTTACAAGTTCTTCATTTATTTACTACTTCTTAAAGCGGCAGCTATTTTTGGAATAACCTGTTTTTTCCTTGATACTATATCACTTGCAAATGTTCCAATAATCGGTTTAATTCCGAATGCCAAGGAAATTAAATTAATATTGTTAGTCTGGTACAAAAGATATGATCCATTTTTCTCAATATCCGTAATTAGCATAATTGTTAAATAGTAATTTTTATCTAAATGAATCTTCTTAATATAATTTGTAAATTCGTCTTTTCTATCCATTACGCTATTAATATCTAGAGTAAAGATTTGTGACACTCCTATTTTATAGCCCTCGATGATAAATTCTTTAAAATCCCGATTAAATACTTCTTCTACAGAGTAACCTTCAAGGGAACTACCTTCCTTAAACATATTCATTGAATATTCCTTAGTATTAATATCAAGAATATAATTAAGTCCTTCGACTGCTATATGATCATCTATCGTAGTTGTAGGTGACTTGAGTAATAACGTATCAGAAATAATCCCAGAAATAAGTAACCCTGCGATATTGTAAGGTATATCAACGTTACTTTCTTTCATCATCTGATAAACTATTGTACATGTGCTACCTAGCGGTATGTTCCTAAAATTTATCGGACCCTCAGTTACAATATCACCTATTTTATGATGGTCAACTATCTCAACTATCTCCGCCTCATCAATTCCACTTGCACTCTGACTTGTTTCATTATGATCAACTAAGATAACCTTTTTCTTATGAGGATTGATAATTTCTTTTTTATTTACAAATCCAATAAACTCCCCTTTTTGATTAACAACCGGATAGTTTCTATGTTTTGTATTAATCATTTCTTCTTTTACTTCTGATAGATAATCATCTTCATTGAATTGAATTATTTCGTTGTCAACCAATATTGTAGAAATATAATTACTATGATTAACTAATTTCACTGTCGTATAAGTGTCCTTGTTGACCTTGATAAGCGCGACATTATTCTTCTCTGCTAACTCTATATAACTAGATGGAATATCCTCATTCCCTGTAATTATGATTAATTTTACTTTAGAATTAATTGCTTCTTCAATAAGCTGACTATTATTACCGACAATAACCACCTCACTAAATTCATCCAAACACTTTTGTGAATTATAAGCGAGTACTGTTATTCTTCCCTTGATATCCATGTCTTTGCTTGTTAGTAGCTTTCCCCCAAGTGAGTTAGCAATGTGAGTTAATCTTGTGTTTAAGTGATGGGTCTCCTCATTCATTAATCCAACTGCAATATCTTTCATTGTTACTATTCCTATTAAATGATTATTAAGATCAATTAGTGGAATTGTTTTTATTTCAGTATTTTTAAACATATTAAAAACCTGTGTAATAGAGCTATCTAAAGAAAAACCCTTCACAAAATCTAATTCCATGTCTTTTAATTGTATTTTTACATTATCAAGAATTTCTGGTACTTCAGTGTTAAAATATTCTAATACATATTTTGTTTCCCTATTTATATCTCCTAAAATAAAAGGTTTTGTCTGATATCCCATTTTGTTTCTTAAGTAAGATAAAGCAATAGCAGAGACAACTGAATCTGTATCGGGATTTTTATGTCCAAAAATTAAAGTTGGCATTACCAATTCTTTCCCCTTTACTCAAATGGTTTGTTTAATTCTTCTGTACCTAACAAAGTGAATCTACCATCTTTAATTATTTCTAATTCCTCTCCGTTTTTAGTTATTACGTTTATATAACCTAAAGATTTATAAGGAAGTGTTATGTCAGTATGGCGATTAGTATATGCTTCGCCTACGTTTTTCTTTCTAAGTATCGACTTCTCATTATCTCTTGATATTATTTCTTTTTTATCTAGAGGATTAAAAACAGGAGTATCCTCTGCCCATGAAAAACACGTATCACCAATAGCAAAGTGTGGCCCCATTTTTTCAATAATTAGTATGGGCAATTTATCAAGAATATTATATTTCTCTGCTATTACGTATGCCAAAGTATTGGTTCCTATTGCAAATTCTCCAATCGGCAAAGTATTATAGGGAAATAGTAGGTTTTCCTTAATATACTCTTTGTTTGATTTCTCATCTTCAAAATTATTACATATGTAGTCACTTACATATCCATCTTTAAATGTAAGTTTTAAATCTTTATAATTAAAATCCCCTAGATATATTTCTTCAACGTGTAATACTCCATTAGTACCTTTTAATACTGGTGTTGTAAATACTTCACCAACAGGTATATTCACATCGGCAACACAATTTGTAAAATTAGTTTCCTTCTCAGGGTCTTTTATTTCAAAGAGTTTAACTCTCATATCTGTCTGATTTATACCTTTTCCTTTAACGTGAACGTAATCTCCTTTGTCTAAAGTATCAATTATTGACTGCTGTATTAATTCATATTCACTACTATCAAGCATGTTTATTTTAATAATATCAATAAATATTTCCTCGAAATTTTCACCTATTTCAGGGGTTGGAAAAGCTACTATACAGAAACTTGTCTCAGTTTCTGGTAGATATTTCTCCATCGTTCCTCTCGATTGTATTCTTAATAATTGTATCAGTTTTTGCTGTTCCTCAGATAATTTTAGTCTCTCCTTAATATTTTCTGGACTGAACGGCCTTTCTCCGAATTTCTCGATTAATATTACACCTGAATAATCTTTAAGTATATTCTCAAGTTTTTTTGCTTGCTCTTGATAAATAATATTTGATAACTCAACATATTGTTCACTCAGAAATATAGCATTATCAAATTTATGGTCATAACCAAATTGTTTATTTAAATCAGTTGAACTTGCTTCCGTTATATATCCGATCAAATCATATTTCTTAAGTTCTTTAATAATTTGTCTTGTAATTCTTTCTTGCCCAATATTGCAGATAATGCGGACATTATGTCTTTTAGTAATATCTTTATTATCCCTAATAAATCCATTAACATATGCTTTTACAATTGACCCTGCTAATTCTATTATTTTATCTTCGGGATAATTTAATAAAAATTCAGCTGTTTTAATCTCATTTTTAGTTATATACTTTCCATATTTAAAAAGATATCTTATATCCTCTAAATTTGAAGACATAACAATATCTGTGTAATTAAGAAAACCTATATCGTAATTTTCTTTAAGTGAAAATTCATATTTCTTTTCTAAGTTTTTCTTCTCAAAATCAATAATTATCTTTTTTAAGTCCTCGTAGTTGAATTCATTCTCTTTTATATAATTAAAAATATTAATAAATAAGAAATTGTATTTTCCCATTTCTAAAATTTTATGAGTATATGCTAAATAAATATACTGCTTATACTTACAATAAAATGCAGATAATAGTTGTCCACTTTGATCCCCAAACTCATCGACTGCATATGTTGGATTAAAATAACTCTTTAAGTAGTTATTTGGTAAAAGCTCATTAAATAATTCCTCATTTTCCTTCAATAAATCCTCAAAAGTCTTAGAATAAAAATATTTTTCAGTAAGTTTATTCTCTAAATCTCCCGCTTGTAATATTCGTTTTGATATTTTATTGAGAAACCTATAGTATAAAAACTTATTATTTTTATTACCCTCGGTTTCATTAAAAATATCCTTTATAATTTTTAATGAGTCTTGATATGAATTAGTATCAAGATTGTCTATTTTATAATAATAATGATCAGTATTCATCAAAAATATACCCCTCCCTGTATTATAACTTAATCAGATAAAGTAGTATTCAACAATTATCATCTTATCTCTTCTTTTCTCTCTATATAATTAGTTAGCAAACTACTATTATCTATTATGTCTTTAATTAAAAACTCATTGCAATATTCTAAACGTCTACCATAGTCTAATTCAATGAAATCTGTCGGTCTTACCTCTACTGGCTTTTTATTAAAATAGTTAAGGCCCGCAGCCTCTAACATATTATATACAAATTGAGAGCATATCATAATATTTTTCCTATGAGAATATGATAGAAACCCAAGTAAATTGAACGAGCTTCCTTCTTCATTAATTCTTCTAATCTCATCTAATATCCTATTTTTTTGAAATCTATTGGCATTCAATCTATAGATAATCATATTAGCATCTGGTTTCTGATAAAAGAAATCCAGTCTTTCATGATTAATCCCTGGTGGTGATATTTTTTCCCCCCCGTTATAACTAATAATCGTTTTTAATTCTTCATCAAATGAAATTGATGTATGAGAATATCTCTTTTTTGTAAACTTTAAAACAACTTCTCCCGCCGGACTACCAGTACTTGAAATAATCAAGTATAAATATCCATTATCCATTGTTTTTTGTGCAATTTCAAAATACTCTTCCTTTATAGTGTTTTTATTAACGTAATTTAAAGGACTATGACGAGGGAAATCCTTTATGACGTAAAGCATATCTTTTATAAGACTTCTGTTTTTTTGGATTTCCTTTTTAGGGTTTCTAAATTCAAAAATTACCCCTTTTGATATTTGTCCAGCCGCCCTTTTTACTTGGTAAAGATTAAAAAATCTCTTATCCCTATAATTATTTTCACACTTTATTAATGTATTAACTTCTATTTTCTTTGGAAGCACATTGAATTTCAATGGAAAATTAGGTCCCTTCTCACCATCTAATACTATTTTTGTCGAATCACTACTATCAATAGTAAGCTCATCTGTCTTAAAATGAATTATATAAGGGCTATCTACTGCTTCACCATTTGCTATTTTTGTCATCAAATTCATAGCTTCATCTGATGGACATTTTTTTAGTATAAAAACATCAAAAAGACCGTCACTTGTTATTGCGTCCGGAGCAATTTTCTTGTATTTCCCAGCTGACTTATCATTCATTATTAGCATAAACAGGATATCCCCATGGTAGCTAAATTCCTTGCCCATAATAGATATATTAATACTCTTTTGGTTAATTATCTTTTCTATGCCTGTGATGTAATTAGCTATTACACCAATATTTTTCTTAACTCTAGTTCTAATTCTTTTGTCTATATCAATAACAAAGCCTATACTCGCATAATTAATAAAATGTCTCTCATTTACTAACCCAACATCATAACTTGTATAGTTATCTGTAAGTACAACTAACATCATTTCCTCTACGGTTTTAGGTAAGTTATAATTTGTATACTCATTTTTCAGGCCTATTGGAAAAATTGCTATAGGTAAATTAATATTATATTTTAATAAACTATTAATTACTATATTAACTGTTCTATTACCACCGACTATAACAACTTTTTTATATTCTTTCTCATCTATTACAGAAATCCTTTTGGATAATAAATCATGATTACTCATTCGATAAATTATGGCTTGAATTCCTTTTTGTTGAAATCTATCAATCACGTAATCTAGATTATTTTTAAAATCACCATCATCTGAATATGGATTATATATTAATAATACTTTCATATATTTACTTCCCCTTTTGTTAGCTTATAGCAGTAATTATATCCTAAAAATTACTTAAATCTTTATACTAAGGCAATCTTTAATATATATTAAACAGAATTAAACCCAATCTATATGTATTTTTTTGATTATACTATCAGCAAATATTGGTGGATTATCTGTAAAAGGTGCTGTGCATATAATTAATTCATTTGTTATAGGATGCGGAAATGTTATTTTTATAGCATGTAAAGCTTGTCTAGAATAAATTGTATCAGTAGACCCGCCATAAAGATCATCACCTATTAATGAATGCCCCATATAACTCATATGGACACGAATTTGGTGAGTTCTACCTGTCTCAAGTTCCAATTTAACTAATGTAATATCTTCTTTAGGGTAATATTCTAGAACTTCAAAGTAAGTCACAGCATCTTGTCCCGTTGATGATACAATCCTTCTTGTTGGATGATGCCGATCCCTTCCAATCGGTCGTATAATTTTACCCTTTCTATCTTTTACTTTACCGTGAACTAATGCAATATAAGTTCGTTTTATGGTTCTGTTCTCCAATGATCTATCTAATAATGCTCCAGTCAATCCGTTTTTTGCAAACAAAATTGCACCTGTTGTATCCTTATCCAATCTATGAATATGTCTAATTTTTGTTTTAATTCCATTAACGAAAAAATAATAAGCAATAAAATTGGCTAATGTATTTGTTTGTCCTAACCCAGTAGGATGAACCTCTGTACCAGCAAATTTATTAATAACTAAAAGATAATTGTCCTCATAAAGAATATCTATATCCGAGAAACTTGGTACCACTCCATACTCTTCTTCTGGAAACATATATATTAAGAGTTTCTCATCCATATGCAACTCTTTTGACATTGGATATATTTCTCCATTAACCTTAATTCTCTTATCGGTCCGAAATTGGTGTAGAAAACCTTTTGGTACATGCCAAACTTCTTTTAATAGATATTCAATAGTATATCCATCCCATTGTCGTGGTACAATGATTTCTACCCATTCACCTTTTCTTTGCGATATCATTTCTATCCACCACAATTCTTTAAAGTAAAACAATTATAATATATTTAATGTAATTATTACAAATTTTTAGATAATTAATTTTTTACACATATTTTAAAATAGTATACTATATAATTGTTATATTGCTTAAATTTAATTTAAATACTATTTTTAGGAGGTAATAAAATGAGAAGTCACGATATTGATTACGAAATTTTTGGTGATGATTTGCAAGTTGTCGAGGTTGAATTGGATCCAAGTGAGACTGTTATAGCTGAAGCAGGGGTTATGAATTGGATGGATGATAATATTACTTTTGAAGCTAAGATGGGTGATGGTACTCAAGTAGACAATGGGTTAATGGGAAAATTAGTAAATTCAGGAAAAAGAGTACTAACAGGTGAGTCATTATTTATGACACATTTCACCAATGTTAGTTCGCAAAAAAGAAAGGTTGCATTTGCAGCTCCATATCCTGGTAAAATAATTCCTCTTAATTTATCAGATATAGACGGTCAGATAATTTGCCAGAAAGATGCTTTCTTATGTGCAGCATTAGGAACAGAAGTAAGCATTACTTTTAATAAAAAGTTTGGAGCAGGCTTTTTTGGCGGTGAAGGATTTATTTTGCAAAAATTAAAAGGAGATGGTATGACATTTTTGCATGCCGGTGGCACAATCGTCGAAAAAACATTAAATAATGAAACAATTAAAGTTGATACTGGATGCATTGTTGCCTTTACAGGAAATATAAATTATGACATTCAAAAAAGCGGTAATTTAAAATCAATGTTTTTTGGAGGAGAAGGTTTATTCCTTGCAACTTTATCAGGTACCGGAAAAATATATTTGCAAAGTTTGCCTTTCTCTAGATTAGCGGACAGAATATTGAAAAGCGCACCGTCTATTGGCGGAAGTCAAAAAGGAGAAGGATCACTCCTTGGTGGATTGGGTAGAATGCTAGACGGGAATTAATTAAATAAAATTTTTATTATGACACATTAAAAAAGCAAGTGATACTTGTATTCTCCTTTCTAATAAACTAAGGAAAATTCATTATCACTCGCCTTTTTATTTTGAAAAATTATATACTATTTTCCAAATATCTCTTTCTCTACGTTAATCGCTTCTTCTTTATTTTTAGCTGGTGCTACTATTAAAGTATCTAAATTATATTCTTCGTCTATTTCATCAATATCCGCCCAAAAGAAATCGAAATTTGTTGATAAAGCAACACTACCCGCTTCAGTTAATTCATTATTATCTTTAACAATATACGCTGTACCCTGATAGTATTCATTTTCCTTTTTTAACATAGCATCGTAAGATTTATTGCCAAAAGCAATTCTAATTAATAATACATTTTCTTCAAGTAAACGATTATCTAATTCACCGTTTATAGTTACCAAAACTTCCTCCTGAACATCCATATCAGTAGAGACAATTACACCTTCTATACTTTTTACAACTTCTACATTAATCACACTATAAAAGTATATAAACACAAGAACAAATAATACCAAAAATAATAGGATAGTTTTTTTATTTAGCATTATAGGAACTCCTTTTTTAGATAAAGTAATATATTATATTTATATTTTACTTCAATACTCCCTCATATACAATGACACAAGTTTATTTATCTATTAAAACTCTATATATATAGTAATTAACATTGAATTAGACAAGAGCCTGATGAATATATTTATATAGGTATTTATATTAGTAATTAATATTCACAATATTACTTTAAAATCTTCTATTTATTTATATTTTGCAAGTCTGCTGAAAGGAGGATTTTAAATTGGGGTTTTCAAAGTTATTTTGGGGTTTTATTTTTCTTATAAATTTAAATATTAACAACTTTGATATATTACCTGACGTGTTAGGATATATTCTAATTTACCTTGGACTGCGCCAACTGATAAGCTTAAACATCAATTTTCAGATTGCAAGCAATATAAGTTTGCCACTTATTTTTTTATCTATTCTTAAGATCCCTATATCATTATATCAATTATATGATTTACTATTTATTACTTCTGCTGCTATTTTTAACTTAGTATACCTCTTTCTTAGTTTAATTATGGTATATAGGATATTTACTGGTATTCAAGAATCCTCTAAAAAATCCAACAACTTTAACCTCGAAATAAAATCTATTTATACATGGAAGTTATTTTTAGCCTTTAACGTTTTATTAGTTATTAATATAATTATTCCATTAAATATATTATCCTGGTTTATATCTATTTCTTCTGTTTTTATTTATTTTTTTATTTTGTTATTACTTTGGGAAGCAAAGTATAAAATAACTCTTCCAAATAAAAGTCGAGTTTATTATGCCCCCTAAAATAATATTTCTTTTTATTTATTATAACTTATTTTTCTATTAGAATTTTGGTTATTATGGATGTTGTTTGCTTTCCTTTTTGTTCTACACTCTTTACACCTTACCGGCTTATTTTCAAAACCTTTTTGTAAAAAAAACTCTTGTTCTCCTGCAGAAAAAGTAAACTGATTCCCACAATCTTTACATACAATAATTTTATCTTGTTGCATATTTTTAAATCCCCCTCTAAAAATGTTTAACTTTTAAATTGTTAATTTACTTTGACTATTTGTCCTTTAATGAAAATATATTCTATATATTTTTCTTTATTACTTTAAATCTAGAATGTTCGTATTTCCTCTAATTAAAACAATTAAAGAAACTTCCCTGTAAAAAATATTACGGGAAGTTTCTTTAATTTAAATAAGTAAATTAAATTATATATAGTTCTTCTAGAAAGAGTTTCCTTCTTTTCTCAATTTTACTTAGTTGTTCATTATAAGATTTATAAATTAAATCATTAGAAAAGCTATATTCAACATTTAATATAGTTAATAAATCTATAAATATTCTTTTTTTATATTCTGTTGCTATTGGGTTATAGGTTAACATATAGGCTAATGATTTTGTATAATCTGTTAGCTTTTCACCTACGCTTACATTTTCAAAGTCTAATCCGTATAATTTATCCCCTTTTAAAATAAAATTTTTAAAGTTGATGTCAACAAGTGATACGGTTCTTTGATTATTAATAACATCGAGTGAATCTAGATATATACCTACAGAGGATAGTTGGTCTAAGTAGTCAATTTTTGTTAAAGAGTGCTGAAAAAATTCAATCCATTGAAAAAGCAAAATCATTAGTTTTTTCCCTGATTCAATATTATTATTTTGCTCATATCTTTCTAACCTGTTTAAAAAGGTTTCTCCTTGAATATATTGGAGCTTTATCGACATTTCTTTATCATTATATCCAATTACTTGAGGGTAATTAAATTTATCAATTTTTTTTTCTTTTTCTAAAAGATGATATATCTTTAATTCTCTACTAAAAAATTCTTCTTCTTCAAATTTCTTAACAACTTCTAAATTATCCCCATTCTCAACAAGCCAAACTGCATTTCTTTTAGATGATAGTTTTTTTATATTATTCATAGATTAATTTACACCACATTTAAGTTCTATTTTTCTAACCTAATCTAAATTATAATCTGTAACCTGGTATACATAATAATTTAACCAATTAGCAAACAATAGATTAGCATGACTTCTCCATCTATTTATTGGATTTAATTCTGGATTATTCTCTGGGTAATAATTGATTGGCAACTTAATATCCAACCCTTTTTCTTTATCTCTAATATACTCGTTATGCAACGTTAAATCATCATATTCAAAATGGCCTGTTATAAATATCTTGCTATAATCACTATTTGAAATAATGTACACTCCTGCCTCTTCAGAAACACCTATTACTGTCAATTCATCTACTTTTTCAATATCTTCTCTTTTTGTTTGTGTGTGTCTAGAATGTGGTGCTAAAAATTTGTCATCAAATCCATTTACTAAATAAGATCTATTAATAATCTGATGTTCAAAGATGCCGAACATTTTTTCCTCAAGCGGGCTTTTTGGTACATTATAGAAATGGTATAGTCCTGCTTGAGCTCCCCAACAAATGTATAACGTGGATACTACATTTTTATCAGAATAATCCATTATTTCTTTAAGTTCATCCCAATAATCAACATCCTCAAATTCCATATGTTCAACAGGTGCTCCAGTAATTATCATTCCATCGAACTTCTTCCCTTTTATATCATCAAAGGTTTTATAAAATGTGTTCAAATGATTTACATCAACATTCTTGCTGCTGTGCGTCTTAGAATGAATGAATGTTACTTCTATTTGAATTAGACTGTTTGAAATAAGTCTTAGTAGTTGTGTCTCCGTTACTATTTTTAATGGCATCAGATTCAAAATTAAAATTTGCAATGGTCTTATATCTTGATTCAATGCCCTTTTCTCTTTCATTAAAAATAGCCCTTCTTCTGTTAATGTTTTATACGCTGGAAATTGTTCAGGTATAATTATCGGCATTAAATTACCTCTTCTCTTAGCAGTACTTTAAAGCGTTATTAAAATCTTCCTTAATATCATTTATATCTTCTATCCCAACGGATACACGAATTAAATCTGGCAATACGCCTGATGTAATTTGTTCCTCTTCGGTTAGTTGACTATGTGTTGTGCTTCCTGGATGTATAACGAGAGTTCTTGTATCTCCAATATTAGGTACCAGGCTTGCTAACTTAACATTATTAATAAACTTCTTCCCAGCCTCTTTTCCCCCTTTAACCCTAAACGTCAATACCCCACTTACCCCCAATGGCAAGTATTTTTTTGCTAAATTATACGACGTATGACTTTCCAACAAAGGATATGAAACCTGTTCAACCATTTCATGTTTTTCTAAATATAAAGCTAATTCTAAAGCATTGTCACAATGTTTTCTCATCCTTAGTGGCAACGTTTCTAATCCTAAGTGTAACAGAAAAGAGTTAAAAGGACTTATTGTTGATCCTATATCTCGTAATAGTTGTACTCTAGCTTTAACTATATATGCAAGCTTTCCGAATGTTTTAACATATTCCATGCCATGATAACTCGGGTCCTTTTCTACCAGTCCTGGATACTTTCCATTATCCCAATTAAAGTTACCACTATCTATTATAATACCGCCGATACTATTACCATGACCCCCAAGATATTTTGTAGCTGAGTATACAACAATATCAGCACCTAATTCTATACACTTAATAAGATATGGAGTAGCAAATGTATTATCTACAACTAGAGGAACTCCGTTCTCCTTTGCTAATGTAGAAAATTTATTAAAATCCAAAATATTAAGACCAGGATTACCAATTGTTTCACCATACAAAACTTTTGTATTCTTCATAAATACCTTTGAAAATTCTTCTATAGAAGCATCAGGATCAATAAATGTAACATCTATTCCAAATTTTTTAAAAGTATATTTGAATAATGTATACGTTCCTCCATATAGATTAGAGGCTGCAACAATATGGTCCCCAGCTTCACAAATATTTAAAATAGCTAACATTATAGCTGCTTGTCCAGAAGAAGTGGCTAATGCTCCGACACCCCCTTCTAATAAATTCATTTTTTCTTCAAAAAAAGAATTTGTAGGGTTGTTTATCCTCGTGTATATATTTCCTTCTTCCTTCAAATCGAATAATCTTGCTGCCCTATCTGCATTGAAAAGATCATATGATGCCGTCTGGTGAATTGGAATAGTTTTTGCTCCTGTTTTATCTGGTTGATAACTTCCATGTACTGCTAAAGTAGATAATTTCCAATTGTTATTCATAATTTACCTCCATTAAATTTCACTATCAGACTTTAACTAGTTCCCTAAATTGATTTTCAAATGTAACCGAATTTACTTTTGTCCATTTCCTTGGTCCTGTTGTTTTTCCCCCTGAGCGTCGTACTTTCTGCGAAATATGTCTTTCAAATAACAATTTATCAATATTCCCATCCGTATATACTAGCCCATACTGATTCATTGCTTTCGCACCTTTTGCTAATACCATTGCTGCAACACCATAATCCTGCGTAATAACAATATCACCATAAGAAACATTATTCGCTAAAGCTATATCTACTGAGTCCTTTGACTTATCAACCGTCACAACCTCAGAATACCCATCATTAATAACATGACACACATCTACATACATCATAACATGTATGTTATATTCTTTAGCTACTTGTATAATTATTTCCTTTACAGGACAAGCATCAGCATCAACCAAAATCTTCATATTTCCCCCTCCCAACCAAACAAAGGGAAACAAAGGGGACGGTTCTTTTTGTTTGTCCTTTGTTTGCTCTTTCTTTGTTTGTTATTTTGTGTTTTTCTTTATTATCTCATATGTCATGCCTAGCGTTAAATCCGTTAAGCGGGCTATCTGTCTAAGTGTAAGTTTTGTTTTATCTGATAATTCTTCTACTAGTTCACATATCCACTTCGGGTTATTCTTCAGTTCTTTAGCATCTATAATTCCCTTTTCTTTTAAATATTCTGTAATAATTTTCTGTCCTTCTCTTTGTCTGTATTTTTCTCTATCCTCTTTTATTTCTAAATATTCATAAACGTCCTCTTGATTATGAAATTCCTCGAAATTAATAATCTTATTATTAAAGAAACCTAATATAAAAGCTTTATGCTCTTCTATTATATGATTGCTATTATTGTCTATAAAGCATTTATAACTACTCCATTCATAAACCTCCTTATTAATTATAATTTTTGACTTTATTGGATTATTATGAATATACCTTATAACCCCAAGCATATATTTATCATCTTCTATATTTTCACTTCTATATCTATCACCAAATACTGGACCTATTCTTTTCTTACTTTTATTGTAATAGGCGGCATACTTCAAACTAATTATTTTTATTGCTTTTGACATATCATCTATTTTTGCTTTAAGCAATAAATGTACATGATTATCCATAATGCACCATGCTACTATCCCTATAAGATTATTTTTTTCTTCCCTTTTTATTAATTCTAGTATTTTTCTTTTTTGATCTTCTGTATTAAAGATATATTCTCTGTTTATACCCCTTAACATTACATGATAGTAGTTTGTTATACTCTCTTTCCTTGCTTGTCTTGCCATATTATCACCTCAGAAATACTATATCATAGCTTTAAAACAAAAAGAACCGTCCCCTTTGTTTGTCATTTGCTTTATCTACTCTTACGTTATAAATCAAACCAATCAATATAAATGCCCCACCTATTATTTTGCCTTTAGATAATAGATCGAGAAAAAAATAATCAATTATAGCGCTTGTAAAAATCTGTCCGATAAAGGCTAATATTACTAGATAAGCAGCAGCAATTTTCGGTACAATGACATTAGATGCCCAAATTACCAGCAATCCCACTAAACCCCCAAAATAAAAAAAATACGGTATTGTTTTTAAATTTGCAACAGCTGGGATATTCTCCTCTACAACTACTAGGAGTATAAAGGAAGTAAGCAAGCCTACTGAGAAATTAATTACAATATCATTAACAATTCCTATTTTTTGAGCAAGTTTTCCGTTTAATATTGTTGCTATAACAACTGAAAATCCAATTATTAAAGCTAATAATAGATACAAAATCTTCACTCCTTCTTAAGTATCTAAAGCAAAATCATAAATACTATTCCAACTAATATGAAAGAATAACCAATAAGCTTCTCTTTTCTAAATTTTATTACTGGCATTTGAAAAAGACCATAATTATCTATTAATCCTGATATTATTAATTGACCAAATAAACTAACAGCAATTGTCAAAGTAACACCCATCTTGTTTATACAAACATTGTTTAAAACGACTACAAGTACACTTAGAATACCTGGGAGAAAAAAAATAAGAGGTATCTCTTTTAGTTGAAATTTTTTTTGTTTTTTAAAAATTAATACTATTAATATAAGAATAAATCCCAATACATGATATATAAAATTGCTAAAATAAGGACCTGTCATACTGGCTAATACACCATTTACAGAAACCATGCCCGCAATTATTATACCCACAAAAAATGCTAATCCTTTGTACATCCTTCCCCTCCTAATTATACTTTTTGCGAGAATTAGCCAATAACTACTTCAACTCATTATAGTGTCTTATATTCCTCAAATAAAGGATTCTTTTTTATATCCAAACTTAAGTATTTGACTAAGTTGATTTATTGCATTTTAACTGGTATTATCAAGTTTAATAATTTGATTTTGACTATATTTTTTTAACAATTCTAAATTTAATGGGGGAATTTTAAATATGAACGCTGTAATAACCGTAATAGGTAAAGATAAAATTGGCATAATAGCCGAGATAACAACTGTCCTTGCTAAATATCATGTCAATATTCTAGATATAAGTCAAACAATATTACAAGATTATTTTACTATGATTATGATTGTTGATTTATTAAAAATGAATATTAGTTTTGATCAACTGTCAAACAATCTTTCAGAAATTGGAGAGGAATTTGGGTTGTCGGTTAAAATTCAGCATCAAGATATTTTTAATGCTATGCACAAAATTTAGTAATAGGGGTTGAAAAAATATGAGTAAATTTAATAATATTCTAGAAACAATTAATATGATTGAAAGAGATAAACTTGATATAAGAACAATTACAATGGGCATATCCTTGTTGGATTGTTGTGACTCTAATGGAGATAAATCTAGACAGAAAATATACGATAAACTAACAAAGCATGCTGAAAATCTAGTTTCAATAAGTGATGAAATTGGAAAAAAATATGGTATCCCGATTATTAATAAAAGAATATCTGTAACTCCTATTGCTCTTATAGCACAATCAAGTAATGAACAAGATTATGTTGAATACGCTAAAACACTTGATAAAGCAGCCCAATCAGTCGGAGTAAATTTTATTGGAGGGTTTTCCGCCTTAGTACAAAAAGGTTATACAAGCGGAGATATTAAGTTAATCAAATCTATTCCTGAGGCTTTATCTGTAACTGAAAGGGTTTGTTCCTCGGTAAACGTCGCGGATACAAGATCAGGAATTAATATGGATGCCGTAAAAGATATGGGTTACTTAATTAAACAAACCGCATTTCTTACAAAAGATTCAAATAGTATAGGTTGTGCTAAATTTGTTGTTTTTGCTAATGCAGTTGAAGACAACCCTTTTATGGCAGGAGCATTTCATGGAACAGGTGAAGCAGAAACTATTATTAATATCGGAATTAGTGGCCCAGGAGCTATAAAATCTGCTCTCGAAAAGGTTAGAGGAGAAAGTTTTGATGTTGTAGCTGAAACTATTAAAAAGACTGCTTTTAAAATCACTCGTGCAGGTCAATTAATAGCAACCGAAGTATCGGACAGATTAGGTGTTCCTTTTGGTATTATAGACTTATCCCTTGCTCCAACAGCGGAAGTTGGAGATAGTGTTGCAAGAATATTAGAAGAAATTGGTGTTGATAGTTGTGGTGGGCATGGTACTACAGCAGCCTTAGCAATGTTAAATGATGCTGTAAAAAAAGGGGGAATTATGGCTTCTTCACACGTCGGAGGTCTAAGCGGTGCTTTTATCCCTGTAAGTGAGGATGAAGGAATGATAAACGCTGTTAGAGTTGGATCTCTCAATTTGGAAAAGCTTGAGGCAATGAGTTGTGTATGTTCTGTTGGTTTAGATATGGTTGCTATCCCTGGGGATATAAGTGAAGCTACAATATCTGCTATTATCGCAGACGAAATGGCAATAGGTGTTATAAATAATAAAACTACTGCTGTTAGAATTATTCCTGTATACGGAATGGGAATTGGTGATGAAGTTGAATTCGGTGGTCTTCTAGGTAGAGCTCCTTTACTAGGTGTTAGTAATTTCTCAAGTAGTAGGCTAGTAGAACGTGGTGGAAGAATACCTGCCCCAGTTCATAGCTTTAAGAATTAGTTATTTAAATATTTTTTCATTGTACTAACTAAAAAAGGAAAAAAGTTTTTGGAAAAAATCGTTTATAACAGGGATATAGTAAATTACCGGTATAAATAGTGCGGGTAATATATTTAATGTTTTTATCTTTGTTATTTTTAATATATTTAGACCCGTACTAAATATTAAGATACCTCCTATAATTGATACTTGTCCTAATATTTCAGGAGTTAGATAAGGTGATATAATATTTGCTGATAAATATATTGTGCCTTGCCATATAAATAAAAATAATGCTGATAATATTATTCCTATTCCGAAAGTTGAAGCCAAAATTAGAGAGGTAATTCCGTCCAATATAGCATTAGTAAATAATAATGTATTATCACCTTTTAGAGCGCTTTCAATTGGTCCTAATATAGATAAGGTCCCAACGCAAAACAGCAAAACAGCTGTAATTAATCCCTCTATTAAATTACTTTCATTACTGCCCTTCTTTGAAAATTTAGTTCCTAATCTGTTAGTTCTTTCGTCAATGTCCAAAAGTTCGCCAATTATCCCACCTATCACTAAACTTACTATAAAAAGTAAAGGTTCTTTACTCTCAGACATATTTGTTACTATCCAAGTGGAACCCAAAGCGATAGTTACCAATCCAATTGATTGGGTAGTTATATTCTTATACTTTTCTTTGAGTCCTTTTTTTAATAAAGCCCCAGTAGAACTGCCAATTATTATTGCAATTACATTAACTGTTGTCCCCAGCATTAAATATTTCGCCTCTCTTATGCCAATTCAGCTCATCAAGTATTTTTTATCTTAAAATCTCATTTTTTTATTCTTAATTGACGTGATTATCTCTTCTGATAACAAAGGCTTGGAGAAAAGAAATCCCTGACCACAGTCTACTTCTGCACCCAAAATTTTACTTAACATAATATCTGTCTCTATACCTTCTGCAACTATTTCATATTTCAGTACATGGGAGTAAGACACAAGTAATTCAATTAATTTCATTACTTCTATACTGTTATCCGCTTTATTAATTAAAGAGCGATCTACTTTTAATTGAGAGATGGGTAAAGATATTATACTATTAATAGAAGAATACCCTGTGCCAAAATCATCAATAGAAATCTTAAGTCCTTCTAAATGTAAATCTCTTAAATTGTTAATAACAATTTCATTCAAATCTAACGCTGTAGATTCTGTTATTTCTAAATAAACTGAATTTTTATAAAACCCCGTTCGGGAAATAGTGTTGAGTACTTTAGTAACATACCCAATTTCTTGTAATTGAATTGGCGATACGTTAATTGAAATTGTCACATTAATACCCATCTTATCTAATTTAGCTCCAAATATACAAGCTTCTTCCAAAACAAAATCTCCTAAATCATTTATAAGCAAACTTTTTTCTGCAATAGAAATGAATTCATCAGGATAAACATTACCTAATTCTGAATTGTTCCATCTCAATAGTGCTTCAAATCCATTAACCTTCCCAGTCTTTAAATCAACTATAGATTGAAAATTCAAATAGATTTCTTTATTACTTAAAGCGTTTAGAAGACACCTTTCTATATTTAATTTTCTCAAATGACTCTTTTGAAGTTCTCCATCATAATATGAAATACCTAATATATTCTTATCCTTAATCATTGAAATAACTTTTTTTGCATCAAGGATAATTGTTTCTGAATCTTTTTCCTTCATAGGATAGGACAAAACTCCAATTCTTACATCTAGTTTAATAATTCTTCCATAAATGCTTATTGGTAGTCTTATATTATCTAATATATTCTGTGTAAGATCCTTTATGGATTCTATGTATTTATTGTTAATTAATATTATAAATTCGTCACTATAATTTCTAGCTATATAGCTTTTAGCAGGGGTTACAAGTAATAATCTGTTAGCTATTATCTTTATAACTTCATCAGCAGCATGATAATCCATAATATCATTTAATAAATTAAAATTTTTTATATCAATATATAAAAAATATCCTGCCCCCGAAGGTGATTTTAACTCCTTGGTTAGTACTTCACTAATTTTATTCCTATTATACAATCCTGAAAGTTCATCATGATAAGCCATGTATAATATTTTATCTTCATTCTTTTTCCTCTCAGTAAAATCCGTATGTGACCCAACCATGTATTCGACTTCATTTTCATTATTTAAAATTAATTTACCTATCGCTTCAATCCAAACATATTCATTAAATTTGTTCTTTACTCTGTACCTCGTTTTAACAACATCTATTTTATTAACCCTTTGCATATCTACAGAACTTTCTAACACTGCCCTATCCTCTGGATTAATCAAAGAATTCCAATCCATAAGAGTAGAATTTTTTAAATCAATATCAAAGCTTTCATAAAAATTTGTATTGTAAAAATGTACATTATTTTTATTATCCATATAAAAAAACCCCTCATTAGAGGCCTCAAAAATTATTTTTAATTTTTCAATATCATTTTTATATTTCTCTAATTCTTCAATATAACTCAAACTATTTTTATGTTGCATTTCATTCTCCCTCTTAAAACTTAAAATATCTAAAATATTATCTTCTTAATAAAAACTCAAATGTTATCTACATCTTAAAGATATACGAAATAATTTACATAATTTTAGTGGGGAGAATAAAATTATTTTAATATTATAAATTTATAAGACTATATCACAAGATTTATATATTGTTTTTAATTAGCACTTCAACACGTCGATTTGCTTTTCTCCCCTCGGCTGTAGTGTTTGGTGCAATTGGTTTAAATTCTCCATACCCTTTTGCGCTAAATAGCATAGGATTTAAATCGTTATTTACAAGCAAAATTTTCATAAAATTAATTGCCCTCATTACACTTAACTCCCAGTTTGATTCGAATTCATCATTGTGAATAGGCACGTTATCTGAATGACCACTCACAACAATTTCCCTATCCGTTTCCATAACCAGTAAACTCGATATCTCCTTTGCTAAATCGTAATCTTCTTTACGAACAATAGCAGAACCAGAATCGAAAAACGCGTCATCGAGAACTGTAAGCATCAATCCCTCATCGACCAAAGTGGTTTTAAGCTTTGTATCTAAATCTTGTGCCTTAATATAGTCATCCATCTTGTTTTGAAGCTCTTGTAATTCTTGTCTTTCATTAGTTTTCTCTTCATTTGGATTATTTTGTGCATCGTCATCCTTTAAGGTTTGCATCTGATCTAGCGGAAGGGAACTAGGGGAATCCATTACACCTTCGGATCCCTCAAGAATACTATTTAACGACTCTGCCATTTCCGCAAATTTCTTAGCATCAATTTCACTCATAGAGAACAAAACAATAAATAATGCTAGCAATAACGTAAGTATATCAGCGTATGGAATTAGCCATGATTCATCCATATGATCTTCATTATGTTTCTTGCTACCCTTCTTTAACATTGGTCTCTTCTCCTTGAGCTAGAATTGCCTTCCTTCTTTCGTTTGGCAAACATGATGCTAACTTTTGTTTAATTACTATTGGTGACTCTCCACCTTGAACAGACAATATACCAACGGTAATTAATTGTTTCATTTTTATTTCTTGTTTAGATTTTCTTTTTAGTTTATTAGCAAAAGGATGCCATAATACGTAACCAGTAAAAATTCCAAGCAAAGTCGCAACAAAGGCAGCAGCAATCGCGTGACCAAGTTTATCAATATCTGATAGATTAGCCAAAGCAGCAATTAAGCCTACTACTGCACCCAACACCCCCAAAGTTGGGGCATAAGTTCCTGCTTGAGTAAAAATTGAGGCACTTGCTTGGTGTCTTTCTTCTAGCTCCTGAATTTCATCCATTAATACATCCTTAATAAATTCTGCATTCTGGCCATCAATAGCCAAGCTTATACCATTTTTCAAAAATTGATCAGACATTTCATCCACTTTTGATTCTAGTGCTAGTAGACCTTCTTTACGAGCAATAGTAGCTAGCTCTGTAAAAATTTGAATATAATCTTCTTCGGTTTTTCCTTTTTCTTCTGTAAAAACAACTTTAAACAACTTGGGTATATTTTTTACCTCCGAAGTAGGAAAACCTATCAATATTGTAGCAGTAGTACCCGCAAGAATAATTAAAATAGCAGCTGGATTTAATAATACCGATAGATTTACACCCTTTAAAACCATTCCTGTCCCTATAGCAACAAAGGCAAGAATCAACCCAAAAACTGATGTTTTATCCATATTTGCTGTCTCCTCTAATAGATTGCTAAAATTTTTAAAATCTAGTAAACATAATTAAATAATATAATTATAACAAAC
The DNA here is from genome assembly GCA_050175155.1 of Vulcanibacillus sp. Classification (GTDB taxonomy): domain Bacteria; phylum Bacillota; class Bacilli; order Tepidibacillales; family Tepidibacillaceae; genus JBFXJF01. Next base: position 21,502 of record JBFXJF010000016.1, read on the forward strand.
TACTTTCAGAAAAATTGCATTTAGTATCAAAATTAATATAACCGTGATTAAATACTTTGTAAATTCATTTATTAGATAATAATAACTTTAGCATTTAAATTTAATTTTTGAAATTATAAGGGTATTTTATCACGTTGCTATTACTATTGTAAAAATATTATTTTAGATAGCTCTAATCGCTCATTTTAACCCACTCAACAACATTGCTCCAACTATATTTTGAAACTAATACCCTTTTTATAAAGTAAGAAGGATCTCCTCGTTCAACAATACCCGGTCTTAAGGTAAATATTAACTCGCACCCTAAATCTAAAAGAATTTCATCTGTTTTAGGGGTACCAAATCCATAAGCATATGCATAATAGATAGAGTTAACTCCTAAGTTTACTTCTATTGATTCTATTGCGAGCTTGGTATCTTTAATGAAATCCTCCAAATTTTCATCATAAAAAAATGGTGGATTATTTTGCTTATCCAATTCATGCATTTGATGAGTATGAATGCCTATTGTCGCTAGACCTGAGTTTTTCATTTCTCTTATTTGATTCCACGAAGTTAACTCTAACCCTTTAAAATCTAAATTACCAACATCCCCAGTTATAATAAATAATGTAAATGGTATTTGTTTTTCTAATAAAAATTGAAATGCATTATCATATACACTTACATCTACATCATCAAAAGTTATTAAGACACTTTTTTTAGGGATATCTATACTATTATATAGATATCCCTTTAGTTCATCAGGCGTTATAAAATGATAACCTCTATCTATTAAATATGCAATTTGTTTTTTAAACTCATCTTCATAAATAGAGTAAAGCATTAATTCAGGATCTTTTGTAAAAAAAATTATCCACCTGTCAATTAACTTGATTAGTGGACCAGACGTTCGAATTCGGTGATAATTAAGTATAAGACATCCTTCTCCAGTAAGTATAAAATCCTGTTGATATATAGCTTTGTGTTTTGATATATTGTCCGCAGTTAATAAAATGCTAAAAATTAAAATCACGGTTACTAAGCATAACAACCATTTTTTCATAATTTTATTTCTCCTAATTTTTCAATTTAACTCGAGCCGGACTTTTCCATTTTCCAGCTGAATCCATGTCTTGAAAAACTCCTTTTGCAGCTGTTCGACAAACGGATAATGCACCAATACAGAAATATAGAAATGGATACCATATAATTAAAAAGAATAGTTTCCATAGCTTTTTATCATATTGATAATTCAGCTTAATAGATACTACAAATTGAATTAAACATATAAGTATTAGAATTGATGTATATGAAGGCAACGGACTTATCCCTAATTCTTCTAATAATAATATTCGATTTGCAACTATCCAAGTAATTACTCCTAAAATAAATAATATAGACCATATGTAAGATAATAATACTTCAATATAGATGGGCCATAGCCTTCTCCATTTCCATTTTAAGAGAACATCTTTATGTGTTCTCAGTAAATGCCAACCACCTAACGCCCAACGCTTCCTCTGCTTCCAAAATTCACTAAATTTATTAGGTACTTGGATGTAAACAATGGCTTGAGGAATATACACAACTCGATAAAACGCTTTTTGTAACCTCCAAGTTATATCAATATCCTCAGTTGCGGTAATTGTTGAAAAACCTCCGACTTTAAATAATGCATCAGTTTTAAAAGCAGCAATGCATCCTGAGATAGAAAAAATATGCCCATAGAGATTCTGTGCCCTTTTTATTAGCCCTATAATTGATGTAAACTCAATAGTCTGTAATTTTTCTAATATATTATTTCGATTTTCTACAATTGGATGACCCGTTACTGCTCCTACATCATGCGAGGACATAAGTTCTTTAACAAGAATTTTTATTGACGCAGGATGCGGCAGTGTATCTGCATCCATTATTACGGTAATAGGTGTGCTGCCCGCTACAGCTAATGCACTATTTAAAGCATTTGATTTCCCCTGGTTTTCTTCTAATCTTAATAGATGAAAGTTAGAGGTCAGGTTTAACCATTTGCGAATCAATTTCGATGTATTATCATTAGATGCATCGTCGATAAATATTACTCGATACTTAGGATAATCTATTTTTAATAGTTTTTTACATGTATTAGTTATAATTCGTTCTTCATTATGGCAGGGAATTAAGATTGTTACATAAGGCCAATTTGCATATAAATTTTGTTTACTCGTAGTTTTCCTTTTTTCGTTCTTCCACCAGTACATAAGACCACATGTAATCCAAATAATAGCCATTACAATGGGGTACCCCATAATAAAATAACATATATATTGAAATATATTATTTAACATACTCGTCTGCTTCGCTATCGATCACTGTAAATACTTCCCCGTAAACTCCTTCTTTAATTAGCAATTTAATAGTTTCTGGTGTTATTACTGTTTCTTTTGGAACAACTATCTTTCCACTATTATTTCTTATATTTTCTCTTATTTTATAACCAATCAACAATTCTTCCTCCTTTTGTTTCCACCTATCTATTGAGTTGTTTTGATTGCTAATCTCGTTAAATGTTTTTTTAGTATGATGTGTACTATTAATTGTACTTTCTAGAATCTTTACATATTCATTTAACTCAACTGTAAGATCCTCTTGTAAACCACTAATCCTTCTTCTTACTTTAAAATATAAAGTTCCAATTAATTTTTTTGTTTGATCCTCATATATCATGCAATTTTGAATTAGATTTTGAATATGCTTTTCACCTTCACTAGTAGCTTGAGTTTTTATTGTTTCTGCATTCTTTATAGATTTATTTCTAATTACTTCTGCTTCCTCTTTTGCTTTTATAATTATTATTTCTGCTTCATCTAAGGCCTTTTTTTTAATTTCTTCAGTTGTCTCTTCTACTTTTACAAATATATTTCGCATATTAATTTCCTGTTTTTCGTATTCCTTAACTTTATTTTCTAATTCTTCTTTTTCGTTAGAAACCTTAAAATAGTAATTCGTCATTTTCTGTAAGTATCGATCTACTTGTTTTGGATTATATCCTTGTAATGAGCGATCAAATCTCTTATTTTTAATAATCTCCTCAAAGTATTCGGGGTTCATCTTGTCTCACTCCAATCTATGCTTAAACTACCTTTTCACCTAACCCATTAGCTAAATCCTCGTATCCTAATTCATATAAACACTGGGACAATTTTATTTTTGCAATATTTTTAATTATTAAGGAGGATTCAGAGTCCTCTAAAATTAATCTCAAACAACTTATCCCATTTGTAAATTGACCCTTCCTCATTAATAAAATTGACTTATTTAATAGTTCTTGTGATTGACTTATAGTTTCAAAGGTAGTAACTGCGGGTTTATATAATACAACTGATAAACTTTCTTTTACTCTATCAACCTCTTGTAATAAATTTTTTGAATTTACCTTACCAATCATAGCTTCTACCCATTGAATTTCTTTCTCAATATATGCTAGGTGCTTTGAACTATTCATTTTCTTTTTCTTCTTTGTTAAATGATAATTGTTATACTTTATCCATACCAAATTTAATATGAAAACTATGAATCCCCAGGCAATTATTGCAAGCATACTATAGCTTGTTATCTTTACTGGTTCAGGAATATATAAATTTTTTGAAACGCCAAAAGATATAATCGCCCATAAAAAAACTAGACTATGCCAAGTTATAACTATTCCCGCTACTACCCATATAATGCTTGTTAAAATTACTAATATAATCCTCTCCATGCATTTCACACCTTAACAATCGCTTTTTACTACATGTACAATTAATATGTGGACTAACTGATAGTTATGTCACATAATTTATGCGAATTTAGGAGAACTTGATACTATAAAAACACAAAAGGGGCCTCCACTCTACGAACTATTTTTTCGTATACGGTGACCCCTTTGTGAAAGAGACTGAACTTTAAGCATTTTGTTAACAACTTAAAAATTAAATACCACATTTATTTATGATACGTTTCACAGTATCGTTGTAAATAGGTTTTTTAATTGTCTAAAGAAGCCCAGCACATATTGCTCAGGTGATAGGCTCCTTTGGTTTAGGGGATATTAGGTGCCTCTGAATTTTTCCCCAATGATTTTTTACCTGGTGTTCCATAAGGTTGTTGGTTGTTGAATCTTCATCAAATATTTTTTGAGCTCTTCCCGCATACGTTAAGAAGTTACCGTAGCCTGATTTACGATTCCCAAGATGAGCATAATTAGTATATAGGCTTTTCCGATACTTTTTTACACCAGATTCTTCTGACTTCCAATTACATAAGCGAACTCTTTTATAAGCTCTACTATAAAATTTAAATAAACTTTTTTCTCTTAATTTCACATTGTGACTATCAAAAGCAAAGCCTAAATAGTTTAGTATCCCAGGCCTTAGATTTTCATCTAATATTTTACCCTGATTATAAATATATTTTTTGGTTTTTGCTTTTTGTATGTCTAAACCCGGCGTTTGATTTTTAATTTCCTCAATTTTATTCAGGTGGCTAATGTAATCATAATTAACAGAATCATCTTGAAATGGAATAACAATGATTAAATCGTCACAATACCTACGATATAGTCCCCCATATGCTTTAACATATTCTTTTAAAGCTTCATCAAAATCTAGTAGATAAATGTTAGAGCAAACTGAACTTATTCCCGCCCCTTGTGGGATTCCAAAATCCTTTTTATTGAACTGAATATTATTTATATCAGACTTTCTGAACCTTCTAAAATCCTTTTCTCCCAAGAGCCTGGTGATTCTTTTCCTCTTAGCTTTATTTTTATATTTCTTTTTAAGGAGTTCATCAATTCCACGCACTAAAGCCAATTTGTTGTACTTTTCATTTAATAAATCACCATAATATTTGTAAATAAAGCTGTCTATGTGAGCGGCATAAAATAATCTTCTTTCTTTAGGCTCGAATTTCTCTTTCCCCTTCATATCATTATTATATTTGCTCACTTTTAAACTAAAATGAAGAAATGGATAAAATCCATGCCCCTTAACCCAGCATGGATTAGTGATTTTTTCTACAGCATTTTCTATAGATACTTTATTATCGAAATGCTTATAATTTTTAGTATGATATTTGCTAAAATTAATTTTAGCAGAGCTGGAAGAGGTATATAATTTTAGCCTATTACTCTGATTCAAATCAGTCACCTCTTCAGCTTACATTATGGTCTTCAATTAAATTCTATAAAAGACTTCAAAAGGACCGTTTCGGATGAAAGTGATTTCGCACTATCAACATGGCTAGCTATTATTACTAATCCTATATACTATTAAGTATACAGTAGAATGGTTGACTACAGATGGAGGTGTTAATTCCGATATGCAGTGCAATTGTTTTACGTTATCCAATATTATTGCTTGCTGGTTCATGTTAGCAAAAGACATTATTTGGATAAAGCTTGACAACCTTTCACCAGAACCCCTCACAACTATTTTATGAGGCACTATTATTTTATCACAATTGGATTTCATTCCCAATGAAAATTTTAAATATTTCCATAGGTTTCTTCTATTTTTTTTAGCATTGTTTAAAAATTCTTAGAAGTAGTAATTCAGTTTTTAAATACTCTACAAAACTTTTTTTTCGGGTCAATGCTTTTATATTAACATCATATAATCTAATATTTTAATTATCTATTTTAATGCTAATGGTTACTCCATCACCAATAGGTAATATGGTACTATATAAACGCTTATCATTAAAAACCAACTGATTATATAAGTCAACAGGTTTACTAAATTTTTCGGGTATACCCATAGGTTTAAAAAGAGAGTCATCACTTACGATTATTCCATTTATTCTTGTCAATTGAATACACTTTTTAAGCATAATTGGATATAGAGATTTATCTGAATCCTGTATTATTAAGTCAAACTCCCCTTCCAAATCATCTATAACCTTTGAAGCATCTCCATAAATAATTTCAACATATTGCGAAAGACCTGCTTTAGCTATATTTTCTTTACACTCTTCATATAACTTTTCGTCATACTTAATAGATATAACCTTTCCACCAATTAATTTAACCGCTTCTGCTAACCAGATAGTGGAGTATCCTATACATGTTCCAAATTCTAATATTCTTTTTGCTCCCATTACCCGTCTTAGAAATCCTAATAACTTACCAACCTCAACACCTAAACTGGGCTGAATATCCTTCCTAGTTTCATTTTGTTTCCCAACTATATCAAGATAATTATTATCTAGTGTAATCAAACTCCTTATATATTCATCCTTTCTCACATAAATCCCCCCTATAAATATTTCAATGCATTAAATATCTTATATTATCAGTTTTATCTTGTGAAACATGCCATTAGATAGTTTACTTAGTAAACCTTACTTTACAATTAATAATATAAGTGTATTTTCTAAAATGTTGTAATTTCACTCGATAAAATAGTTCCCTCAAACAATAGCTGTTTGAGGGAACTATTTACTTATTCATCTAAAGTTCAATTAAACCTTTAATTGTAACCGATTTCTTATCTATCAACTCTACTATCTCCACATGTGATGTATTTGACATATCATAAAAAACCCAATTTACTTATGGTACGTCTCACCTTTGTTTATTTTTACCGCCCGGTAGATTTGTTCAACCAAAATTAGACGCATCAACTGATGAGGAAAGGTCATTTTTGAGAATGACAGATGTTTATCCGCCCTTTTATATACCTTTTTTGACAAACCAAGCGTACCCCCAATTATAAATACAATATGACTATTACCGTAAGTAATTAGTTTATCTATTTCAGATGCTAGTTCTTCTGAACTTAGTAATTCTCCTTCTATAATCAATGCTATTACATATTGATTATCTTTAATATGCTGGAGTATCTTTACTCCTTCCTTTTCTTTAACCTGTATTAGTTCATTTTCACTGTAATTATCTGGCGCCTTTTCATCTGCTAGTTCTAATATATTGACCTTCGCATAAAGTGATAATCTTTTTAGATATTCGTTAATTCCATCTATTAAATATTTTTCTTTTAGTTTCCCTACAGCTATTATTGTAATCTGCATATATCTAACCCCCAACGAAAAACTAGTCGATAATCTCTATAATTATCGACTAGTATAAAATAACCTATTAAGAATTGTTTATCAACTTTTATATTCAGATAACGTTAATGTTACGTTTTGTAATTTACCCTCACGATAAAATGTTACTTCCATTTTATCTCCTACTTTTTTCTCATTATATAAGTATTTTCGCAAATCTGAAGAATTTTTTAGTTCAAAATCATCAATTTTTACAATTACATCTAATTTTTTTAAACCCGCTAATTCTGCTGCACCCAATTTAGTTACTTCGAGCAATACTACACCTGAATTTACAGAATCAGGTATTTTTAAAACATTTTCTCTATCGCTTTGTGACACAGATTGAAGGTCATATGGCGAAATCCCCATTTGTGGACGTATTACCTTACCGTTTTCTATTAGTTGGTAAATTATCGGCTTGGCATCACTAATCGGTATTGCAAATCCTAATCCTTCAATTCCCATATCTGATATTTTAGCACTGTTAATACCAATAACTTGACCAGCTATATTAACTAATGCACCACCACTGTTACCTGGATTAATAGCTGCATCAGTTTGAAGTACATTAGTCTCCCAATCAGCATTCCCATCTCCATCTAAATCACTTGGCATACTTCTACTTGATGAGCTAATTACTCCCACTGTGACTGTTTGAGAAAAAGTTTGTCCTAAGGGATTTCCTATAGCTATCGCGGGCTCCCCAGGCTTAATATTTGTCGAATCACCAAATTCTGCTACCCCTTCGACATACTTCTTATCTATTGAGATAACTGCTAGGTCGGTTAGGGCATCTGCGCCAACAACACTAGCTTTAATTCTTTCCCCCGAATATAAGGCTACTTCTATTTCCTTCGCTCCTTGAATTACATGATAATTTGTTACTATATATGCGTTAGTACCAATAACATCAAAAACAACGCCGGATCCCTCTCCAGCATCAACGTCTTTTTTAGTTTGATTCCAAAAATTATTTTGTTCTTGTATATTTACCACGCCTACCACTGCTGGTTTCACTTTTTCAACGGCATCCACTATCGCTGTATTTATATTTACATCCAACGGTTGTGTACTTACTGGTATGACGTTGTCTTGAATTAAATTCCCTGTAACTTCTCCATTTGATATATCAATTATTCCTATGTTTATAAATGTTGGTAATAATAGCAGAACAATGAGTCCACCTATAACAGCAGAGAATAATGAAGTTAATATAGTTGGGAATTTACTTCTAGTTTCTCTTTTGCTAAAAAATTCATCATCGTAAAAATCCATGGATTTACTCAACCTCCATATTTTGAATATTTAATAATAGTCTAAAAACCAAAAACTAGTTACTATTAAACTTTTTTAATAGTCTATATTATATTAATTTTATATTAAAAATCTTAATTATTTATTAATGTATTTATAAGAAATTATTAAGTTCTGAAAATTCTATCCTCTATGATTTACTACTTTAACAAAATCTCTTCTTTTATTTCTAATATCTCTAGTTCTGTTGATTTATGAGAATATGTGTCCATCAATCTTAATTTATTTCTGGATATATTATAGCTATCTAAAATATTTTCTACAGTTATTCTTGCTAGTTCCCTCAAATTGTTTTCTTTACTAACATGGCACAAATATACACATTGAGTGTCTGATGTTATAACTTCAGCTAATGCCTCACCTGCTGCTTCATTTGATAAATGTCCGATGTCACTTAGGATTCTTTGTTTAGTTACCCAAGGATATGATGACATTCTTAACATTTCAATATTATGATTTGCTTCAAATAGAAATACATTTGAGCCTCTAATCTTATCTTTTATTTTTTGGCTCACATACCCTAAATCAGTTAAAATACTTAACTTTAAGTTTTTCTCGCGGACAATATACCCTACTGGTTCTATTGCGTCGTGAGAAACGCCAAATGATTCAACTTTTAATTCGCCAAATTCTTTTGTTACTCCAGTATTAAAAATATTTATTAGTGTTTCATCTATTTTGCCTACAGTAGAAGGAAGGTTTCTGTAAGTATTATTATTTAAATAAATTGGTATTCGATATTTTCTGGCATATACACCGACGCTCTTAATATGATCATCATGCTCGTGAGTTACGAAAATTCCATCTAAATCAGATGGATTAACATCTAAGTTTTTTAGTTCTTCATCAATTCTTCTACCACTTATTCCCGCATCGATTAAAAAATTATAACCATTGGATCCAATGTATATTGAATTGCCTGAGCTCCCACTTGCCAAAATACTATATCTAATCAAAGTCTTCCCCTCCACGGAGCTTAAAATTTATGTTATTTTATCATAAACTAATAATCCTGTTCAATTCCCCCTGTTAAAGCATTAACATAAATTATATAATTTCCATTATTAAGTTTACATTCAATTGCCCAAACTGGTATTAAGTCAAATATTGCATTATTTTTTCCCTGCCCTCTATATCCTAGTTTTATATTATCTATATTAGAATATGGAAAAATCACCTTTTCTTCAACTGCTATTTTTATCGCTTCAGTTGAAGTTATAACTTGTTTACTAAACCCTAAATTTATTACTTCAAAGTAATTTTTACGATATGTTATTTTACTGTCCTGATCTATCTCAACAATAATTTTTGCATCAAAAAATAAATACCCATTGTTAATTTGATTGTAAACAAAAAGATTTTTATTATTCGATTCGCTTGTACTGTATTCATACTCATTATAATTGCTAATTCTCTCATCGAGAAATACTTCTACTTTTTCACTGTTAATATTTAAACCACTTGTCCATTTTATAGAATCGCTTACTGATTCTATATTATTAGTAACCCTTAGCAGACTAATTTCTTGTGTAGTTTGTGGTATTTCAACGTTTAGAACGATTCCGCTTTTATCAAGTATTCTATCTAATTCTTCCTTACTATCTAAAGTCCAAATTTGGTTGTAACTATTATATTTAATATAAAGTTGATATCCTAATATTAGATTAAGCAGTAAAAATGAAATAATAAATATATTTTTCGTTTTTCCCCAATCCATAATTACTCACTCCAAGCTAATATTTCTATATTTTTATTATCACCCGTTTCTATTAACCAATATGGTTCTAAAACTAAAAGATCTTTTACCTTCTCAACCTTGTATATTAGTTTTATTGTCTCTATATCTGATGCACTTAAACCATTACCATCTACTATATTTATAATTTCCTTTCCTGATAAGGACTTGCCTTCTTCGTTTTCGCTTTTATCTATTAATATAATAGATCTTTGAAATAAACTTACAAAACCATCAAATACCTTCATCTTAATTAATCCGTAAATTCCTTTTTCTTCATATAATGGAATTCCATTTACATACTTTCTGAACACAATCTCCGTGCGTTCTTCATCGTAATTCCTTTCAACGTTCTCTAATATATATTCCCCGTCCCATCCACCGTGTTGATTTACGAACTTTATTGCTGCATTAATATCTTTTCCTAAATCAAATTGATCTGTATAATCTAAAACCGGTTGATAATAAGAAATGTCTTTTTCTATGATATTATGTTGTAGGCTATTTATCCCATCAGTATATAAAACTATTTTTTTTTGAGATTGCTCGTATACATTTTTAGCAGCGCTAGGATTTATAAATAACATCTGAATTAAATCGGTCTCCGAAAGTATTGTATAAGTTTCTTTTACTCTAACAATATCAATCCCTTCGTTTGGCAAGTAATACATTTGTTGAACTAGTTTACCTTCACTATTCAAGGATGACTTAAAGAAGGAGTATGTCACCTCAGAATTTGCATCTACAATATAATTTTTTAATAATTCATCTGTTATTAATACATTTGAGTAGTATACTTCATCTAAACTATCAGATATAAAGTAAGCTTTAATGCTTCCTTTTTCATCATATATCCATAACCTATTTATATTTTCAAAATTATAATTTGTGTTATCAAACTCAAAAACGTTTATTAGCTCATTAAAAGTTAATGGATTCGAAAATATTACTTCCACTCCCTCTATATTTTTTATTAAGTCATCCCATTTGATTATGCTTTTCTCTACCTCAATATTATAAAAGGTCCAATCTCTAATAGCACTATCTAGAATTTCATATTGATTATTGTCGGACTTAATTATTGTATGTGTATTATCACCAAAATGAATAATGAATTCAGTTGGTTTTAAATACTGAAGCACTTCAATATTATCCCCAAATTTTATTTGAGGATAATATTCTAACAGAGGGACTGTACGATCATTGAAATTATAGAAGTTTAAAAGACTTGTTAAAAACAAGCTAATTATAACTAGGATAAACAATATTACAGATTTAATCTTCTCCCTCATTAAATTTCATCCTCTTCATTAAGCGGAATATAGAATATAAACTTAGTTCCTATATTCTTTTCACTCTCTACCATAATCTCACCATTATGTGCCTTAATTATCTCATGAGAAATAGCTAATCCCAGTCCAGTTCCTCCTACTTCTCTTGAACGCGCCTTATCTACACGATAAAACCTTTCAAACAATCTTGAAAAATGCTTTTTTTGTATACCTATCCCATTATCCGCTATTTCAATGTAGATTTTTTTATTCTTAATGTAAACAGATATTAAAATCCTTCCATTTTCTGTTATATAATTTATAGCATTAGAGATTAAATTGTCTAGAACCTGATCAATCTTATCCCTATCAACATAGACAAGAGGTATTTCATCAGGTAAGCTTAATTCTAATTTAATTGATTTTTGTTTTAATTTGAAATTAAATCTATCTACTACATCCTCAATCATCTCTTTCAATGAAACAGATGACTTATTAATAATAGTTTTATCTTCTTCTATTCTTGATAATAACAATAGATCATTAACTAATCTGATCATTCTATCAGTTTCCTGACTGGCTACATTAATAAAGTTAATTGCAACCTTTTCATCTTCGACCGCCCCATCTTGCAATGCCTCTAAGTAACTTTTTATTGTTGTTAATGGGGTTCTTAATTCATGTGATACGTTAGCAACAAAGTCCTGCCTAATCTGTTCTAATTTTTGTTCTTTCGTAACATCATATAATACAAATATCGCTCCCCTTTTTTCTTTGTGTGCATGAGTCATATGTGTTATTCTGAGTTTTATAAGCTTTATTTCTTTTTCTATTTCATATCTATATATTATGTCATCTTTTTCTTTAGTTAAAGTTAACCCTTTAAATATCTCATTTATATTTTTAAATCTAACTTGATTTTCGCTTAATCCCAGCAAGTTTAGCGCACTTTGATTAACGATAATTACTATATCATCTTCATCTGTAGCAATAACCCCATCACTCATATTTAATAAAATATTTGACAGCCTTTCCTTTTCTTCTTCCGTCTGATTTATTGCGTCAAATAATCTTGTAGCCATGTGATTAAATGTTTTACCTAGATTACCAATTTCATCATTACTATATATTTTAACTTCCTGATTAAAATCACCCTTAGTTATGTTTTCTGCCTGTCTTGTTATTTCTTTTATTGGTTTTGTAATTGTTCTTGATAATAGAATACCTAAGATAACCGTTAGCACTAATGCAATGACTATTGCAGTAAATAAAATTTTGTTTATACGATATATTGTATCGTAAACACTCTCAACTGATGCTTTCATAAACACTACCCCCAAAACATTGTTCCCTTGTTTTATGGGTAATGCTAAGTATTTCATCCTATCTCCAGTGTCTGGGTTTATTCTTATTATCTCGCTCTTAGTTCCAAGGAGTGCTATGTTTACATCAGTTTGAGAAATTTTTTGACCAACTATGCTAGGAGTCCCTTTTTCTGTGGTACTTATAATAAAACCACTATTATCAACTATTGAAACATCCACTCCATTTAAAGCAAATAAATTTTCTACTAGTTCATTAATATCATCACTGTTTTGACTTTCCTCTAATAAATATCTCTCTAAATTTACCGAAAGTAAGCTTGCCTGTATATCTAATGTTCTATTAAAGTTATCAATATAGTAATCTTCGGTTGATTGAACAAAATATAAACCGATTATCTGCATCGATATTAAAATTAACAATATATATATCAATATTAACTTCCACTGTATGCTATTGAAAAAGACTCCCCATCTCAAGCGAACTACTCCTTCTCTGATGGATTTTTTAAAAGATATCCTAATCCCCTTTTTGTAATTATATAATTAGGGTTACTTGGGTTATCTTCAATTTTCTCTCTTAATCTTCTTATTGTAACATCAACCGTTCTTACATCTCCAAAATAATCATATCCCCAAACTTCTTGTAGGAGGTGTTCTCTTGTTAGTACAATTCCTTTACGTTTTGCTAAATAGAGAATCAATTCAAATTCCCGATGTGTTAAATTTATATACTCTTCTTTTTTCTTAATTATATATGTTATTGGGTTTATCATTATCTCGCCTATAAAAATTTGGTTAGTTGATATTTCAATATTATCATTTTGATTATTTCTTCTAATGTTAGCTTTAATTCGGGCCATTAATTCTCGATTAGAAAATGGTTTAGTAACATAATCATCTGCACCCATTTCTAAACCTAATACTTTATCAAATTCTGTATCTTTTGCAGTTAGCATTATTATAGGATTGTTAGTAAATCTTCTTACCTCCTTGCATACCTCATAACCATCTTTCCCTGGTAACATTAAATCTAATAATATTAAATCTGGATTAATACTTTTAGTTTTTTGTATTGCATTAATGCCATCAGAAGAAGTATATACTTTATAACCTTCTTTTTCTAAACTAAATTTTAGAATATCTGATATTAATATTTCGTCCTCTACTACTAATATTTTATACATATATTTACCCCTCATAAATTTATACATAGTTTTTTAACTGACTAATTATATTTTACCATATGCATTTATTTATTTAGAATTATAAATATGCTTCTAAATAAAAAGATAGGCTTGTCCTTTTTTTAGAACCAAGCCTATTTCTTTTTGCTATTTTATTTGTTAGTTACCAACATAGTTTATTGGATTTTTTTTCTCCCCATTAACTATTACTTCAAAATGCAGATGAACTCCATACGAGTTCCCTGTATTTCCCATAACCCCTATCTTCTGACCCTTTGCAATACTGGTACCTACTGAAACGCTAATAGTACTTAAATGTCCGTATAATGTTTGAATTCCATTCTCATGGTTAATTATTACGCAATTACCATAACCACCATTATATCCAGCAAATGAAACGGTTCCATTATCTGCAGCTTTTATAGTTCTATCACTTACCCCAGATATATCTATTCCATAATGAAATGTTCCCCATCTAGGACCGTATGGACTTGTAATTATACCTCCATATGTAGGCCATCCTATAGTTCCTGAACTTTTTGTCGGTACTAATTTCGTCCCTTTAAGTATTACTTTCGTTATTGGATCCTTTATTGTTTCTTCGTCTAAAATTATCTTTTCAATTATTATTCCATTCTCTTTTATAAAAGAATATTCAACAAGTTTTTCTCCTTCAACGCCTTTTACCAGCACTTTTGATTCGTTTATAAACATTGAACTATCTGACTTATACTCCACTTTATAAGGTATTCTTTCAGTTTGTTTTGTTATCTCTGAGGTTTTAACTGTTACAGGCGGCGTTAAAGCTGTAACTACTATTTCATCACCTATGTGTATAAGTTCACCACTTAACCAGGTATTCATTTTATAAATTTGATCAGTTGTTAAGTCAAATCTTGCCGCAATCCCTGATATGGTATCTCCTTCTTGAACAGTATATACCTTCTCTTCTAACGTACCTTTTTTAAGTAATGTAAACATATCTTCCTCTAACATTACCTCATCTGGGTTAACTATAACATCTTGAAAAGTTACTTCTTCCTTAATTTCAACATCATTAAGTTGTATCTCCTGACTATTAGAATCCTCAACAGAAGCCGCACTTACAGATAACCCTTTTTTGGGCATATATTCTTCCTTGATTTGATTTATTAAATTTTCTGCAATTTCTTGATTATTTACAACACCAATAACCTTGCCATCTACAATAATTTCGACTCCTGTAGTTTCGAATTTAATAATTTCCCCCAAAGATGTAAGTGTTTGTTCATTATCATATGTTGTTTTTATTTTTCTTTCAGATTTAAAAGTAATTTCATTAAATACATTTAACTCCGTACTATTTAGCTCCTGTTTAATTTTGTTAGCTTGCTCTTCTTCCCAATTAATGACTATATCTTTATCATTAACTATTCCAATCTCTTCTCCGTCTACAATTACGTGATATATTGTATCACTATTAAAGTAATATATCCCATAAGAAGAACCAATGATAACAAGTCCAGTAATAGAGCTAATTATAATTAACCTTTGCTTGTCATGTATGTATTGGTTTAATAATTGCAGCTTACCTGAAGATTTTAATTTCGATAATTCTTGGTATAATTTACCTATTACACCGGTAAATTTACTATTATCCATGATTACCTCCTCATTGCTAAGAATGCCTTAAAAAACCTATTTTAATAAATTTTATAATATTAACTATTATTAAATATATGAACATTCTAATTTAAACATACTAGGTTTTTTAATTAAAAAATAATTCTTAAACTATTAATCTAATCATTTTATCACTATGTTAGTATACATCCCCAAACTAATATTAAATACACTCACTTACATATTCCTCACTTTATCATACAACTTCTACTTTCAGCAAGTTACAAATGTTGTAATTTATATTACTACGTATTTATCTAATTATAATTCTAAATATGACTTTTAACCCTTATTTTTCCCTTTTTCCCAAACGTTATACATATAACAGATGAACTACTGGCAACTTGCTTATTTCAATACTTAATTTACAGATGAACTTAATATTAACATTTTGCAATTATATTTACAAGTATCAAGTATATTCTTCGTTATGTTTGCTAGTAAATTAGGAGCTTAAAGTATAAAAAAGCTTAGAAATTTTCTAAGCTTTTTTATACTTTAAGCAAAAACACCACGCAATTTAAGAGTTTGCTGTCTGTTAGGTCCAAATGAAAGAATTGCTATTGGAGTTCTCGTTAACTGCGATATTCTTTCAATGTAATGTCTTGCATTCAATGGAAGATCCTCTAAACTACCCACGTTCGTAATATCAGTATTCCACCCAGAGAATTCTTCATAAACGGGTTCGCACTCAGCTAGTACATTTAAACTTGCAGGAAAATCTTCGATTATTTGATCTTTATATTTATAAGCAACACAAATTTTTAATTTATCTAGTCCCGTTAAGACGTCAATAGAATTTAAAGATAATTCTGTTATTCCACTTACTCGGCAGGCATGTCTAACTACTACACTATCAAACCAACCAATGCGCCTTGGTCTACCGGTAGTGGTACCATATTCATTTCCGACTTCTCGTATGTTATCCCCTATTTCATTATTAAGTTCAGTAGGGAAAGGGCCATCACCAACACGGGTAGTATAAGCTTTAGAAATACCAACTACATGGTCAATTTTAGTGGGACCCACACCAGAACCTATGGTAACACCACCCGCAACCGGACTGGATGAAGTTACAAATGGATACGTTCCATGATCAATATCAAGCATAACTCCTTGTGCCCCTTCAAACAAAATCCTTTTCCCTTGATCGATAAAGTCATTTAAAATAACTGAAGTATCTACTACGTAAGGGCGAATGATTTCACGATATTGGTTATACTCATTTATTATATCCTCGACCAAAAAACCTTCTGTCTCATAATATTTTTCGAACAACCTATTATTTTTTTTTAAATTTCTTTCAACTTTTTTTCTAAACTCATCAACTTCTAAGAAATCAGCTATTCTAATACCTACCCTTGCTGCCTTGTCCATATAAGCCGGTCCAATTCCCTTACCAGTAGTTCCAATTTTCTCTGTACCTTTCATTTCCTCTTCCATAGCATCTAATTTAATATGATATGGCATTATAATATGTGCTCTAGTACTTATTCTTAAATTATCCGTACTATATCCTTTGTTATGCAAGTAATTAATTTCAGTAATTAGTGCTTTAGGGTTTATAACCATACCATTTCCAAGTACACAAATTTTATCAGAATAGAAAATTCCCGATGGAATTAAGTGAAGTTTAAATTTACTATCGTTTATAGTTATTGTATGACCAGCATTATCTCCACCTTGGTACCTAGCAACAACCTCGGCATTTTCCGCTAAATAATCTGTTATCTTACCTTTTCCTTCATCGCCCCATTGGGTTCCCACTACAACTACTGTAGACATTTAAAAGTACCCCCTAATATCCTAGTCTAAATCAACACAACGTATCCAGTTTAACAGTAGAAATATAAATTGTCAACGCGAATAACGAACGTTATCTATGTAAAACACCTAAACGTTCGTTATTCGTCCGCCTAATCTTGCCGTGATTCTTCTTTCTTGTTAATCGAGTTTACAAATTTATTATAATTTTTTAAAAATACTAGCTCCACCTTACCAGTAGGGCCATTCCTATGTTTAGCAATAATAATTTCTACAATATTTTTATTTTCAGTTTCTGGGTCATAATAATCTTCACGATATAAGAAGGTAACAATGTCTGCATCTTGTTCAATACTTCCAGATTCTCGAATATCTGACAACATTGGTCTTTTATCTTGCCTTTGTTCTACCGCCCGACTTAACTGGGATAGAGCAATAACAGGTACTTCTAATTCTCGGGCGATATTCTTCAATTGCCTTGATATCTCAGAAATTTCCTGTTGTCTGTTATCTAATTTTCCCCTGACTGTTATTAACTGCAAATAATCAACAATAATAAGGCTTAATCCTTTTTCCATTTTTAATCTACGTGCTTTAGACCTAATATCAAAAATACTTATCCCTGGCGTATCATCAATATAAATAGGCGCTTCAGATAATGTACTAATAGCTGCTGTTAACTTATTCCAATCAGAATCATCTAATCTTCCAGTTCTTAATTTATGGCTATCCAAATTCCCCTCTGCAGAAATCATTCTTTGAACCAACTGACTTGCAGCCATCTCTAAACTAAATATTGCAACAGGCAATTTACCTCTACAAGCTATATTTTGAGCTACATTTAAAGAAAATGCCGTCTTTCCAACGCTAGGTCTAGCAGCAACAATTATTAGATCTGATTTTTGAAACCCCAATGTCATCTTATCAAGATCAGAAAAACCTGATACTGTTCCAGTAACTTCTCCACTATTATTATGCAAGTAGTCAATTTGATCTATTGTTTTTGCTAATATATCCTTTATCAAAACAAACCCATTACTAATTTTCTTATGAGAAATTTCTAAAATTTTTCTTTCAGCAGTACCTACTAATTCGTCAACCTCTTCACCGCTTGAATATCCAGTAGTTGCAATATCTGTTGCTACTTTAATTAACCTTCTTATAATAGACTTTTCTTCTACTATCTTAGCATAGTACTCTGCATTTGCCGCTGTTGGGACAGCATTAACTAAATCGGTGAGATACGTTACTCCACCAATTTCTTCAAGTATTTTATTCTTCTGCAATTCTGCTGTTAGTGTTATTAAATCAACCGGTTCTCTTGTCTCAGATATATTAATCATCGCTTTATATATCTTTTGGTGAACTGCTCGATAAAAATCTTCAGCTGTTAATATATCGTTTATAGTAATTAGTGTTTCTTTTTCTAATAGAATTGCTCCTAAAACCGCTTGTTCTGCTTCTATATTTTGTGGTGGAATTCTATCTATAAAAAGTTCGCTCATTTTCTGAATTCCCCTTTTAGTTTAATAATTACATATTTATTACTCTTCTTTAACATGCACCTTCACTGTTGCTATTACATCTGGATGTAATTTAATTTTTACCTCAGTTATTCCTATTGTCCTTATAGGTTCCTCTAACAAAATCTTTCTTTTATCTATCTTTATATTCTCCTTTAGTAGTGCTTCAGCAATTTGTTTAGAGGTAATTGCTCCAAATAATTTTCCAGTTTCCCCTGATTTTGAAATAATACTTAAAATTAGTTTATTAATTTCTAACGCTAAATCATTGGACTCCTTTAATTCTGTTATTTTTCTTTTTTCTTCACTTTCTTTAAATAGACTAACCTCTTTAATACTTGTAGTATTTGCAACTTTTGCTAGCCCATTTGGAAGTAAAAAATTTCTAGCATACCCATCAGATATTTCCTTAACATCGCCCTTAAATCCCTTACCCTTTACATCCTTTAAAAAAATAACTTTCATCTATTAGGTTCCTCCTTTTGCTAATATCGCTTATAGTTTTTCAATCCCCGCTAAACTTTTTCGTAAATTAAAGCTTAAATCAATAATTCCTATTATTTGAACCACTTGATTCAAAATTGGTATAAAGATTGATATTACTGCAATTATCGATATTACTTTCCCAAATTTTTTATAATACGAATAATAAAAAATAAAAGATAGACCTTGAATTAATAATATAATAGTAAGTAAAGGAAATAAATTTGTTACAATAACTTTTAACGAATAATTACTAGGATTAATTAAGTAAATAATTGCCACGATAAAATAATAATATATTATACTTCTAGGAAATTTCCAATTCCTAAATCGAGGCAATTTAGGAATTTCAAAACCTAGCTTGTTTAATATAATACTTGCTACCAAGTGATTTATAGTTACATATAAACTAGCTAAAACTATAAATATAAATGGAATTAACAAGCTAGCTATCTCCAGAAATTCTTTATATTGTCTGATTAGTTGCTCTGTTTGTTGTTCATCTCCTAAGTTATTAAGAATTCTTTCGGTCGAATCAAATGAAATCCGCATCATTTCATTAAATGTATTAGATATATTAACGTCAAAGAACATATTTCCTATAAATAGTAATACAACTATGTTAATTATTACTACAATAATTCCACTTAACATAGTTCCTAATAAACTTATTCTTTTATAATACCTCCCCATTGTAAATCCCACAGACCCAGCCAAAATAGATAAAAATAATGCAACAATCGAACCAATAAGAATTGATGCTAAAAGATTAATTATTATAACTATTAAAAAAACTTTATTTTCATTTCGAAGGGCTACAAATATAAATGGTCCGGATAATATAAAAAATGTGAATAACCCAAAAGGAGTATATAAAGTTGTTATTAAAAGCGTAAGATAGATTAAACTGGCTAATGTATTTTCTGTTAAATTCTTATTCTTTGTCAAACATTACACCTCTTATTTGTTTTTTATATACTGTTCCAATATTGTTAGATCTCCATACCATTCTTCAATTTCATGCCCTTGTGCCTTATGTTCATGTAACTTATCAATAACTGCTTTATCTATTTTATGAAAAGGTATCCCGATCCTTCTAGCTAATACATAAATCGCAATTAACAGACTTGCTAAACTATCTACAATATGAGATTCTTTTCCATGATATAATCCCTTGAAAAGGGCACTTACATGCTCAATTATCTCAGCCTTTAACCATTCTAGTACTTTAATATTTTTTGCTATATGTACGTTACTGGGTTTATCCAATGATACTCGCTCCTTATTATACATACTACTAAAATCATAAAATACTTCAACGTCTTATATTGTTTTCCCTTTATTATGTGTGTATTAAATATTATATCAAAATTTTGTTAAAAAAAATAACTTATTATTATAGATGCTTATAAACTAAAAATCCTCTCACGAGGATTTTTAGTTTATTGACAAATTTTATTTATTCTGTCGTATAAGGTAATAATGCTATGTGACGAGCCCTTTTTATTGCTGTAGTTAATTGTCTTTGATATTTTGCCGACGTTCCCGTTACACGACGTGGCAGGATTTTTCCACGCTCACTAATAAATTTCTTTAATAATTCAATATCTTTATAATCTATGTGTGTTATTTTATTTATAGTAAAAAAACAAACTTTACGTCTTTTTCCAGTACGTTGTTTACGAACCATGTATATCCCTCCTTAAAAATTTTACCCGTAACTTTTGAATGCTTTAACTAAAAAGGTAAATCGTCATCAGAAATATCTATTGGGTTCCCCTCATTAATAAAAGGATCTTTCTCACTTAGATTATTTCTCGATTCATCCGAATTTTTAGTATTTGATTCTAAAAAACGAACATTATCTGCTATAATCTCTGTTATATATACTTTCTTGCCCTCATTATTATCGTAATTTCGAATTTGTAATCTACCTTCTACTGCTGTTAAACGTCCCTTTTTAAGGTAATTAGCTACTGTTTCCGCTAAGCCTTTCCAAGTAACAATATTAATAAAATCAGTTTCTCGTTGCCCTTGTTGATTTGTATAGTTACGACTAACTGCCAATGTAAAAGTTGAGACAGCTACCCCATTAGGAGTATATCGCAATTCAGGGTCTTTAGTTAATCGTCCAATTAAAATCACACGGTTTAACATTTATATCCCCCCTATAACTATTTTTCATCTTTTAAGATAAGATAGCGTAGTACATTTTCAGTTATTCTAAATACTCTATCAAGTTCAGCTACTACATTTGGTTCTGAATTAAACTTCACCAAAACATAATAACCCTCTTTGTGATCATCAATCTCATATGCTAATCTTTTCTTACCCATTTCAGTTAGTTTCTGAATCTCTCCACCATTATCTATTATCAGTTTTTGAAATTTTTCTACTAACGCTTTAATTGCATCTTGTTCAATATCCGTCCTAATAATGTACATTACTTCATATTTACGCATTAAATTCACCTCCTTATGGTCTTAACGGCCCTACATTTCATAGAGCAAGGAGCGAGTTTCTGAACTCGCATTTTTGTATTATACCACTTTTAGAATTTCATAGCAATAATACTTTTTCACTACTAATTTTAAGTAATCCTATAATTTTTATTTAAAACTATCTATTTACTTACACATTGAATCTAAAATGCATTACATCCCCATCTTTTACGATATAATCTTTACCTTCTAACCGCACAAGTCCCTTTTCCTTCGCTTGTGCCATTGATCCTGAACTGATTAAATCGTGATAACTTACTACTTCAGCTCTTATAAAACCTTTTTCGAAATCAGTATGAATTACCCCTGCTGCTTGAGGTGCCTTTGTTCCATTTAATATTGTCCAGGCTCTAACCTCAATCTTTCCTGCAGTAAAATAATTAATTAAGTTTAACATTTTGTAAGCAACTTTAATTAGCTGATCTAACCCTGATTCCTCAACACCTAAATCTTTCAAAAACATTTCTCTATCTTCACTTTCAAGCTCCGCTATCTCTGCTTCTAATTTTGCACTAATAACAATTACTTCCGTACCTTCAGACTTTGCGTACTCTTTTACTTGATTAACAAACCTATTATTAGTATTTTGGTTGCTGAATTCATTTTCACTAACATTTGCAACATATAAAACGGGCTTCATTGTTAGAAGATGTAGTTCTTTAACAACCAATTTTTCTTCATCTGATAATGAGGTATATCTTGCAGGCTTTTCATTTTCCAACGTCACTTTAATTCTTTCAAGAATCTCAATTTCTAATAAGCTTTTTTTGTCGCCGCCCTTTAGATTCCTCTTAGACTTATCTATTCTTTTATCAATAGACTCTAAATCAGCCAAAATTAATTCTAAGTTAACGATTTCGATATCATTGACAGGGTCAATTTTACCTGAGACATGTGATATGTTATCATCCTCAAAACATCTTACGACTTGTACAATTGAATCCACTTCCCGAATATGTGCTAAAAATTTGTTTCCTAGTCCTTCTCCTCGGCTAGCACCCTTCACTAGACCTGCGATATCAACAAATTCAAAAGTTGTTGGAACGATACGGTTAGGATTAACTATCATAGTTAAAGCTTGTAGTCTGTCATCAGGAACCTCAACTACCCCTACATTTGGGTCTATTGTACAAAATGGATAGTTAGCTGCTTCAGCACCAGCCTGGGTAATTGCATTAAATAACGTTGATTTACCAACATTGGGTAACCCAACGATACCAGTTGTTAACGGCATTTAGTTCACTCCTCAAGTAATTACATCGATAATTGATTATTTAATAATAATCATTCCACCTATTGTAACTCATTTTTAGTATTATATTTTAGATAACATTACTGCACAATCATAAATAATACTACCTTTCCCTAAATCAGATAATTCATTTGATGTTAAATAATTGCCAGAAAATCCAGTATCTAGCCACCAACCCTCTTCAATTGCTATTGTTTTATTATTAATATCTTGACTTACTTTTGCATAACCTTGTATTTCCCCTCTATTATTATAAACTCTAATTTTATCACCATTTCCAATATTATTTTCAATCGCAGTCTCATTAGCAATTGTTATCCAAGGCACCTCTTTAATTAAAAAACGGTGTTGTGAGTGTAGTGATTTTTGCGGATGAATTGTCAGTAAATTATAGGGAAACTTTTTCTTTAATTCTTCATTATTCTGAACACTTTCCATTGGATATAAAACTGTTGCTGTAGGATTTAAACCATTTTTTTTTGCTAAATCAGAGTAAAATTCATATTTACCAGAAGGTGTAGTAAATAATTTATCTTCCCAAGGAACTGGGTTTGTTGGTAAGTGATACTGCCCTACTTCTTTTAGTGATGTATAATTAATCCCTATATTATTTAAAGGCTTTAATGCTATTTCTAAATACTCTTCAATTGTTTTATCGAAACCAATTAAGTTTAATTCCTTTGCTAATGCTGACCATATTTGTAAATCGGTCCAAGCTTCTCCTTGCGGTTCTATAATTTTGGGACCATATCTGATTACATTATGAAACATGGATCCATAATATATGTCTTCTTCTTCAAAAACCGATGTAGCTGGTAAAATATAATCAGCTAACTTCGCTGTATCCGTCATAAATAAATCAATTACAACCTTAGTTTCAACTTTATTTAAAGCTTTTATTGTTTGATTTATATTAGGTAATTGAACAACGGGATTGCTTCTTGAAATAAACATCACTTTTATTGGAGGTTCATCTGCTGTAAGTATCTGTTCTGCTTGTGATGCTCTCGCAAATGTACGACGATCTAAACATAAGTCTTCCCTTATTAGTTCTCCCCAATTAAAACTATTACCTACGGCTAAATTGGCATATTGAACACCGCCACCTTTAATACCGACATTTCCCGTCAAAGCAATTAGAGCATCTATCGCTCGAACTGTACTTCCTCCGTTTGAATATCTCTGCATACCTAATCCCAAAAAACTCATGACTGGTTTTCGTTCTACCAGAATATCCGATAGTTCATTTAAATCTCTAATAGATATTCCTATCTCTTTAGCTACTTTATTTATATCAATCTCTCTAATCTGATGATTAAATTCTTCAAACCCTAGAGTATACTTATCTATAAAATCTTTGTCATGTAAATTTTTATCAATAATTATTTTGCTTATAGCTAATGCTAGTACCCCATCCATTCCAGGGTTAATATTAATATACATATCAGCTTTTTTAGAAATATTGGTTTTAATCGGGTCTATAACTATTAACCTCGATCCATTTTCTTTCGCTCTTAGAATATATGAGTAAAGATGACTATTCGTCGTGGTAATATTTCTACCCCAAATTATAATTGTTCTCGCATTAATTATATCTTTAACATCATGACATAAGGAATTCCCAAAATCATAAATTTGCGCTTGAATTCCTGCTCCCCAACATAAACTTCCGTCTACTTCTGTCATTCCTCCAAAATAGTTAAAAAACCTTCTATCTAATCCCTTCAATAATCCCCCTGAGGAATAATCATAACTATGTAATATCGCTGTAGGTCCAAACTCTTCCTTAGCCATTAACATTTTTTGACTTATTTCTCTAATAGCTTGTCCCCAATTTATTTTAACAAATTTACCACCAACTTTTTTATAAGGATATAATAATCTAGTTTTATCGTAAATCCTATTCTTAATTAACTTACCTTTTCCACATATTTTACCTTTTGTTATTGGATGGTCAGGGTCACCTTTAATTTTTAAAATTTCTTTTCCATCTGTAAATACTCTAAATCCACAAACGTCATAACAATTCAAAGGACAAGCAGATCTCCATTCTCTCAGCATATTATCCCCCATCCTATAGATAAATTATTAAAGCTATTCCTTGCCTATTACCTTCTTCATCTTTCTTTCAAATTCATTGCGGGGTATGAGAACACTATGATTACATCCCATACACTTTATTCTAACATCCATTCCCATACGTATTATTTTCCATGCATTCGTAC
Organism: Vulcanibacillus sp.; assembly: GCA_050175155.1. GTDB lineage: Bacteria > Bacillota > Bacilli > Tepidibacillales > Tepidibacillaceae > JBFXJF01. The sequence goes on from JBFXJF010000016.1 coordinate 46,791, forward strand.
CACAAGGATGAGGTTTTTTCATTTCAACAATGTCATTTAAATCAAAATGTTTACCATCCATAATTGCCCTCCTCCTAAAACTCCAATAATATAATGGCTTTGTTTATTATATTATTTCTATCTAATTTTGGAAAGGGTAGAGTAAAATAGTTGCCATTAAATATAAGCTTATTACCCCATATAAGGGATAGAGTATATTTACTAATATAGAAAATCCGAAAAAGGAAAGAGGCGCTATAATTAAAATAATTATAAAAGTTATTTTGCTAGTTGAGAGGTTAGTCCATCTATTTTGAATGCGAGTTACTAAGCTATAGATATTGCTTAACGCTGTTGTATATATTGCTAACCAAATTGTAATAGAAGCTATTAATAATAAAAACATTTTATCTTTTGAAATTAAAGAAAATAATGGTATTTCGTATTGCTGTACATATTCCACTTTAAGTATGGAAAGATTTAGCATTAAAGCGACGACTCCCAGACTTAGACCACCAAAAATTCCACCTATAAATATTTCTATTCTCGATTTTATTTTGTTGCCTATCGTCGATAATACCCCCAATAGAGAAATTGCATTCAGAGCTGAGTATGTAATAGCTGAGGGCCATACTTTTAAATTAGATCTAATATGTCCTCCTGAATAATTAGGAATTAAAAATACGTATTGATATGTTACATATAAAATGACGATTAGTAATAACGGTATAAATAAAACATTAATTTTTATTAGTCCTTCAACTCCACTAATAATAATAATCCATATTGCAATAGCTAAAACTATAATTCCTATTACAAAAGGAAAATTCCATTGCTCTAATGTAGCTCCACTTCCTGCAAACATAACAACTGATACAGATAGTAAATAAAAGAATATTACTATATCAAAAATTTTAGCTAATTTCCTCCCCATTATAACAACTAACAATTCATAATAATTCGACGTCTTATGTTTATAACTTATCGATACAATACATATACTAGTAATTGTATTAATAGCCATAAAAATAAAAATACCCGTTGTACTTTTCACCCCATAAGAACTAAAAAATTCCCAAACTTCCCTTCCTGAAGCAAACCCTGCCCCTATAGTTGTTCCAATTATTAATATACCTAATTTTAATCCATTAATAATACTATTTAACAATAGTTAATCTCCCTCCAAAATTAACATATTACAAATATAATTAAGTTAAAAATCTAACAACATTTTTTATTGAAATTTTTATAAACAACTATCTTTAAATGTATATTTTAGTTTCTAACCACGTATACTTGTAATAATATTTTTTATGGAGGTATTTATGAATTTATTAGATAATAATACTAGTAATTCAATTAGCCATCTAGACTCATCTGCGAGCTTTAAAGTTTCAAATTTAATTAATAATTATTTAGATCACTACTTGTTTGATCACTGGATAATTCTATGTATTGGAACCGATCGCTCAACTGGTGATGCATTAGGTCCTTTTGTTGGTAGTAAACTAGTTCTCGCTCAACCAGAAGGCTTCAAAATATTTGGTACTCTAGATGAACCTGTTCACGCGCTAAACTTAAAAGATACAATTAATTTGATTAATAATAATTACCCCTATTCTGGAGTTATTGCAATTGATTCAAGTTTGGGAAGATATGATAGTGTGGGGAGTATTCAAATTAAAGATGGGCCATTAAAACCTGGAGCTGGAGTAAATAAAAACCTTCCTGAAATAGGAAATTTTCATATTACTGGGGTTGTTAATGTGGGAGGATTTATGGAATGCTTAGTCTTGCAAAATACTAGACTTAATTTAGTTGTAAAAATGTCTAATATAATTAGTTCCAGTATAATAAAATCCTCATATAGGAAGATTTCAAATCTTAACTTAAAAATTTGATTTAAAAAATAAAAAAGCGCCTCGTTTTATGAAGCACTTTTTTATGGTTCTATAATAAATGTTGGGGTATTGGAAAAATACAATGCTCTAACATTTTATTTTTTTGCAAAAAAATATAGAGCAAAAGTAAAATCTCTTATAAAATGAAGTCACAACACAAACATTTTAGGAGGTTTTACTATGCTCTTATCCAATTATACCGAAGATTTGCTTGAATTAGA